>NZ_CABTZR010000018.1 GCF_902489365.1 uncultured Corynebacterium sp. | reverse complement strand
TGAGTTCGTGTTCCTTCTTGCCTTGTGTGCCGTGGAGAACCTCGCCGACGGCGAATCGAGTCTCGGGGGTGTCGGTGGTCACCTCGACGGAGACCTCGCCTTTAATGCCGTGGGATTTCACGACGCGACCAATGAGTAGTTCCATGCCTGCTAGCTTAACGGGCTACGCTGGGGCGGCATGACTGAGCTTCCCATCAATGATGCAACCACCTTTGGCGACGCCTCCCACAACAGTGTCGCCCTCACAACGCTGGATCTGCTCGATGAGGCCCCCGAGCCACACCCCACGCGGCCCAGACCAGCTGTTAAGCGGGTCCTCAGCGCCGATGGTGCGAACCTCATCCTCTTCTCCTTCCTGCCGGGACAAGATTTACCTGACCATAAAGCTGCACACCCCATCACTGTTCAGGTGTTGCAGGGAGCGGTGACCTTTAAGTGCGGTGAACACGAACACGTGCTTACCCCTGGGCGCATTGTCCATCTACCGGCGTACGTGCCGCATGCGGTGACATGTAGCGAGGAACCTGCACTCATGCTGCTCACCATGTTGACACCACACACTGGCGCGAATGTCTAGACTTTTAGTATTGTTCTTAGATTGTGAGTAATTCAAAGCCGTATCACCATGGAAATTTGCATGAAGAGATCCTCCGCGAGGCCATTACGCTAGGCCGAGAGGGCGGACCGGAGGCAGTAACGATTCGCGCCGCAACGCGCGCGGTCGGTGTCTCCCCCACCGCCGCGTACCGCCACTTCAAGGATCAAGCCGCGCTTCTCGACGCCGTCGCGGACGTCGCCACCCACGAACTCATCACCAAACTCAACGCTGCTTTCCAGGACACGGAGGGAAGCATTGTCGACAAGATGATGGCGGCTGGTTTTGCCTACTACCACTACGCCTTGGAGGAGCAGAACTTCTTCGAGTGCATGATGGCCACGAGCGGTTTTGATATTCCAGCTGGACTCGCGGCCGCGGCCGAGGGCCCCGGCGAGGACCCACGTGTGCAGGCCACATTCAATTTCTACGGCTACATGGAGCAGTATGCGCGCTCCATCGGACAGGAACCCAGTAGGCAACACATGATGCAGAATTGCCTGGCCAGCTGGTCTACTGTGCACGGATTCACCGTCTTGTGCCTCAGCGGGCATTTGAGGTCGCTACCGGAGGAAAAGGTGGAAACTATGGCGCAGTCAGTTATCGCCTCCGCTGTCCGCGGCTTGGACTTCGACAATCCTCTGGAAACGCGCCACCCCGGACGATCCTAAGCACTAAAAATCCCCGCTGACCTGTAGGTCGCGGGGATATTTCTGTTAGGCCAGCAGTTTACTCTGCGGACTCCTCAGCGGAGTCGGCTTCTTCAGCCTTAGCAGCCTCTTCCTCTGCCTTTGCAGCCTCAGCGGCAGCGGCCTCTTCAGCAGCCTTCTCAGCGGCGGCCTTAGCCTCAGCCTCTTCCTTGGCCTTGCGCTTCTTCTCGGTGATGGCCTCGATGGTCGGGCCGTTGTTGGCTTCAGCCAGAGCAGCGTTGAAGAGGTCCAGCTTGGACGGCTTCTCCTCAGCAACCTTCAGGGTGCCCTCTGCGCCCGGCAGACCCTTGAACTTCTGCCAGTCACCGGTCACCTTGAGCAGTGCGAGAACCGGCTCGGTCGGCTGCGCGCCGACCCCCAGCCAGTACTGAGCGCGCTCGGAATCGATCTGGATCAGGGACGGCTCCTGCTTCGGCTGGTAGATGCCGATGTTCTCGATAGCCTTGCCGGAGCGGCGGGTGCGCGCATCAGCGACGATGACGCGGTACTCAGCGTTGCGGATCTTACCCATACGCTGCAGCTTGATCTTAACGGCCATGATTGGCTCCTTTTCTAGTCACCGGGCAGTTCAGTCACGCGCCGCTTGGTGGCGCGCCGGTTCAACCCTTGGATTTATCCTGCGCGTGACGTGCCGGCCGTCCGTAGGCGGTACCGGCGTTACGCAGAAATGAAGTTATATGTTCTCCACGCTGGACGTGAACAACTTCGACAACTTTAGCGGAACTCCCACGAGATAGGAAATTCCCCTTAGCTCTTGCAGAGTTAGGCCTTACCCCGCGAAAGGGGTAGTCTGTAATGCGGTTATTTCGACGCCACACAATCCTCTTTTTATGAATAAACAAGCCCCCTCTACATTCCGCTACCGTTACGACCTTGACGGCCTCCGCGGCATCGCGATCGCTTTGGTTGTTCTGTACCACGTCTTCGTCGGACGTGTCTCCGGTGGCGTCGATGTTTTCCTGTTGCTCTCCGGGTACTTCTTCCTCGGGTCACAGCTGCGCTATGCCGCACGGCCGAACGCCTCGTTGAACCCGTGGTGGCCTATCTGGCGCACGATCCGCAGGCTTGTGCCTTCCCTCGTGCTCGTCATCGGCGTGAGCTATCTGCTCGTCCGACTATTCGCCCCGAAGCTCATGAACACGGAGCTCACCAAGCAGATCACGGCCACGGTCTTCTACTACCAGAACTGGGAATTAGCACGGCAGAACGCTGACTACGCCGCCGCTTCAGCAACAACGTCACCACTGCAGCACATGTGGTCCATGGCGGTCCAAGGCCAGTTCTACCTCATCGGCATCTTCTTTGCTCTCGGCCTAGCTGCATTCATGCGTCTGCGCCCGAAGAAGACGGGCCTTAAGGCGCAGCGCTTCCCCTCCGTAAACTCCATCGCCGGCCCGATTCTCCTCGTGGTCACCATCGCCTCTTTCGCGTATGCCTCCCGAGATGGACTCTTTGGCACCCCCGAGAACTATTACTCGACGTGGTCGCGTGCGTGGGAGCTGACTTTGGGCGCGGTGCTCGTTATCTATGGCTCGCACCTGCGCATGCCGCAGCGCTTGTCCAACCTCGCCACCGCCGTCGGTCTGGCCGCGCTCGCCTGCACAGGCTTGGTCATCTCCGATACCTTGGCGTTCCCAGGGCCGCTGTCCCTGTTGCCGATCGGCGGCGCGGTCCTCATCATCATCGGTTCCGGTGGGTCCTTTTCGCGAGTCCTGACGAGCCGGGTATCCCGCTGGCTCGGTGATATCGCCTACCCGCTCTACCTGTGGCATTGGCCTCTGCTCATCATTTCCATCGCTGCGCTCGGCCTTGAAACCCCTCCGTGGTGGCTCGGCGCTATCATCATCGTGGTGTCGCTGGGCTTGGCGGACGTGACGCATCGTTTCGTCGAGAAGCCCCTGCGCCAGCACCGCAAACGCCCGCTTGCCGACGACCTCCCTGTCCACCGCGGCCTCGCCGACCTCCGCACCCGCACCGGCGCTCTCCGCGGGGTCGGTGGCGTCGTCGTTGCGGCCTGCACCATTGCGCTCGTGGCCGTTCAGCCGCTGTGGCTGCGCAGCCTGCAGGAGGCGAACCGCGAAATCTTGGACCCGAAGCTCTACCCGGGAGCAACGACCTTCGTTGAGAACATCACCCCTCCCGAGAACGTGGAGATCAAGCCTGATCCGATTCTCGCGCGCGGCATCCAGCCACCGGTCGCCGATAATTGGTGCTTCATTCCGGAGCAGGAACCGACGGACTACTTCATCGAGACGCAGAAGGACGGCGTGACGCCGTGCATCTTTGGTGACGTTGACTCCGACGTTGAGGTCTATTTGGTGGGTGGCTCGCATGCGGAGCAGTTTTCTTCGGCGCTGGATTATCTGGGCCGCGAGATGGGCTTCAAGCTGGTTCCTCTTACCCGCGTGGGATGCCCCATCGAGCTGGGCGATGAACTGAGCGTGAAGCCCTCTTGCGCCGAATGGAGCAAGGAAGTGGTCAAGCGCATCATCGATGCGGACCCAGCGTTGGTCGTGTCCAATTCCACGCGGCCAGGACAGCCGTTCGGGCACGGTCCCGATGCCGTCCCGCCAGGTTACAAAGCCTTCTGGGACGAGCTGGCCAAGCACGATATCCCCTTCGTAGGTTTCCGCGACAACCCGTGGGGCTTCGATGAACACGGCAATGGCCGCCAGTTTGATGAGTGCTACGTGGCCACCAAGGATTCTCTCGGGTGTGGCATGCGTTTCGAGGAGGTCTACGCGCCATACGATCCCGGCGCTGAAGTCCTCTCGCAGTATGACAACATGCTCGCCGTGGACACCTCGAAGTGGTTCTGCAACGCCGACGGCGATTGCCCGGTCATCATCGGCAACATCATGGTCTATCGCGATATGCACCACTTCACCAAGGCCTTCGCGGACTCCGCCATCCCACTCATCCGTGAAGCAATCGCGCCGATCCTCAACGGCGAGCAGGTCAAACAGCAGCCCCCGCAAATTCCCGCCGATAGCCCCGTGATCCCCCAGTCCGCTGAGACGCCTCCGGCCACACCCGCGGAGCCCATCCCCTATCCTGCATATCCGGCAGATAAACCCATTTAAAACGACAAAGGCCAACGCTAAAAAAAGCGCCGGCCCTTTCTTTTAATGAAGAATGCTGCTGCATTCTTCGCACTCTTCAGTTATTTCTTCTTGCCCTGGCCAAAGTCCAGGTTGTTGAGGTCGATATTCTCCATGCCCTTCGGCATCTTGATATCACCTAGGCCGGGCATGCCGCCGCCCAACTGCTCTTGCATCTTTTGCAGCTCCTGCATCGACGGCATTCCACCCGGCATACCGCCGCCACCACGACGCTTCGGCGGCTTGCGCTTTCCGTTCTTGCCCTTGCGGCCCTTCGGCTTCTTCTTCGTGGCGGAGCGCCCACCGCCCATGCCTGGCATGCCGAAACGGCCGGCCATCTGCGACATCATCTTCTTGGCTTCGGTGAAACGCTCGATGAGCTGGTTGACATCGGAGACAGCCACACCAGAGCCCAGAGCAATACGCTTGCGGCGCGAGGCGTTGAGAATCTTCGGGTTCTCACGCTCCTCCGGTGTCATACCGCGGATGATGGCCTGGATGCGGTCAAGCTGCTTTTCATCGACCATGTCGGCGATCTGGTTCATCTTGTTGCCGCCCGGCATCATCTTGAGCAGGTTGCCCATCGGGCCCAGGTTGCGCACCATGAGCATCATGTCCAAGAAGTCGTTGAGCGTCATCTCGCCCGAGCCCATCTTCAAGGCGGCTTCCTCCGCCTTGGACTGATCGAGCTTGGACTCCGCCTGCTCAATGAGAGTCAGCAGGTCACCCATGCCCAAGATGCGCGAAGACATGCGCTCCGGGTGGAAGACGTCAAAATCATCGAGCTTCTCGCCGGTGGAGGCGAACATGATGGGCTTGCCCGTGACCTCACGAATGGACAGTGCCGCACCACCGCGGGCGTCACCGTCCAGCTTGGTCAGGACGACACCGGTGAAGTCCACGCCATCGCGGAAGGCCTCGGCGGTCTGCACGGCGTCTTGACCGATCATGGAGTCAATGACGAAGAGCACTTCGTCCGGATTGACGGCATCGCGGATGTTGCGCGCCTGCGTCATCAGGGTCTCATCGATGCCGAGGCGACCGGCAGTATCGATGATCACGATATCGTGCTGCGTACGCTTGGCCTCTTCGATGCCGCGCTTGGCGACGTCCACCGGATCCCCATGCGAGGTTCCCATCTCATGCTCGTGGGAATCCAGGGAGGTGCCAGGATCCGGAGCGTAGACGTCTACCCCGGCGCGCTCGCCGACGATTTGGAGCTGCTGCACCGCGCCCGGGCGCTGGAGGTCACAGGCCACCAGCATCGGGGTATGCCCCTTGGAGGCAAGGTGCTTGGACAGCTTGCCCGCCAAGGTGGTCTTACCAGCACCCTGGAGGCCAGCGAGCATGATGACCGTCGGCGGGTTTTTCGCCAGGTTGAGGCGGCGGGTTTCGCCGCCGAGAATCTCGATGAGCTCCTCGTTGACGATTTTGACTACCTGCTGCGCAGGGTTAAGAGCCTCGGAGACCTCGGCACCGGCCGCACGCTCCTTGATGCGCTTGATAAAGCCGCGCACGACGTTGAGAGAGACGTCCGCCTCCAACAACGCAAGGCGGATTTCGCGCGCTGTGGCGTTGATGTCCGCCTCGGTCAGCTTGCCCTTGCCGCGCAGGCCGGACAGGGCTGATTGCAAGCGGTCAGACAAAGACTCAAACACGGTGCAGTGCTCCCTCAACTATCGTGGATAAATTTATAACTTCCCCAGCTTAGCCGTTGACCAGTGCTTGGGTCACATTCCGGACGAGGGCCGCACGGGGGACGTCGCCTAGCGGCACGGCGTGGAGCACCATGGTGGCGCCCGGCGTGGCGGTGGATAACCACTCGCACTCGGGAAGCAGCGCCAGCACGTGGCCTAAGGTCCCCGGGTAGTCATCGACTCTGATCTCGAAGACTCCCCTGCTCCACATCGCGGTGGCGGGACCCGGCACAAAATCGGGCAGCACGGTATAAGTTCCAGATTTATAGGACTGAACGAGGCGCTCCTCCACCGTGGCGAGATCGATAACACCGTGCAGAGCGCGGATGTCGAATTCGCCGGCGTATCCGTCCTCGGTGCGCACAAGGCGCGAGGAAAGAATGTTCCAGCCCAGCGCGGCAATCAGAGCCAGCGGGCGCACGGCTTCCCTTTGGTAGTTGCCACGCCACAGGACGGTAAAACTGTCATCCTCTGGGTTGTGGCGCAGGCCGATGTCGCGGTCGGCGGCAACCAGAGGACGAACTGGGCGAAGTGCTTCCAGTTGTGCGAAAGCGCGCCCGCTGACCGCTTCGATGCCCTGCTCTAGCCTGCGGTTCCACACACCGGGTCCGGTGGATTCGGCATCTGTGCGGGCGAGCACGACGAGGAGCGCTAGGGTCAGGTAGTCATAGCGCACGGCCTCGAGGAGCTCGTCACGGGCTTCATCGGATAAAGGGTCCGTGCGGGAGACGATGCGGGCCAAGGTAGTGTGCTCAGCGACCACGGTTTGTACGCGGGAGCGGTCCGCTAAGTCGAGTCCCAACTTGGCTGCGGCTCGCGCCACCATCTCCGCCCCCACCATCTCGTGCGGGCGCCCATAGCCTTTGCCGATATCGTGATAGAGCCCCACCAGGAGCAACAAATCGGGCCGCGCCACGGAGGTGCGAGCTTCTGCACAGCGCGCGACGGTAAGGATGGAGTGGTAGTCCACGGTGTGAGCGTGCGTGCGCTCGCGCGGCAACAACCCCCGGATGTGCTCCCACTCTGGGACGAGCCGCTCCCACAAGCCGTGAGCGTCCATCTCCTGGATGAGGCGCGGAGTGTTGAGCGGCGAAGACAACAGGCTAAAGAAGGCATCCGTCGCGGCGGCAGGCCAGCGTTCGGGCAGTTCCGGCAACTCGCGCAGTTGCTCCCAGACATGGGAGGGCACGGTTCTACCCGAGCGCGCCGCAGCGGCAGCCACGCGCAGGAGCAGCCACGGCTCGTCGAGATCGGCGGTGCGAGCGAGGCGGATCTCGCCCCCGGCATCAACCACCCCGATGTCGAGGGGCTTGCGGGTACGGTTGTGGCTACGTCTGGCCACCACGCCCCGAGCCGTCGCCAGCGCCCTCTCCACGGCCTTATCTACTGCCGCGGCAGCCGTGACTACGGCTGCGGAGAGGTCATAGCGGTCGGCAAAGCCCAACTCGTGAGCTATCTCCTCAGCGAATTCAGGATCGAGGACGTCGCGGTGCCGGCGGGCGGTGACGTGAAGGAGCGTGCGGACGTCGAGAAGCAGGGCCTGCTCCTCCTCGAGCGCTGGGGCGTCGGCGAGGTTTCCCAGGGCGAGGGCCCGCAGGAATTGGATGTCGCGCAGGCCGCCCCGCCCATTCTTGATATCCGGGTGGGTCATCGTGGCCAGGGTGCCGGACCGGCGCCAACGCGTGATTGCTAGGTCGACAAAGGCGTCGAAGTTGCTCTGCAACAGGCGGCGCCACGAGGCATAGACCTGGGCGCGGGTGGAGTCCACAAGCTGCTTGTCGCCGGCAACGAAAGCCAGATCCAGCTGCGCGAAGCCAGCGGCGGGATCAGATCCGGCGATGGCGCCGAACTCGCGCGGGGTGCGCACGGCGTAGTCAAGCCGGTATTTGGCGTCCCAGATGGGGTACCAGATTTTGGAGACGACGTCCTCGGGAAGCTCGGTGTCATCTGGGTGGAGGAGAATCAGGTCGAGATCCGAAAAAGGGGTCATCGCCCGCCGGGCAAAGGAACCCGTGGCGGCAAGCGCACAGCCGGACGGAAGCTGCAGGGACTGCGTGAGGCGCAGCGCCGAAGCGTAGGCGTCCTCACGCAGTTGGGCGGCCGTAGACACCTTTTAGAGAGCGGCCTCGCCGCGTTCACCGGTGCGTACGCGGATGACGTCCTCGACGTGCGTGATCCAAATCTTGCCGTCACCGATCTTGCCGGTGTAGGCGGCGTCGACGATAGCGGAGAGGATGTCCTCCACCTGCTCGTCGGCCGTCACCACCTCAAGCTTGACCTTGGGTACGAAATCGGTGGCGTACTCGGCGCCGCGGTAGACCTCGCTGTGGCCGCGCTGCTGGCCAAAACCTTGGGTCTCGGTCACGGTCAGGCCGTGCACGTCGTGCTGTTCGAGGGCTTCACGGATGTCCGGCAGCGTGAATGGTTTGACGATGGCAGTGATGAGCTTCATCTGTTACTCCTTAGCTCCGGCGGTGTCGACCCGCGGCTGGACGGTAGGTGCAGGGTTAATCCTAGCGTCGTGGGTGTGGCGACGGTGAGACGCCACGGGCTCACGGAAGTCATAGGCCGACTCGCGGTGCTCGTTCAGGTCGATACCTTGGTCTTCATCATCGGCCCTCCACCCCATGGTGGCGCGGATGAGGAGGGCCACCGCCAGAGTAACGGCAGCGGAGAACAGCATTGCGACGATAGCGATGACCACCTGGACGACGAGCAGCTTGAAGCCTTCCGAGAGGTGACCGGTGAGGATGCCGTTATCCGTGGCGAAGAAGGCCAACCCGATGGTTCCCCACAGACCAGCGCACAGGTGGACGCCAACGACATCCAGGGAATCATCAAAGCCCCAGCGGTACTTCAGACTGATGCACAGGCAGGCGATAATCCCGCCGAGGAAGCCGAGGGCAATGGAGCCAAGCGGGCTGAGCGCTCCTGCTGCCGGGGTGATGGCGACAAGACCTGCAATCGCGCCGGATGCAGCGCCCAGAGATGTCGCGGCGTGGTCCCGGATGCGTTCCACCAGCATCCAGCCGAGCATCGCCGCGGCCGCCGCAACAGTGGTGTTGAGCCATGCCAAGCCTGCAAGACCGTCCGCGGCGAAGGCGGAACCGCCGTTAAAGCCGAACCAGCCGAACCAAAGGAGCGCAGCGCCCAACATCACCATCGGAAGGTTATGGGGCCTATCAATGTGCTTCGGAAAGCCCGCGCGCGGGCCCACGACGATGGCCAGCACCAGGGCAGCCGCACCGGCGGAAATGTGCACGACGGTACCGCCCGCGAAGTCGATGGGAGCGATGAGGGCCTCACCGTCTGAAACACCGAAGAGCCAGGCTGCGAGGGAACGCGGGGCATGGGAGAGCACTCCCCCGCCCCACACCATGTGGGCGAGCGGAAAGTAGGCGAAGGTGACCCACACGCCCGCAAAGGTGAGCCACGCAGAAAACTTCACGCGGCCGGCGAGGGCACCGGAGATGATGGCTGTCGAAATAATGGCGAAAGTCGTTTGAAAGCCGATGTCGATGATGTTGGGGTATCCAGCACTACCGGCAATGTACTCGGCGGAGGGCCCAGTGACTTGGCCGCGCAGCCCCCAGGCTTCAAACGGGTTGCCCACGATGCCCGCCAGCGAGCTTCCCGCATAGGACATGGACCACCCCCACAGAACGTAGAGCACTGGGACGAGCGCTAGCGCGCCGAAGGACATCATCATCATGTTGAGGACGTGACGGTTGCCCGCCATTCCGCCGTAGAACAACGCCAATCCGGGGGTCATGAGCAGCACCAAGGATGCGCTGATGAGCATCCATGCTGCGTCGCCGGAAGAAAATGCTTCAGGGGTCATACGTCAACTAACCTCTTTTCGATAGCTTGATAGGTAACGAAACTCAATATACCTATTACTCTATAGAATTAGGAAGGAAAGTGAGTTACAGATCACACTCGGGATCTAAAAAGCGGCGAGGGAAGCGCTCTCCTCGCCGCTTGTCTCAGCACGCGCCCCTAGAGCTCGTCCTCGGAAGCCTTCACCGTTTGCTCACGCTCGCGCATACGCTTGGCATACTTCACGTCGGTGACGGTCACACCGTAGATGGAGCGCCCCATGTAGAAGGAGCCCACCGAGGCGATGATCCACACGCCGAAACACGCAATCATGACCTTGATCAGCGACCACAGCGAAAACCCGTTCTCAGAAAAATCCACGACTACCTTCGCCAGAAGTAGCAGCGGGACAGCCAAGCCGACCGTCGGCCCCAGCAGGTTAACGCGGGTCAGTGCATCAGGCGCGCGCCACAAGGCGATGGCAGTCGCGATGACCAAAATCGTGGCCACAACCAACAGAATCGAAGCGATAATCTCCGCGATAGTCATGGTCTTACCTCCTGCCCTTCGAGATAATACGGGCCATCGACAATGTCGGCAGCACGCCGGCCGCAATAGCCGCGAGCATGGCGATGTCATAGACGATGGACGCGTGATTAGTCATGGCCCACGCAATGTACATGCACAACATGCCGTAGAAGACCATGTCACTCATCACGGTACGGGTGAGCTCGTCGCGGGAGCGCAGCGCCAACACTAGGGCCGCGCACACCGACGCGCCGATCAGGAAAATGCAGACAAAAACTACCCACTGAAAGGCGCTCATCGAGGAAAAATCAATCATTTCTTATCATCCTTTCGGGCATCTTTGTTCTGCGCGACCTGGCGTAGGGGCCACACGGAATACTTCTCCACATCGTGAGCGGCCAGCGGGGTATCGTCCGCCTTCGCGATGTCAGGTGCTCGCATATGACGGCCCAGCGTATCGAGCGTGTACTCGTAGAAGGTCGGGGCTAGTTCCTCCGTCGGGCCCTGGCCAGGCACGCCATAGTCAATGCCTTTCACCCGTGGCGCGAGGCGCTCCTCCATGTCCGCGAGGTCCGCCATAACACTGGCCGGGTCATCCCCCATCACGGCTTGGACCAGCACGATGCGCGGAAGACCTTCTGCCACCGGCTCGCGCAAGCCCAGCGACAGGGTGCCCGGCGTTGCTGTAATGGACGAGGTGAACCAGAAGATTTCCCACGCGCTCGTCACGCGCAAGGGATATCGCAGCACCACGGGGCGGTAATTGTTCTGCGGCTTGAAGGATTCCGCGGCCAGTGAAAAGCCCGCGACGAAGATTTCCTTGATCAGCCACAACGCGTAGCCAACGGCGTGCAACGCAGTCTTCATTTAACGGCCCTCCTGAAGGGAGTCGATGTCGGGTAGGGCTACGGGATCGTCGCCAAGCACTGCGTGTGCGTAGGCCTCCGTATTCAACAAGTCTGCAGAAGCTTCCATGGTGACGCTAATAACCGGCCCGGAGAGGATGAACATGGTCAGCGAACCCAGGATGAGCGCCGCCGAGGGCGCCATCAACTTCTTACGAATCACCAGCTCATCGGGCACTTTTTCCTTGGGCAGATCCTTGCCCCAGAAGACGCGACGCCACACGCGCAGCATGGCCAGGAACGCCGCGAAGGAGGCGATGATAATCACCGCGATGACGGTCCATGCCCATCCCCCGCCGGTGCGGGCGACCTCCGCGACGATGAGAACCTTTCCCCACATGCCGGAGAAGGGCGGGAAACCCACGACAGAGAAGGCACCGGCGGCGAAGATCCACGCGATGATGGGGTCACGGCGCGCGAGGCCGGAAAGCTTATTGAGCCTGCCCGTGCCGTAGGTCTCCTCAATGGCACCGGAGGCCAGGATGAGGGAGCCCACCGTGAGCATGTGGTGAATGGTGTACAGGATTCCGGCAGCCAGCGCGCGCTGCGCATCGTGGGTCGTAAATGCCATCATCACCAGGATGAAGGGCATACCGTTGAGCATCTGGTAGCCCAGCACGCGGCGGATGGAGTTCTCGGCCAAACCGCCGAAGGAGCCCACCGCCATGGAGATGATCATGATGACGATGATGAGCGTTCCCCAGCGCTGGTCCATATCGAACAGCTGCACCCACAGGCGGTAGAGCATGTACACCGCGACCTTGGTGTGCAAGCCCGAGAAGAGGCCCATGACCGCAGCCGACGTACCCGGGTAGGTACGCGGCAGCCACGACTGCACGGGGAACACGCCGGCCTTCGCGGCGATGGCGATAACGATGATGCCGGAGGCCACCGTCACCGGGCCATTGCCGGCGGCAGCACCCGTCAGCGCCGCCAAGTTGACCACGCCCGTAACCGAATAGATATAGCCCACGCCGACCACAAGCAGCGTGGAGGCGAACAAGTTGACCAGCACGAAGGCGCGGCCGGCGGCCAAGCGCGACCACGTACCGGACATCGTGATGAGGCCATAGGAGGGCAGCAGCATGACCTCGATGAACACGAAGAAGTTAAAGAGATCAGCGGTGAGCAGGGCGCCGCATACGCCGGTGATCAGGATAAGCGTCAGCGATGGGTAGTAACGAGACTTGGTCTCACCGCCCACGATGGCAAACCAGTTGGCGCCGAAGGCCACGATCATCGTCGTGATGAGCATCAGCGCCGAGAACGTATCGGCGGCGAAGGCAATACCCGCGTTGCCCAGGTAGTTACCCACGCTGTGCGCCACCACACCGTTACTCATGGTGTAGAGCAACAGCGCAAAGGAGGCGAAGATACCCACGCCCGGAACGATGAGCATGATGGCATCGCGCACGCGGTGCCACGGCGCGAGGAGCGCCAGCGCCGCCGATACGAGGGGAACCGCCGGGAAGAGCGGGAGGAGGGCGCTTACGGTGTCATACATCTAGTTGTCCTCCTCTTGTTCGAGTTCTTTCAAACGATCCATCTTGTTGGCCGAGCGCTCCAGAATCTCCCGGTTCTGGGTGTCTCGTCCCAGCGTGGAGAAAGCGTGGTCAATGGTGTTGTCATCCACCGGCTCAACGACGTCCGTGTCGTCGTTCGCGCCCATCGCCGCCATGGTCAGCAGGATGGTCGAGGTAGCCATGGAAATCACCACGGCGGTCAGCACAAAGGCCTGCGGCAGCGGGTCCGCCATCTGGTCCATGCCCACCTGCGATGGAAAGGACTCTCCGCGGTAGGAGTACACGCCGGTGGCCAAGAGCATGAGGTTGGCACCGTGGCCGAAAGCCATCATGCCCAGCACGATGTGCACGAGGCCGCGCTGCTGGATGAGGTATACGGCGCTGCCGATGAGCAATGCAATGGTCAGTGCGAGGATCATGAGTTCTTCTCCTCTTTAGCCGAAATTCGGTGGGACGAGGACGCACGGTGGCGCGCCTCGGAGTCATTGAGCAACGCCGTTGGGTCCGAAGACGGGTTGATGGACTCGGGGTACGGGTCGTCGACATCCTCCATGACCACGCGCGGGGTGTTCGGCAGCGCGGAATCATCGTCATGAACCCATGGCAAGTAGTCCCGCTCGGTGCCCGGGCGCAGGTAGCCGCCCAAAGCATTGATGGCCATGGTGAGCATGCCCAGCACCGCGAGGTAGATGCCCAGGTCGAAGATGAGCGACGTCGTCCAGTGCTGCCCCAGGGCGTGGCCATGGATGGCAGTGAGAAAACCACCGGAGCTATGCGACGTCGGGATGTAGCCGATGAAGCCTGCCACCAGCGCCACGATGATGCCCACGCCGGTGAGGTGAATCGGGGTCATGCGGCCAAAGACAATCTCATCGGTACCACGCGAGAGGTAGGTCAAGCCGATGGCCGCACCCATGATGAGCGCCGCTGGGAAGCCGCCGCCGGAAGCCTGGTGTCCACGGTAGAAGACGATGAAGGACATGACCACCAGGATCGGGATGGCCACGGCAATACCCTTGCGCAGCGGCACCGAGTTGAGCTGCGACTGGCCGAATGGAGCCGGGCGTGTGCCGGAGGTGAACGGGAAGCGCGGCAGCGTCGAGGTGACCGCTGCGATAACCACGGCGGCCATGCCCAGCACCGACAGCTCGCCCAGGGTATCGAGTGCACGGAACTCCACGATGATGGTGGCCACCACGTTGTCGCCACCCGTGATATCCGGGGCGTTGTTGAGGTACCACATGGCCAGGTCCGAGCGCTCGTGACGCCCCATCAGCGCCCACACGCCCAGGAATGCGGTGAGCCCAGCGAGCACGGCCACCACGATGGAGCCCACCTTGCGGTTGGTGTTCTGTACTGGGTGGAATTTCTCCGGCAGATAGCGCAGGACCATCATCATGACGATGACGGACAGCGCCTCCACCGTGAACTGAGTCAAGGCAACGTCCGGTGCACCCAGCAGGAACATCTGCAAAGTCACGCCGGTTCCCGCGGTACCAATCATGACTGCGCCTGTGAGGCGGTTGCGTGTACGCACCAAACCAAACATGGACAGCGCCACGATGCCCAGCGGCAGCAGGTCCCACGGATTATCAAGGCCGTCCACGCGCGGGTTGAGAGCCACACCATCGACGCCCGTGGACACCAGAGTGGAGCCCGCCAGGATGATGACTAGGAGGATGATCGGCAGGATCAGCTTCGACGGGTTGTGGGTATCGGACATGCGGCCAACGAAACGGCCGAAGGCTGCGCACACATCCTGAATCCACTTCAAGATTTGGTTACCGGTACGCGGTAGGAGCTGGCGCTCCTCCATCGCCGTCCACAGTGGACCGCGGAAGAACAACGCGATGATACCTACGATCAGCACCACCACAGAAATAAGCAGCGGGACGTTCAGGCCGTGCCACAGCGCGAGGTGGGAATGGCCCTCCATGCCGATGGCCGCCACGATGCTATCGAGCGGCTTATCAAGCGCTCCCATGACGAAGATAATTGGCACCGACATCACACCGGGCAGCGCCGCGGGCAGCCACAACCGCACCGGCGCTTCATGGACATGCGACATGTTGCGCGGGCCATCGAAGAAGGCACCGAAGACAATCTTGGCGGAGTAGGTAAACGTGAAGAACGCACCCACGCCGGCGACGATGAGCAGCAGCACCTGGCCTGTTGAACCGATGGGAGCATCTTCGAAGGCAGTGAGCATTCCTTCCTTCGACACGAAACCGAAGAGCGGCGGGACCGCAGCCATGGAGGCAGCGCCGATGAGCATGGAGCCAAAGGTCCACGGCATCTTGTTCCACAACACGCCGAGGCGGCGGATGTCACGTGAACCAGCTTCATGGTCAATCACGCCGATGAGCATGAAGATGGAGGACTTAAACAGCGCGTGTGCCAGCGTGTGCACGAGGGCCGCCGCGATGGCGAAGGGCGTGCCGACGCCGATGGTGGCCACAATCCACCCCAGGTGGGACACGGTAGAGTAGGCGGTCAGCTTCTTCAAGTCCGTCTTCTGCACGGCAAAGACCGCGGACATGACGGCGGTGCCCATGCCGACCACGATGAGCAGCCAGTTCCACGCGGCGACGTCGTGGAAGATGGTGGAGAAACGAATCAACAGGTACACGCCGGCCTTGACCACGGCCGCCGCGTGCAGGAAGGCCGAGACCGGCGTGGCAGCCGCCATGGCCTCCGGCAACCAGAAGTGGAAGGGGAACTGCGCGGACTTGGTGAATGCCGATACTGCAATGAGCACGGCTACCCCGGCGGTCAGGCCCGGGCGCTCGGCCCATACGTCGGAGGCCAAGATGCCCTCAAGGTTCGTCGTCCCCGCGGCCGTTGCGGCAATCGCCACGCCCGACAACAAGGTGAGGCCGCCAACGAAGGTGAGGATCAACGTACGCTGCGAACCAGCCTCACCTGACTTTCCGCTGCGTGCAATGAGCATGAACGACGCCAGCGATACCAGCTCCCAAGCCAGGAAGAGCACCACGACGTCGTTAGCCAGCACGAGCAGGAGAATCGACAGCGTAAATGCGGTCATCAGCACATAAAAGCTGACGTTGCCTTTCCCCTTGGGCAGGTAGGCCGCAGAGTAGGTGAACACCACCGCGCCGATGACGAGAGCCAACATCGCAAAGAAAACGCCCAACGCATCGCCGCGGAAGGCGAGGTTAACGTCGACGCCAGGCGCAATGACGTCACGCACCCACGTCACGGAATAGGACAGTTCTTCGCCACGGGCCAGTGCCGGAAATTCTTTAGCCAACAGTGCCGCGGCGATAATAAAAATGCCGGCTAGCGGGTAGCCGGCTGCGCGATCAGCAACCTTGACGGCTACCGGTGCTAGCGCCACTGCGACAGCTGCGAGGAGGACGACATACAAGAGTGTCACGAAAGAGTAGCCTCACGAACCGTTGTTAGGGCTGAAAACTCAGCCTCACATAGACAGGACTGTCCTAGACTACCATTGTGACCTCCCCCAAAGCACATCTTTAATGGGACGAAGATGACGAAAGCGCCTCACATAGGAGGCGCTGCGTCTCGAAAGAACTTAGGTCTAGCCCAGCGATCTATAAGGACTTACTTCTCCCCCAGCAAGGCATCAACAAATCCTTCAACCTCAAACGGCGCAAGGTCGTCTGCGCCTTCGCCGAGGCCCACGAGCTTGACCGGCACGCCGAGTTCTTCCTGAACCTGGAAAACGATGCCGCCCTTGGCGGTGCCATCCAGCTTCGTGAGGACAACGCCGGTGATATCAACAACATCGCGGAAGATACGGGCCTGGGTCAAGCCGTTCTGCCCCACCGTCGCATCCAGTACAAGCAGGACCTCATCAACCTCGGTCTTCTTCTCCACCACGCGCTTGACCTTGCCCAACTGGTCCATGAGGTCCACGGAGGTGTGCAAACGACCAGCGGTGTCAACGAGAACGACGTCGACGCCCTGGTCGACGCCAGCAGCCACGGCATCAAAGGCCACGGAGGCCGGGTCCGCGCCTTCCTTGCCGCGCACGGTGGTAGCGCCCACGCGGCGGCCCCAGGTCTCCAGCTGGTCCGCGGCCGCTGCACGGAAAGTATCCGCCGCGCCGAGCAAGACGTTGTGACCCATCGACACGAGCACGCGGGCCAGCTTGCCGGTCGTGGTGGTCTTGCCGGTGCCGTTGACGCCGACAACCATGATGACGGCTGGCTTGCCATCGTTCGGCATGGCCTTGATGGAGCGGTCCATCTCCGGGTGGCCTACCTCGATGAGGGCTTCGCGCAGCATGGCGCGGGCTTCGGCCTCGGAACTGACTCCGCGCTCCGCAATCTTGTCACGCAGGGAGTCGGTAACTTGCATCGTGGACTTCGTACCCAAATCCGCCATGATGAGGGTGTCTTCGATTTCCTCCCAGGCATCATCATCCAGGTCACCAGCGGAGAGAATGCCCATGAGGCCTTGGCCGATAGCATTCTGTGAGCGCGACAGACGCCCGCGCAGCTTGCCCAAGCGGCCGGCAGCCGGCGCAATATCCTCCTGCGGCTGAGATGTCGGGGCCTCGACGACTTCGGCGTCCTCGGAAACCTCTAGCTCCTCGGGCTCAGCCTCGAGCGCCGCGCTTGCCGACGCCGCCTGTGCCTCCGCCGCCGCGGCGGCCTCCTCTGCTTCGGCTTCCTCTGGCTCAGTCTCCTCTGACTCGGCCTGTGCTTCTGTCTCAGGCCGTGCTTCTACCTCTGCTGCTGTCTCTTTTTCGGCCTCAGACTGGACGGAAGGCTCCTCCTCTACCTTCGGGGCTTCAACTACCGGTTCCGGTTCTGCAGTCTCCGGTGCGGTGGCCGGGACAGCTTCCTCCGTGTCCTTCTCATCCTTCTCAACGGCAGCGGCGCCGGAAGCACCAGCACCAGCGGCGGCAGCGCCCACCGCTCCTGCAGCGGCTACGCCGGCGGAAGAATCCTTCTCTTCTTCCTCCTTTGCCGGTTCCTCCTTTGCCGGCTCCTTCTGCGCAGCCGGTTCCGGCGCGCTCACCGGCTTCGCGTCTGCGACGGGTCCCGGTTTCGGCTCTGCCTGAGGCTTGGGCTCTGCCTGAGGCTTCGGTTCTGCCGTAGGCTTCGCTGCCTTCGGGGTCTCCTCTTCTCTCTTGAGCTGAGCATTCGCCAGCTCAGTGGCATCACGCTGCTCAGACTTCTGCTCCGCTTGCGGCTGAACCTTGGGCTCGGCCGACATGGGCTCCTCGCCCTTAGCTGCCGGCACAGGCTCCTTGGTAGCGCCGCCGCCAGCCGGGGCAAAATTAAAACCAGACTTGGCTTGGTAGTTGCCGGACTTCTGCTGCTGGGTCAGCTCCTTCGGCTCCTCCACGGGCTTTTCAAAAGAAACCTTCTTTGACTCACCGCGCTTCTTGCCCAAGACAACGAACAAGACCACGAGCAGAATCAGGACGATGACTGCTATCGCAATCCACATAAAAGTAGTATTCATGCCCTCCATAGTGCCAGGGTTGTCCACGCCCGGCACGATGAGGAGTCCGAAAAGCCTCGGACTGGTGCCCGCCGTTAGCGCGGGGCGTCCACGCCGAGGCGCGTCGCATCCTCCGCCGCCTGTGCTGTGCCCGGCGCCTCACCGGCGCGGGACATGCGCTGCGAAATCACGCGCGTCACGCCATCGCCGCGCATCGTGACGCCATAGAGCACGTTGGCCACGTCCATCGTCGGCTTCTGGTGGGTGATGACGATGAGCTGGGAATCCTTACGCAATTCCTCAAAAAGGGCGATGAGGCGGCGCAGGTTGACGTCGTCAAGCGCGGCTTCCACCTCGTCCATGACGTAGAACGGTGAGGGGCGTGCGCGGAAAATCGCCACGAGCATGGCGAGGGCAGTGAGGGACTTCTCGCCGCCCGAGAGCAGCGACAAGCGCTTCACCTTCTTGCCCGGCGGGCGGGCCTCTACCTCGATGCCGGTGGCCAGCATGTCATCCGGCTCCGTGAGGATGAGACGACCCTCGCCACCCGGAAACAGCGTCTGGAAGACCTTGGGAAACTCTGCTTCCACGTCGTGCCAGGCGTCCGTGAACAGCTGCAAGATTTGCGCGTCCACATCTTCGATAACGCCAGTTAGATCCTTGCGGGCCTGGATGACATCATCCAGCTGCGTGGACAAGAAGCTATAGCGCTCTTCTAGTGCCTTGTATTCTTCCAAGGCCAGCGGGTTGACCTTACCCAAGGAATTGAGGTCCTTCTCCGCCTGCTTCAACCGCTTGGTTTCGGCGGAACGATCAAAATCCTCACCCGGGGTGTAGTCCTTGAGCAGGTCGGGGATCGCAATGCCGAGCTGCTCCACGATTTTCTCCTCGGCCTCGTCCACGCGCACCTGCGCCTGGCTGCGGGCAATCTCGGAGTTATGCGCGGAGTCGGTCAGGCGATCCAGCTGCTGACGGGTCGAGGAGACCGCTTGCTTCGCCGACTGCGCGCGGCCCTGCAGCACACCGCGCTGGGTGACCAGCTCATCGCGTTCTTCGGCCGCTCGCTCGAGTGCCTGCGCGGTGCGGGCAGCCAAATCTTGAGCATGCTTGTCGACGGCCCCCGCCAACCGAGCCTGTGCCTGCCGGCGGGCCATCGCCTGATCGTGGCGGGCCTTGGCTTGGCGCTCGTGCTGGGCTTGGCGCCGCAGGGCCTCTCCCCTGCCCGCTGCCTGGCCGACCTTCTCTTCGGCGCTGCGGGCCGCCAGCTGGGCCTCCACCTCCATGGTTTTAACCTGTTCGAGGGCCGTCGAGGCTGCATCGCGTTCCACCGAGGAGGGTTCATCAGCCTGTTCTTCGGCGTCCACGCGGGACAAGCGGTCACGCGCCTCCGCCAGCTCCTCGCGCAGGCGGGCCAATTGCACTTCGATATCCGTAGCGCGTGCGGCCGCCTTTTCGTGCTCAGCCTTGTTTGCCTCGTACTGCTTGAGCAAGCGCTGGTGATCGCGCTTCCACGCTTCGAGTTCGTGATCGTGCTCCCGCAGTGCGGCCGTGGCGCTCGCCGCACCCACGCGCGCATCGTCCGCCGCGAGCTTCGCGCCTTCTAGGGTGCCCGATAGCTCCTCCAGCTCGTGGGTGGCGGTCTCCAGATGTTGCTCGGCCTCTGCAATCTGGCCGCTTACCTCAACGGTGGAGACGGCGCCCGTTCCTGCCTCCACCCAGCCTTCGCCGACGAGCAGGCCCTCAGAGGTCACAGCCCGCAAGCGCGGATCCTCCGCAATGAGTTCACGGGCCGCGCCATAGTCATCAACTAGGACCACGTCGGAGAGCAACCGCGTCACCGCCGCTGAGACTTCTGGGACCAAGACCATCTGGTCCAACAACCAGCGAGCACCGGAAGGTAAGTCCGCGTCAAGGCGCCAAGCTGAACCGGTGGGTTCCGCGGCTACGTCGATCAGCGGCGTGCGGCTCGCCTCCGCAAGATCGCGCACAATATCCCCGCTCACCGCGCCGGCTTGTGCTTCGGCGAAAGAACCCAGCGCAGCGGCAACGGCCGTCTCATAACGCGTGGAGATGAACTCCGCGAGAGGTTTAAAGCCCTCACCGAGATCCAGCGCTTCCGGAACGGTCTGGCCCAGAGTGTCGATCCGAGCGCGCAAACTGTACACGCTGCGCTCGTGCTCCCGCTGGGCATCACGCAGCTGCTCCAAGCGTTTATCGGCCGCGGCGGACTCGCTGGCCGCGCGCACATGTGCTTCCTCCAGCGGCTCACGCTCGGCAGCCAGGTGTTCCAGCTTGTCCGCCACCTCATCAGCTTCCGCCTGCGCTCCCCTAGTGCGCGCCTTCGTATTCGCTAAGGTCTCTTCCTGTCGCGCCAACTCGGACTCCGCGGAACTTACTTGACCGGCTAAGTTCTCCTCGGCGGCGATGAGACGAACCACGCCTTCGCGGCGATCCGCAATGGCGCGCAGCTGCGCCATGTGTTCCTTATCTGCGGCCTCGAAGGCTTCCCGGCGCTCGGCTACTTCCTCCCGGATCGATTCCAAGCGCTCTGCAGCCTCCTCGGCGGCGGCCAGCAACTCTTCGTGCTCCTCATCAGCCCGCTGTGCGCGCGCCTCCAACTCCTCCGGATCCTGGCCCGCGTAGGCCACCTGTGAGCCAACGTTGCTGGCGCGCTCGGCCGCGATGCGCTGCGTGGCGGAGATTCGCTCGCTGAGGGTCGATAACTCGAACCACAGCTTCTGCGCGGCCTCCGCGCGCGGAGTGACATCCCCCAGCTCGGCTTCTACCTCGAGCTGGATTTCGGTCGCCTCTTCCAGCTGGGCGGTCACTTCCTCGACCTGCTCGGCGAGCACCGCCGCGCGCTTCTCAGCATCCTCGAATGTCGCGCGCAACCGCACCACGCGGTCGCCGGCAAGACGCAGGCGGGCATCGCGCAAATCCGCCTGCACGGTGGCTGCGCGCTGGGCGGCCTCCGCTTGGCGCGCCAGCGGCTTGAGCTGTTTGCCCAGCTCATCGGTCAAGTCCTGCAGGCGATCCAGGTTGGCCTGCATGCCCGTCAGCTTGCGTTGCGCTTTTTCCTTGCGGCGGCGGTGTTTGAGCACGCCCGCGGCTTCTTCGATATAGGCGCGGCGATCCTCCGGGCGGGATTCCAGAATCTCCGCCAGCTTTCCCTGGCCCACGATGATGTGCATCTCGCGGCCAATGCCGGAATCAGACAGCAGCTCTTGGATATCCATGAGGCGCGCCTTCGCCCCATTGATCTCATATTCGCTCGCGCCATCCCGGAACATGCGGCGGGTGACGGAAACCTCCGAATACTCGATGGGCAAGGCACCATCGGAATTGTCAATCGTCAGCGTGACCTCAGCGCGGCCGAGGGCCTTGCGGTCCCCGGCACCGGCAAAGATGACGTCCTGCATCTTGCCGCCGCGCAGCGTCTTGGCGCTGCCTTCACCCATGACCCACGCGAGAGCATCGACGACGTTTGATTTACCCGAGCCATTCGGCCCCACCACGGCACAGATGCCAGGCTCGAATTTCAGATTCGTCGCGGACGCGAAGGACTTGAATCCTTTGAGCGTGAGCGATTTGAGGTGCATTCGAATAAGTTTAGCGCTCGATGAAGCCCGACTCACCGCGCGGTGCGGCCCACTGCTCCACCACGGCGTTCACCATGCCCGGGCGGCGCGTCGTCGACGGTTCTTCACGCAGCAAGGCCAGCAGCCTCTCGCAGTCAGCGCGCGGGCCTTCAGCAACCACCTGGACGCGACCATCCTGCAGGTTCGTCGCGTGTCCTGCCAGCCCTAGTTCGAGAGCACGGGAACGCGTCCACCAGCGAAAGCCCACGCCTTGGACGTGGCCATGAACGAAAGCCGTGAGCCGTTCATTCCCTGTGGCTGCTGCCTGCTGCGCCATTTAGTACTCCCTCAAGTTCGTGCGATCACCCAAGTCGTGCTCGTGCTTGAGGCGGCGGCGGTCCTCCGCGCTGCGGCGGGTTACCGGATCCGTGCCATCCCAGCACTCAACGTTCTGCAATTCCGGCAGCATATCACGGTGGAAGACGGGATCCAGGCCCTTGCGGCGCTGCTCGTTGTAGTTCTTCAGCAGCTTGATGGCCACGCCCGACAGCGGCACGATGGCGCACACGTTGAGCAGAACCATGATGGCAGCGCCGGTATCGGCCAGGTCGAACACGGTGCCCAGCGGGGCCACTGCACCATAGAAGACGAAGGCCAACACGATGAGACGGAAAGCCCACAGCACCCACTTCTTCTCCGAGAGGTATTCCACGTTGGACTCGGCAAGGTAGTAGTTGCCCAGAATCGAGGAGAAGGCCAGGAAGAACAGGATGAAAGTGACAAAGTGGATGCCCCACTCTCCCACCACGCCGGAGAGCGCATTCTGGGTCAGCGTCACGCCCTCAATCGCATCAGAGCCGAAACGCTCGAAATCAGTGCCCAACAGAATGATGAAAGCGGTAATCGTACACACCACCAGGGTGTCGAAGTACACGCCGAGGGTCTGCACGAGGCCCTGCTTGACTGGGTGGGATACCGTCGCAGTAGCTGCTGCGTTCGGCGCCGAACCTTCGCCCGCTTCGTTGGAGAACAAACCACGCTGGATGCCCTTGAGCATGGCCATGCCCAGTGTCGCGCCAGCAGCCTCACGGAAGCCGAAGGCGGAGCCCACAATCGAGACGAACATGTCCGGCACCTTGTCAAAGTTCACAATAACGACGATGAGGCCCAAGATGAGATAGGCGCCTGCCATAAACGGCACGATAAACTGGGTCATCGAGGCGATGCGTTGCACTCCACCAATGATGATGAGACCGGCTACAACGACGATGGCTATACCCACGCCTGCCTTGAAGGCCTCGGAATCCTGGCCAAAAGAGGCCGCCAAAGAATCGGAAATGGCGTTGGTCTGGAACGCATTGTAAAACCAGCCAAAGGTAATGGCGATGGCCACGGAGAAGATGGTTGCTAAAGGTTTCCACCCCAGGCCACGGGACATGTAATAGGCCGGGCCACCGCGGTAGGCGTCCCCCTCGCGCACCTTCCACAGCTGCGCCAGCGTGGACTCCACGAATGCTGTCGCACCACCCAGGATGGCGATGAGCCACATCCAAAACACCGCGCCGGGCCCGCCCACGGAGATAGCCACGGCCACGCCTGCAACGTTGCCGGTGCCCACACGAGAGGCCGCTGAAATGGTAAATGCCTTGAAGGCAGAGATTCCGCCGTAGTCGGCGTCCTCATCGACGCCGACGCCCTTGGGCTTCTCGACGACCGCCTTGAACATGTCCGGCACCATGCGGACCTGCACCACGGCGGTGCGGATGCCGAAGAAGAGGCCCGCGGCAATGAGCAGCCAAGGCAGGACATAGGACCACAGGCTGTCGTTAATGACACCAATCACGGTGCTGAAGAATTCTTGCATGGGTTACACATTAATAACTATCCCCAGCATCGTCCTAGTCGGCTGCCCTAGTGGGCGGCCGACTACTTCCCCGAGCCGCGGTGCTGACAGGACGGGCAATAGTGAGTACCACGCCCGCCAAGCACGGTTTTCAGGATTACCTCACCGCAGCGATCACAGGGCTGGCCACCCCTGCCATAGACATGTAAGGAACGGTCAAAATATCCCGATTCGCCGTTGACGTTGACGTACAACGCATCAAAGCTGGTTCCGCCAACGGCGAGCGCCGCGCGCATGACATCGGCGGCCGCGGAAATCACAGCGACGGCATCGCGCTGCCGCAGAGCGCTAGCCTTCTTCAGCGGAGAAACCTGGGCCGCCCACAGCGCCTCATCGGCATAAATATTGCCCACCCCGCTGAGCACCGTTTGGTCGAGCAGAGCCACCTTGACCGCGGTGTGTTTCGCGCGCAAGCGCCTCCCTGCCGCGGTCAGGTCGAAGTCTGCTTCGAGAGGATCGGGAGCGATATGCGCCATGCTCAGCCACGGCCTGAGACGCCAATAACCGAAGGTGCGTTGGTCCACGAAGCTGAGGCGGGTGGCGTCGTCAAGCACGGCGGCGATGCGCACATGCGGCGAATCTACCTCACCGATCCGCACCTGCCCCGACATGCCGAGGTGGATGAAGAGTACATCGCGTGCTGGGTCGGTGTGGTCCTCGTCGGCGAACTCCAGCCACATGAACTTGCCGCGGCGCGCCACCGCGGCAATCTTCCTGCCCACCAGCAGCGCGGACAGCGGGGCTTCCTGGCCCCGGTTGGCGCGTGGGTGGAGAACCTCTACTGCTGCGAAGGAGCGCCCCACAACATAAGGCTCAAGCCCGCGGCGGACGGACTCAACTTCGGGAAGTTCTGGCATCGAGTCCTCGTGGTTTAGCTTTCTTTGCCGGCGGTGCCCTGCACCAGCAATGGCGTCTCACGCAAGGTTTGGCACGCTTCCTCCGCCGCCTGCTGCTCAGCGAGCTTCTTGTTGTGGCCCGTCCCCCGGCCCACAGTCAAGCCGGCCACGGTGGCCACGGCGTTGAAGGTCTGATCGTGCTCAGGACCCGTCGAGGTGGCCGAGTACACCGGCATCGCGGCCTTCAGCTCCGCGCACAGCTCCTGCAAGGTGGTCTTCCAGTCCATATGACGGCCGGACACCACGGCGTTGTCAATCTTGGCGGCGAACAGCTTCAGCACCACCCCGCGGGCAACCTCAAAACCATGCTGGCGGTAGATAGCCCCCAGGATGGCCTCGGTGGTATCGGCCAAGATGGAGTCCTTGTCGCGTCCTCCGGTGGCCTGTTCGCCCTTGCCTAACAAGACGTGGTCGCCCACACCGATTTCGCGGGCCACGTCGGACAGGCCATAGCGCGACACGATGGACGCACGCATCTTGGAAATATCCGACTCGGGGCGCGAGGGGTACTTGTCGTAGAGCTTGGCCGCGACGGACAAGCCCAAGACCGCGTCCCCGAGGAACTCCAAGCGCTCATTGTTGGGCAGGTGCCCATTCTCATTAGCAAAGGAACGGTGCGTCAGCGCCAAACACAGCAGCTCATCGCTGAGCTCCACGCCGAGTGCTTTCAGCAGCGGGGCGTGGTCTACCTCCGCGAATGCTGCGGCAAGGGCCTGCTCACCGGTCAGTTTCTTCTTCTTGCTCATAGGAATTTCTCCAGCCCAGACCACCGCGGATCAACGCGTTCTTCTTCCCCGGATACACCCGTGGTCACGCCTTCGGGCACGTCCACCTCACAGCCGCCTTCGCACGTTGGCGCAAAGGGAAGGGACAATCCTGCCTCATCGATCACGGTCTGCAGGAGGTCAAGAATCCCGTCCTGAATCTCGGGCACCTCATCGCCCGAACCGCGATCCTCCTCCTCGATCTCATCCCCGCTGACGAAGGATTCCTCTGCGGAAAACACCTGGGACACGTGGAGATCCAGCTCTGGTTGTAGCTCAGCCAAGCAGCGCGCGCATTCACCGCTGAGAGTGCCGGTGACATCAGCATCTACCAACACGCCGGAGCCCAACGGGGTCAAGGTGGCTTCCACCGTGACTTCAGCGCCTTCCGGGATGCCGATCATTTCCACGCCGATGCGCTCTGGCGCGGGTCCGGTCTGCACGCGGTGCTCAGGCAGCGCCTCGGTTCCTTGGCTGCGGAGCAATTCCGTCACGTCGAACTTCAATGGTGATTTCATAGCGCCCACCAGCTTACCCTGTGCTGCCCCCTGCGCCCTAGACTGGCAAGGACCTGAATGCCGGGTCATAGCCACTTAAGCACTTGCGCAAAAGCCTCGATTCTTCTGCTTCAGGCTTTTAGCCTAAATCCCCATGAGCTACACCGCGACGGGCACGGCGCCTCTGGCCGCCACGGCACGCGACCTCGCACTCAGCTTTCCACTGCAGTGCCTTGTCCCCGCCGTAGCACTGGCTGTTGCCGGGGTGGCGTGCCGCCACGTCATCACTCGATACCGCCCGAGCATCTTTGGCGATGCCGGCCTTTCCTTGCACCACGTGGCTCTCGCCAGTGCCCTTGCAGGCGTGATCGTCGGTGCCGTGTCGCTTCTCCCCCTGCACTTTGGGCCGATTGTCATTATTTCTTCGTCGCTGTTCTCACTTTTTGCCGCACTCATCGCGTGGGGCGCGCGGGAGTCCTTTTCGGCCGCTGGCATGGGGATTGGGTTGATGATGCTCACAGTCGGAGCGGTGGATGTGCTGCTGATGCTTGCTGACGCCGCCTGGGACCCTCTCTCAGAACCCCACGCCGTAGACACGGACTTCGGCATCATGTGGCTGCTCTATGCGCTCCCAGGCCTCATCTCCGCCGGACTTGCCGCGGCACTGAGCACCATGTCAGCTAAGGAAGCCG
This sequence comes from uncultured Corynebacterium sp., assembly GCF_902489365.1. Classification (GTDB taxonomy): domain Bacteria; phylum Actinomycetota; class Actinomycetes; order Mycobacteriales; family Mycobacteriaceae; genus Corynebacterium. The sequence goes on along the minus strand of NZ_CABTZR010000018.1, from coordinate 10,572 downwards.
CCCGTATCCGCCGCGCGGAGGAGGCACGCACGTTAGTTCACGTTAGTAGTCGCGGGGCGCGCGGGGTGCACGGCGCCCCGGCTCGCGGTGTTCGCGCGCACTAGTGCGCCCCTCGCCGCGAGACTCCCCGCGGGAGCGCACACCGGCGCCTCGCCGCAGGGCGGAGCGATCATTGTTGACGGTGCGCAGGAGATCCGACAAAGTGGTTTCGAATTCCGCCAGCTTGGCGTCGACGAATTCATCGCACTCGGTGCGCAGTCGGTTGGATTCAGAGTGGGCAGATTCCACGATGCGGTGCGCTTCGTCGTCGGCGCGGCGCACAACTTCGGATTCAGAGACCAAACGGTCCTGCTCGGCCTGGCCAGCAGCAACGGTGCGCTGGTACTCCTCGTCTGCCTGGGCGCGGGTGCGCTCAGCATCAGACCGCGCGTTTTCTACTAGGTTGGTGGCCTCGTCTTCTGCTTGGGCCACCATGGTGGTGGCGCGGTGCTGGGCATCGGCCAGCATGGCGTCGGAGTCCTCGCGCGCACGGGTAACGGTGTCATCGGCTTCTGCGTTGGCATCGGAGATGATGTGGTTCGCGCGTTCCTCGGCACCCTGCAGGATCTCATCCTGCTTATCCAGGACGTCCTGAGCATCATCCATTTCAACGGGGAGGGCGTTGCGGAGATCGTCGAGAAGCGCCAGCATTTCGTGGCGCGGAACCATGCAATTGGAGGTCATGGGAACGGCATAGGCCTGTTCCAGATTGCGAACAAGTTCATCGAGGGACTCAAATACGCGGTACATGGCACCAGCCTATCCAAGCGCACGCGCACTGGGACGTATCCCACGCGGGAAGAAAGAGCGAAAACCTCCCCGACAAGCGGGGAGGTTGAACGCGGATACAGAGATAAGGAAGCGGCTAGATAACGCCTTGGGCCAGCATGGCGTCGGCCACCTTCTTGAAGCCGGCAATGTTGGCGCCCGCTACGTAGTCACCCTCCAGGCCGTATTCCTTGGAGGTCTTGTCGATGTTACGGAAGATATTGGACATGATCTCATGCAGGCGCTGGTCGGTGTACTCGAAGGACCAGGAGTCGCGGGATGCATTCTGCTGCATCTCCAGCGCGGAGGTCGCCACACCGCCCGCATTCGCCGCCTTGCCCGGCGCGAAGGCGATTCCGCTCTCCCCGAAGTAGTGCGCGGCTTCTGGGGTACACGGCATGTTTGCGCCCTCAGCAACGTAGCGGATCTGGTTCTTTACCAGGAGCTTGGCGTCATCGCCGTCGAGCTCGTTTTGGGTCGCACACGGCAGGGCAACGTCGGCGCTGACCTCCCATACGTTACCGCCCTCGTGGTACTCCACACCCGCGCCAGCCTCGCCGGCGTAGGTGGAGATGCGCTCGCGGCGGACTTCCTTGATGTCTTTGAGCAGCTCCAAGTCCACACCGTTCGGCGTCGTGATGTAGCCGGAGGAATCAGACATCGCCACGACGGTTCCGCCGAGCTGCTGAACCTTCTCGGCAGCGTAGATGGCGACGTTGCCGGAGCCGGAAACAATGACCTTGGCGCCGTCGAAGGACTCGCCGTGGGTCTTCATCATCTCCGAGGTCAAGTAGACCAGACCGTAGCCGGTGGCTTCAGTGCGCACGAGGGAGCCACCCCAGGACAGGCCCTTGCCGGTAAGAACGCCAGACTCATGTTTGCCTTCCAGTCGGCGGTACTGGCCAAACAGGAAACCGATTTCGCGACCGCCCACGCCGATATCGCCGGCCGGCACATCGCGATACTCGCCAATGTGGGTGTGCAACTCCGTCATGAAGGACTGGCAAAAACGCATGACCTCGGCTTCGGACTTGCCCTTCGGGTCGAAGTCAGAACCACCCTTGCCGCCGCCGATGGGAAGGCCGGTCAGCGAGTTCTTAAAAATCTGCTCGAAGCCAAGGAACTTGATGATGCCCAGGTTCACGCTCGGGTGGAAGCGCAGGCCGCCCTTATACGGGCCGAGGGCCGAGTTGAATTGCACGCGGAAGCCACGGTTGACCTGAATCTGGCCGTTGTCATCGACCCACGGAACACGGAAGATGAGCTGGCGTTCGGGCTCGCACAGCCGCTCGACCAAGCCATAATCAGCGTAGTGAGGGTCCTTGTTGAGGACGATCTTGAGGGAATCCAGGACCTCAGCGAGCGCCTGGTGGAATTCCGGTTCGCCCGCATTACGCTTGAGGAGCTTGCTGTAATAGTCGGAGATTTGCTGGTCGATGGACATGGGTATCCTTTCATTCGACACCGTGCCTCGCGGTCGGTGCTCCATCCATTGAACAACCGTTAGTTTTCTATCAATCGACCTAAATTGCAAGACGGACGTACTGAGAGACTTTTTAAGCGCAGGTCAGAGGGTGAAAAATTTTCGTCACACACAGCCCCATATACTCGTGAACATGCGCATTCTTGTTGCCCCCGATTCCTTTAAAGGCACCGCCACCGCCGCCGAAGCTGCCGCTGCCATTGCACTCGGCGCGCGCCGCGCGCTGAGCTCCTCCCCGCATGCCGACACGGCGAAGGTACATGCCCTTCCCACGGCCGATGGTGGCGAGGGAACCGCGGAGGTTCTCGCTAGTGCCGCCGTGGCCCGCCACTGCACTGCGGGTCAGACCATTACGCTGCCAACTACCGATGCTGTTGGACGCCTGACCGAGGCCAGCTATCAGCTCGTCGGCACTACAGCCTTCATCGACGTCGCCGCCGCAACTGGGCTGCCTGCTGTCTCCGATGCCCTCGACCCGCTGCATGCGGACTCATATGGCACGGGCGTGTTGGTGGCCGATGCCGAATCGCGCGGCGCCACGCACATCGTTCTCGGCCTCGGCGGTAGCGCCAGCATCGACGGCGGATTGGGCATCCTCGCCGCACTCGGCGCCGCCGCACACGATGCCCGCGGCTATGCCCTCCCCAAAGGGGGTGCGCCGCTGGTCAACCTCGACCACATCGACACGGCGCAACTGAACATGAAGGCGGCCATGTTGGACTACACCTTGGTTACCGATACCCGCGCCGTGCCCATCCAGGCCGCAACAATGTATGGGCCACAGAAGGGAGCCGAGGGCGACCAGGTAGCGCTACTGGCCGGCGCGATGCTGCGGTTGTGTGAGGTCACGGACACCGATCCGGAGGCCGAGTTCTTTGGTGCCGCCGGAGGTATCCCCATCGCCCTGAGCTGGCTATCACGCACGCTGTGGGGCACCTCGGAGCACTGCCGCATCGTGCCGGGCGGCCGCTATGTAGCTGAGGCCCTCGATCTTCCCGCGCGCATCGCCGAGGCGGACCTCGTCCTGACCGGCGAAGGCCGCTTCGATGAACAATCGCTCACCGGAAAGGTGGTAGGCACGCTGGCCGAGCTCACTGGGCCGCCCGCTCTCGGCATCATCGCCGGCTCCGCTACCGCCCCGGCACCGCAGGGAGCGCTACTCGAAGAGCTCGACGGCGACACGCACGCTAGCGTGGCCGAGCAACTTAGCGCCGCGGCCGAGCGCCTAGTGCTGAACTTCCTGCAGAATTAGAGCTTTCTGCGGGACTAAGGGGCTACCTGCACCGCCCACGGGAAGATAGCCGGGCGCTCGTGGGCGAGCTCATCTTCCAGCAACACATGATCCTTCGGCAGCACCGCATGCGGGGTCAGCAGGCGCGCGAGGACCATCGTCAGCTGGTTAACAGACCCCGTCACGCCATCGACGGCGATGGCGTAGCGATACACGCTCGCCCCCTCCAGGTCCCGCTCTTCGTGTTCCTCACGGTAAGTCTGGCGCAGCTGCTCTTCCAACCCCTCTGGGAATACAGGCTCAGGCACACGAGTAACCTCTGCAGAGGCCAGCGAGTTGTTTTCCACCAACTTACGGGTGGCAGTGCTAAAGATTTCGGCCACACGCTCCGCTTGGGCATCCGGCACCAGAACATCAAAGTGAATCATTGGCATGTAGGTAACCCTACCCAAACTTCAAGGACGGTAACTATGGCAGATCCCACACTTTCCACGCTGACTGCACTCCTTTCGGAGGACGCCGTTGATCTCAGCTGGCAACGCGCCTTCTACGAAGATCTGCATGCCCATCCGGAGCTGTCGCACGAAGAGGAACGCACCGCCGGGCGTATCCTCGACCAACTAGAGAACTACGACTGCGAGCTCGTCACCGGCATCGGCGGCCACGGCATCGTCGCCATTTTCCGCAATGGCGACGGCCCCACCGCCCTGATGCGCGCCGACTTTGATGCCCTCCCCGTGACCGAGGAAACCGGCGTGCCCTTCGCCGCCACCAACGGGGCAATGCACGCGTGCGGGCACGATGTGCACGCCACCGCACTGCTCGGCGCGTGCGCGATTCTCGACGCCCACCGTGCAGCCTGGCGCGGCACCTTCCTAGCACTGTTCCAGCCGGCGGAGGAATCATCCATGGGCGCCAAGTACATGATTGCTGATGGACTCACCGACCGGGTCCCCACGCCGGATGTCTGCCTAGGACAACACGTCATGCCCGGTCCTGCCGGCCAAGTGCAGTCCACCGCCGGCCCCATCCTGGCCGGCTGCGATTCCCTCCGCATCCGCATCACGGGGCGCTCCGCGCACGCTTCCATGCCACATGAGGCCATCGATCCGTCCTACGTGGCCGCCATGGTGGTGACCCGCCTGCAAGCCATCGTCGGCCGCGAAGTACCTCCCCACGACTTCTTCGTCATCTCGGTGGGTGAGCTGCACTCGGGCGACAAGAACAACATCATTCCAGGAAGCGCCGAGCTGGTCCTCAACACCCGCTACTACAAACCGGAGTTGGCCAAGCGCGTCTACGCTTCCCTCGAGCGCATGGTGCGCGCTGAATGTGAAGCATCGGGATGCCCCGCTGAACCCACCTTCGAGTATTTCGCCCACGGCGAAGTCACCGACAACGCCGCCGCCGCACATGAGACCGTTCGCTCAGCCTTCGACGCGGTCTTTGGTGATCTCTCCGTCACTGCCACGCCCTCCACCGTGTCCGAGGATTTCTGCTACCTCCCGCAGGCCTGGGGCGTGCCGTACTACTTCTGGTTCATCGGTTCCACGCCGAAGGACCTCCTAGACAACCCGCCGGTCAACCATCAGTCCACGTTCCTCCCGGACTATGAGCCCACCATGCGCTCAGCTACCCGCGCTGGGGCTGCCGCCGTGCTGTCTTTCTTTGGGAACTAGTCTTCCGTACTCAGCGCGGTCTGCGAGTGAGTACGGAACTGATTAAGCTTGAGAGTTGGTATTTTTCCGCATTTTTATGCCTAAGGTGAAGGATTCTCATGAGTCAACCCCAGCACTCCGATTTTCAGACCGCAGTTCCTGGACACGTCCGCGCCGCCGCCGGCGTCTCCCCCACCGCTGCCACCGACCGCAAGTTCTGGTCCGGACTGTCTTCCTCGGTAATGGACCAGATTGCGGACAACTGGGAAGCCACCCGCAGCGCCTACGCCGCCACCCGCCAGCAGCACTATTTCTCGGCTGAATTCCTGCAGGGTCGAGCCCTGCTCAACAACCTCACCAACATCGGCCTCGTCGACGAGGCCCGCGCCGCCACCCAGGCCACCGGCCACGAGTTGGCCGATGTCCTCGAGGCCGAGCACGATGCCGCACTAGGAAACGGCGGTTTGGGCCGCTTGGCTGCCTGCTTCCTCGACTCCGCTGTCACCCAAGACTTCCCCGTCACCGGCTACGGCCTGCTCTACCGCTACGGCCTGTTCCGCCAGTCCTTCGACAACGGCTTCCAGCGCGAAGAGCCGGATGCGTGGATGGAGAATGGTTATGACTTCATCATTCGCCGCGCCTCCGAGCAGCGCCTAGTGCATTTCGATGACATGGACGTGCGCGCTATCCCCTATGACATGCCAATTACCGGCTATGGAACCGACAACGTGGGCACGCTGCGCTTGTGGAAGTCCGAGCCCATCGATGAGTTCGACTATGACGCCTTCAACTCGCAGCGCTTCACCGAGGCCATCGTGGAGCGCGAGCGCGTCATGGATATCTGCCGTGTCCTCTACCCCAACGACACCACCTATGAAGGCAAGGTCCTTCGAGTTCGCCAGCAGTACTTCTTCATGTCCGCCTCGTTGCAGCAGATGATTGACAATTACATCGAGCACCACGGCGAGGATCTCACCGGCTTCGCTGAGTACAACTGCATCCAGCTCAATGACACCCACCCCGTACTGGCCATCCCAGAGCTGCTCCGCCTGCTTCTCGACGAACACGGAATGGGCTGGGACGAGGCGTGGAAGGTCGTCACCGAGACCTTTGCCTACACCAACCACACGGTGCTGGCAGAGGCCCTGGAAAGCTGGGAGATCTCCATCTTCCAGAAGCTCTTCTGGCGCATCTGGGAGCTCGTGGAAGAGATTGACCGCCGTTTCCGCGAGGACATGGCCCAGCGCGGCCTCGACCAGGGCCGCATCGATTACATGGCCCCGGTGTCCGATGGCCACGTCCACATGGCCTGGATTGCCTGCTACGCTGCTTACTCCATTAACGGCGTGGCGGCGCTGCACACCGAAATCATCAAGGCGGACACTCTGTCTGAGTGGTATGAACTGTGGCCGGAGAAGTTCAATAACAAGACCAACGGCGTCACCCCGCGTCGCTGGCTGCGCATGTGCAACCCGCGCCTGTCCGACCTGCTCACTGAGCAGGCTGGTTCCGATGCCTGGGTCACCGATCTGACCGAGCTGGCCAAGCTGGATTCCTTGGCCGAGGATGAGAAGGTGCTGCGCCAGCTCATCAACATCAAGCGCGCCAACAAGCAGGACTTTGCCGCATGGATCGAGGCACACCAAGGCGCCACGGTGGATCCGGATTCGATCTTCGACGTCCAGATCAAGCGCCTACACGAGTACAAGCGCCAGCTGATGAACGCTCTGTACATTCTGGACCTGTACTTCCGCATCAAGGTCGACGGCGAAACCGTTCCGAAGCGCACCTTCATTTTCGGTGCGAAGGCCGCCCCGGGCTACGTTCGTGCAAAGGCCATCATCAAGCTCATCAACACCATCGGTGACTTGGTCAACAACGACCCGGCCACCAAGGACGTGCTCAATGTGGTCTTTGTGGAAAATTACAACGTCTCCCCTGCCGAGCACATCATCCCTGCCGCCGATGTCTCCGAGCAGATCTCCGTGGCCGGCAAGGAGGCCTCCGGTACCTCCAACATGAAGTTCATGATGAACGGTGCTCTGACCTTGGGCACGATGGATGGCGCCAATGTGGAGATCGTCGAGGCAGTGGGCGAAGAGAATGCCTACATCTTCGGCGCCCGCAACGAGGAGATCCCGCAGCTTCGCGCCGAGTACAACCCGGGCGAGCTCTACAACACGATTCCAGGTCTGTCCCGCGTCCTCGATGCCTTTACCGATGGCACGTTGGGCTCTGAGAATGCCGGTATGTTTGGGGATCTGCGCTCCTCGCTGCTCGACGGCTTTGGCGAGCACGCTCAGGACACCTACTACGTCCTCGGAGATTTCGCAGACTACCGCGAGACCCGTGACCGCATGGCTAACGACTATGACGCCGACGAGATGGCATGGGCCAAGAAGGCCTGGCTCAACATCTGCTACTCCGGGCGCTTCTCTTCCGACCGCACCATCGCTGACTACGCCAACGAGGTGTGGAAGCTGGCCCCGACCCCCATTTCCAACGTCTAGACAAAAAGGGGTTAATAGACGCACTATTTCCTATTAACCCCTTGACGGGCTTTCCTCACAGACAAAGCGCCACCTCACCACCGTTCCTCCTTCCACTTAGTGGGTAAGGAAGCAACCGGGGTGAGGCGGCGCTGTCTGCTTATCTGCGACAGTATTACTTATCGCGCAGGGTCTGACCCAGTTCGTGGACCTGAATCATATTCGTGTTACCGGAGATTCCAGGAGGGGTACCGGCGATGACGATAATCATGTCGCCCTCCTTGTACTTGTCCATCCCCAGCAGAGCCTCATCGATGGCTGCCATCATGTCATCGGTGGACTCAACCGCTTCACTCAGGAACGTCTCCGCGCCCCACGTCAAGGCCAGCTGCGAGCGCACCGCCGGGTGCGGGGTAAAGGCCAAGAGCGGCAACGGGGAGTGCAGACGAGCCACGCGCTTGGCGGTATCACCGGACGTCGTAAAGGCCACGATAGCCTTCGCGTTAAGGCGCTCAGCAATATCGCGTGCGGAGTAAGACACAACGCCGCGCTTGGTGCGCGGGACGTGCGTCAGCGGAGGAACCTGGCCGCCCTGCTCAGCATTCATCACGATCCGGGACATCGTGCGCACAACATTGTGGGGGTCGATGCCGACGGAGGTCTCACCGGAGAGCATGACCGCATCGGCGCCATCGAGCACTGCGTTGGCAACGTCAGAGGCCTCCGCACGAGTCGGGCGCAGGTTGGAGATCATCGAATCGAGCATCTGCGTTGCCACGATCACCGGCTTGGCGTTCTCACGAGCGATCTGGATAGCGCGCTTCTGGAACAGCGGAACCTGTTCCAGCGGAACCTCGACGCCGAGGTCACCGCGGGCGATCATGATGGCATCGAAGGCTAGGACGATGGACTCGAGGGCGTCGACTGCCTCCGGCTTCTCGAGCTTGGCGATGACCGGAACACGACGGCCCTCCTCATCCATGATCTCGTGGACTTTGTCTACGTCAGCCGGGGAGCGCACGAAAGACAAGGCAACCATGTCTACGCCGAGCTTCAAGGCGAAGCGAAGATCTGCGATGTCCTTTTCCGACAGCGCCGGAACAGAAATGTCCATTCCCGGCAGGGACACGCCCTTGTTGTTCGAGACCGGTCCGCCCTCGGTAACCTCGCAGACAACGTCGTTGCCATCGACTTCCTTGCACACGACGGCGACCTTGCCGTCGTCGATCAGCAGGCGGTCACCCGGCTTCGCGTCCTGCGCCAAGTTCTTGTAGGTGGTGGACACGCGGTCGTGCGTGCCTTCGACGTCATCAACGGTGATGCGGACGATGTCGCCGTCCTTCCACATCTCTTCACCGTTGACGAAACGGCCTAGGCGAATCTTCGGGCCTTGCAGGTCCGCCAAGACGCCGACTGCGTGGCCGGTCTCATCGGTGGCCTCGCGGACCCAGCGGTAGTTCGCCTCGTGGTCCGCATGCTCGCCGTGGGACATGTTCAGACGCGCCACGTTCATGCCTGCTTCAACAAGCCCAAGAATTCCTTCCTTGCTTGCGACTGCAGGACCCAACGTACAAACGATTTTGGTTCTTCTATCCAACATGGAGTGCCTTATTCACATCGGGAGTTTCTAACGGTTCCTAAACTACCCCCGTTTACTGGTGTCGGCCACCACGAACGAAGCTCATGCCGGGTTTTTCGACCCGTAACGCCGGTATTCCAAGCGGAACACGCGACGCCCACATTACAGCTACAAACGGTAATAACCGGGCACATCCGGGCATTTCAGTTCCGTCGCACTGGTCTTTAGGTTGCTGTGTTAGGGGCCGCAAAAGCCACGTGTGATCCCGGCTACTCCACAGAATCTCACGGACTATATCCGGTGGGCACTACCCGCATCGTCACCATTTAGACTCACCGGCTCTACCCTCGGCAGCGCTGCCCACCGCAGTCTCGGTAGCGCGGGTGGGATCGACTTCCTCCGGCGATTCCTGCCCGCGCGGCAACCGGAAGTACACGATAAGCGCCACGACAAAGCAGACCACGGAAACGATGACGTTGACCCGGAGTCCGAAGATGTGCGTGGCGTCGTCCGCACGCATATTTTCCACGACGAAGCGGCCCGCTGTGTACCCGGCAACATACAGCGCGAAGACGCGACCATGGCCAAGCTTGAACGCCTTATGCGCCCAAAGCAGGAACACGCATACCGCCACGTTCCACACAAGCTCATAGAGAAAGGTCGGATGCACAGAGGCCACTATTTCCCCAGTCGAGCGGCCGCTGATGGGCGCATACTCACCACTTTCATTAACTCGGTAGTAGATGTCGAGGGCCCACGGGACAGTGGTCTCACGGCCATACAGTTCCTGATTAAACCAATTGCCCAGGCGGCCAATGGCCTGGGCTAGGATTAGCCCTGGGGCGACGGCATCAGCAAAGGGACCCAACGGAATACCCTTAATCTTGAACATGATCCACAGAGCCACCGCGCCCAGCGCGACTGCGCCCCAGATACCGAGCCCCCCGTTGGTGATTTTCACTGCATCGATGGGATCACACGTGGAGCAAAAGTACTTATCGTAATCCGTAATCACGTGATAGAGGCGCCCGCCAATGATGCCGGCCGGGATCACCACTAGGGCAGCATCCCACACCACGTCAGGGTTGCCACCGCGAGCGGTATAACGGCGCAGCGTCATCCACATCGCGACGAGAATGCCGACGATGATGCACATGGCATAAGCACGAATCGGGACCGGGCCGAGATGCCACACGCCTTGTGGCGGGGAAGGAATATTGGCGAGGTTGTAAATCTGCACGGGAAACAGTGTGCCTGAAAATGACGGCCGCTACAACGCGCTTAGCTTCTACGCGAAGGGGCTTAAGGGACATTTCGTGTGGATA
>NZ_CABTZR010000017.1 GCF_902489365.1 uncultured Corynebacterium sp. | reverse complement strand
GAGCGTCGTGCAGCAAGCGACACTTTGAGCACGAGCTCATCGCGCTCTATGGCGTCGTTGTGCAAGGTGGACATCCACCATTGTGAGAGTTCTTCGCGGCCAGCGGGGGTGATGGCATAGCTGGTGGCGCGCCGCCCGGTCGGGCCGGTGAGCTCACCGTCGGTGGCGATGAGGCCATCGCGCTCCAAGCGGCCCAAAGTTTGGGCGACTTGGCCCATGTTGAGCGGCCAGAGGTTGTCGAAGGTCTCAGCAAAGCGGTTTTTGATGTGGCTGGCAGTAGCGGGCTCTTCACTCAGCAGTGCAAGCACGGAATGTTTGACGGACATGGTCACCTCCTTGGCGGAGGACAAGGGAGGAAATCTTTCGGTACATACCCAGTAAGTTACTGGGTAACCTTCTGTCCGGTCAACGGTTGTGATAGGCGGGGGTGGAAAGCGGGGGAATGCACAAGGCGGTACAGGGCAACAGTGCCCTATACCGCCTTAGTGCTGGAGGAAGGATTTACAAAGCGTGGCTTAGCCGATGTTGATGCCGCGCTCTGCGAGCCACGGAATCGGATCCACGGCGCCCTCACCGGTGGGGTGAATTTCGAAGTGCAGGTGGGAACCGGTGGAAAAGCCCAGGGAGCCCATGCCGGCGATCTTCTGGCCAGCGTGCACGCGCTCGCCCACGGCGACGTCGAGGGTCTGCATGTGACCGTAGACGCTCATGGAGCCGTCATCGTGCTTGATGCGGATCCACTGGCCGTAGCCGGAGGCCGGGCCGGAGTCGATGACGGTGCCGCCCATAACGGCGAGGATGGGGGTGCCCACGGCATTTGCGATGTCAATGCCGGAGTGGAAGGAGCCCCAGCGGGGGCCGAAGCCGGAGGTGAAAGTACCCTCTGCCGGGCGGGCGATGGTTGGCGCGCGGTTCGCTTCATCGGCGGCGGCGCGGGCATCGGCGGCCTGGATAGCCTTATCGAGCTGCGTAGCCAGGTCGGCGACCGGCTTGGACTCGGCGATGGCGAGGATCTGCGGTGCTGCGTCTTCGACGGCAGCCTGCGCGCTCTTCAGCGGATCGGTATCTGCCTGCAGGGTGTAGTCGACGGACTGTGCCTTGGTTTCCCCGGTGCCAGCGGATTGGATGGTACCTGCTGCTGCGCCGCCAACGCCTGCGGTGGATACGGCACCTGCCGCAACAGTCATCACTGCCAGACGTCCCTTTGCGGTCTGTGCGGTCGTGATCTTGCGGTGGCGACCTGCGCTTCGCTGAGTCTTGCTTCGCATGAACTCTTCTTCCGTCCTCAATTCACTATCGCCTACCCAGAGTAAACGTTACGTTTCAATCTGGGTGGTTATCCGATTGTGACCTTCCTGTTACCAACGAGATGTAACAGTAGCGTCTCGGCGAATGCAGAGCAACCCAGATTGCGGTTTTTCTTCTGGATATCTGGGAAGAGCCGCACATAATGAAACGACAGCTGATTCCTGTGAATAAAGTGAATGGCTCTCCGTGGTGTCGCCGGGGCTTTCCGTGGTCGGCATGAGTAGTGCGCACTCGTGAAGTTTTTCTTTGGGGGTGCACCGCGCCATTTAGCGCTTACCTCGCCGCGCCACCCCCGGTGGGGGAGGGGGTCGTGGCAAAGTGGACGCCGATGAATAAGAACACGAGTCCCCAGTCCAGGTCGTCAGCTCGCCCACGCGCGCACGTGCGTGGGCGCGGTGATAGTGCTGAGCACTCTGAGCGCGGGCACCGCAGAGATCGTCGAGATCCAGCGCAGCGTATCAAAGGGGTCGAGTCCGACAAGGCTCGCGCCCGCCGCGCGCAGGCCCCGACCACACTCCGCGGGCGTATTCGCCGCATGCTCATCGTCGTCGGCGTTCCGAACCTCGTCGTCGTGCTGGGCATTCTCGTGGTCGCTATCGCGGCACTGCTTCTGACAAGTTCCCCGTCGGCGTGGTTGCCCACCATCGTCGGGGAGGCGTGGATGGTCTTTAACCTTGCGCCTATTCGCGCGGGCGGTATTGACGTGGGATTTATCCCGGTTCTGCCTGCGCTGCTCCTAGCCTGGCTGGTGGGGCGGCGCGTGCGGGCGGCGGTTAAGGATAAGGCAAGCATTAATGACCTCATCGTTGTGAGCGCGTGCGTGTTGCTGGTTCCCCTAGTCCTCACTGTCATCGCATGGCTGATGCTGTGGGACGCTGGCAAGGTTTACGATGTTTCCCCTCCGGAGCTGTACCGTGTGCTTCCCCGCATGTTGTTATTGCATGCGGTCGCCCTCATCGGTGGAATGGGCCCGCGCTTGTGGAAGGCCCTAGCCAAGCGCAGCGGTGTCCCCCGCGTGTTCGTCGATGCCGCCCAGATAGGCTTGAGCTACCTCGGATACCTTTTTGCTGCTGGTTTCATTCTCGTGGTGGTCTTGTGGGGAGTCGGTTGGTCGCGTCAATCAGAGATGCTCGCCGAGTATCCAGTCCTTAATGCACTGGGAACCGCCGGTCTTTTCCTGCTGAGCGTTCTCTATCTCCCAAACGCTGCCGTTGCTGCGGGAGCGGTCCTGAGCGGTTCGGAGCTGCACATCGGTGAAGGCACCAGCGTGAGCCTCTTTAGCGGCCACGTGGTTCCGCTTCCACCGCTGCCGTTGGCTGCCGCAGTTCCACCGTCTATTAGTTCCTGGGCTGCTGTCCTGCTCATTGTTTCCGCCGTTGCGGCAGTGGTGGCGTTTTACCGTCGCCGTGCACTGGTCTCCTTCCAGGTTGCGCTCGTGGCTACCGTTACCGCCGCGGTAACCGCTCTCGTGGCTGTGTACGGCGTGTCCGGCGCGCTGGGGGTGTACGGCTACACAGGTCCCGAGGTATGGACCGCGGTGGGCCTGAGCTGTCTATGGTGCCTAGTCGTGGGGTGTGCAGTCGCAACGGCACAGGCAGTGACGTCGTGGCGTGCGCGCCGCGCGGCTGCCACGGAGGCTGCCCCTGAAGCGCCCACAGAGACTGAAAAGACCGTGCAAACACCCGTCAACACGGCGAATGCTGTGCCGGTTTCTGCCTTGCTTGACGACGCTTCCGACGCCGCCGTTGCCCCAGAACCCACGACCGAGACCGAGCCTGAATCCGAGGATGACGTGGAAGAGGACAGCGAGCCGGAGACCGAGGCCGAGGGGGACGACGAGCAACCAGTCGAGGATGCAGAACCAGAGGAAGAAGACGTGTCTGAGGCAGAGGACGAGGCCCCCCTCTAAGGAGTAAAATTCCCCGGTTCAGGGCGGCAGCGGCTAGGCTGTAGCGCGTGACTACACCGCACCAGCCCGCTGCTTCTGCCCGCCTTAACGTCGTGGTTCTTGTTTCTGGAACCGGCTCTTTGCTCCAGGCCATCCTCGATGGCCAGGATGAGCGCTATGGCGTCGTGAAGGTCGTCGCGGACGTGCCCTGTCAAGGCATTGAGCGCGCGCAGGCGGCGGGAATCGCCACCGAGGTCGTAGAGATGGGTGCTAACCGCGCCGAATGGAATAAGCGTCTGGTTGCTGCAGTGGATTCTGCGCAACCAGACGTTGTTGTTTCTGCAGGGTTTATGAAGATCCTGGGGAAGGATTTTCTGGATCGCTTCGAAGGTCGCACCATCAATACCCACCCCGCGCTCTTGCCCGCCTTCAAAGGCGCGCACGGCGTGCGCGATGCGCTGGCTTATGACGCCAAGGTCACAGGCTCGACCGTCCACTTCGTAGATGCCGGCGTCGATACCGGCGCCATCATTGCCCAAGAGCCCGTGCGGGTCTTGCCTGGGGATGATGAGGCCAGCTTGCACGAGCGCATCAAAGTGGTCGAAAGAGAACTCATCGTTGCCGTCCTTCGCGCCACGCGCGTGAAGGGCGAGGAACTCAGTATTCAGCTCTAACTACCTCTCATTACCGCAAGGAAGGCTTAAGTCCCCGTACCATGAGCGAAGATCGTAAGAACATCAAGCGCGCACTCATCAGCGTGTACGACAAAACCGGGTTGGAGGACCTTGCCCGGTCCCTGGATAAGGCCGGCGTGGAGATCGTTTCCACCGGTTCCACCGCGAAGAAGATCGCGGACTTGGGCATTGAGGTCACGCCCGTCGAGAAGCTCACCGGCTTCCCGGAGTGCCTCGAGGGTCGAGTCAAGACTTTGCACCCGCGCGTGCACGCGGGGATCTTGGCGGATACCCGCAAGGAGGACCACCTGAAGCAGCTGGAGGAGCTGGAGGTGGATCCGTTCCAGCTCGTCGTGGTGAATCTGTACCCCTTCCGTGAGACGGTAGCTTCTGGCGCAGACTTTGATGGCTGCGTGGAACAGATCGATATCGGTGGACCGTCCATGGTGCGCGCGGCTGCCAAGAACCACCCGTCTGTTGCTGTGGTTGTGGATCCGGCTCGCTACGGTGAGGTGGCTGACGCGGTGGCCAACGGCGGCTTTACCTTGGAGCAGCGCCGCGGTCTGGCCCGCGATGCCTTCCTGCACACCGCTGATTATGACGCCGCGGTGTCCGCCTGGTTCGTCGAGCAGCTCAGCGACGGTGACGTGACCACCCCGCTGCGCTACGGCGAGAACTCTCACCAGAAGGCAACCGTGACCCGCATCGGTACCACTGGTTTGGCCAACGCGAAGCAGTTCAACGGCAAGGAGATGAGCTACAACAACTACCAGGATGCCGACGCCGCCTGGCGCGCCGCCTGGGATCACGAGCGCCCGTGCGTGGCCATCATCAAGCACGCCAACCCGTGCGGCATTGCGGTGTCTGAGGAGTCCATCGCGGCTGCTCACCGCGCGGCCCACGCCTGCGACCCGATGTCCGCTTTCGGCGGCGTTATTGCTGTGAACCGCGAGGTCACCGTGGAGATGGCCGAGCAGGTTAAGGAGATTTTCACCGAGGTTATTGTGGCTCCGTCCTACGAGGAAGGCGCCATCGAGGTCCTCAAGACCAAGAAGAACCTGCGCGTGCTGCAGGCAGAGTATGAAGCGCCGAAGGAGGAAGTTAAGTTCATTTCCGGCGGCGTGCTCACCCAAGAGCCGGATACCTATCAGGCAGAGGGCGATAACCCGGCCAACTGGACCCTCGCTGCGGGCGAGGCCCTCAACGAATCCGATCTTGCGCAGCTCGACTTCGCCTGGCGCTCAGTTCGTGCGGTGAAGTCCAACGCCATCCTGTTGGCCAAGGACAACGCCACCGTGGGCGTGGGCATGGGCCAGGTCAACCGTGTGGATTCCGCCAAGCTCGCTGTCGAGCGCGCCAACACGCTGGCCGACGGTGCCAACCGCACCGAAGGTTCCTTCGCTGCTTCCGATGCCTTCTTCCCATTTGCCGATGGCCTGGAGGTGCTTCTCGACGCCGGCGTGAAGGCCGTCGTGCAGCCGGGTGGCTCCATCCGCGATGAAGAGGTCATCGAGGCCGCCAAGAAGGCCGGAGTGACCATGTACTTCACCGGCACTCGCCACTTCTTCCACTAAGCCTGGTGGCGGCTTTCGCATGCACGGGAGTTTTCCCTAGAGGACAACAACTGCCCTAAACGACGAAGTTATGCGCCGCCACCGCGGGCGAGTTCAGAGCCTATAACTTTGGCAACTAGGGCAGCTTCGGCGCTACTGCGTGATGGCCTGACGGTGCGCGTTACTGCGCGTGGAGGGAAGCCACCGCGAAGCCAGTGTTGTCCGCGGGATTGCCGCTGGCGTCCTTATAAGTAAAAGTAAAGCGCAGTTCCTGGTGGTCTGCGATGTTGATGGGCATCTCGAGGGCTTCCTCTGCCGGAACCTCGAAGGAGGCCAGTTCAGCACCGTCAGCGCCGTTGACGGTGACGGTGGCGCTGGCAACGTCCGTATTCTCGCGGTCATCACTGAACCCAAAGACAGCGATAAGTTGGCTGTGTCCTTCGCTCAGCTGCACGTCAGCGATGTTGGTGCTGCCGGACTGCGAGACATAGGAATCCGGGAAGGACGTGCGGGCAATGACTACGCCGCCTGCTTCCAAGTCGGTATCGATGCGCGCGGACGCAGCGAGTGGTGTTCCCGGGAGCATGGCTGTAGCTGTCGGCTCAGGGGCGGCACCAGCCTGCGAAGCCTCGGAGGACTCGCGGCCCCAGATAAACCACGCGCCCACACCGAGGACCACGGCCAGCACGATGAATAGGGAAATCAGCGCCGCAATAGCGCCGCTGAAACGCCCCTTGCCTTGTGGAGCAGGCGCGGAGTACTGGGACGGTTGTGGTTGGGGCGGTGGTGTGGGCGCGCCACCGCCGAAGGAGTCCGGCGCGGGGGTACCTGTGGGCTGCCCACCAAACGGAGGTGTGTTGCCAAAACCACCCGGGCGAGCCCGTGGCTGGCCGGGTGGAACGGGAGAACCGCCGGGGCGGCCAAACCCGGGGGAACCGAAGCCGGAAGGGCCGGAGTTATGCGGCGGCGTGCCCGAAGGGCCGGTAGGAAAAGTCATGGCGGGAGAATAACAGCCTTTCCGTGCGCAGGAAGGTGGAGCAAAGAGGTACTTCTAACAATCTAAACTCTGTGACACCGTCCGTGTGGTGTGAGAGACACTCCCGTGGGAGTACTCCCCACCGCGTGCGAGCGCCGCCGTCACCAGTGCGGCTGTGTAAAGATAGTAAAGATAGAAACATGCCCACAGGGCGCACTCGACATGTCTAGATCTACGGAGGCCTCGGTGACTGATTCAGATCGCAACCACGGATTCGGCTCCCAACACCCGCAAGGAAATGGTGGCCAGCCACAGCCTTCCCGCAAGGAAACTCACCCGGACACTGTGGATTTTGAGGCCCCGCCTACCCAGCAACGCCCCGTGCACCCTCAGGCCTTCCCACAGGAAGGTGAGCGCAACTACTCCAACCCCTTCGCCCAATCCGGAGCGCAAGGCAACTACGCCCAGCAGCAGTTTCCCACCCAGCAATTCCCGCCTCAGTCAGCACCGCAGGGCGGTGGCCAGTATGAACAACAACCGGTTGCCTACTCCACTGCCTACCCGGAGAGCGCGTCGGCACACCGTGGTTCCGGCAACGGCGGAAAGTATGTGCTCATCGCCGTGCTGATCCTGGCGGTGCTGCTCGTCATTGCCGCGCTGGCCTACCTTATCTTCTTTAAAAATAGCGGCACGGGAACTCAGGCTGATGCACCCCTGACCACCGCGGCGCAGCTCACCGAGGACAACGCCGACACCCAGGAGACGGCCTCCGCGGCGGATGAGGCGGAAACGACCACGGAGGAAACTACGACGAGCTCCGCCTCGCAGAAACGCCCGGAGCACCCCGACTTGCCTGCGGGGGCGATACCGGCGAACGACGCCGCGCGGAATAATGAGCCCGGTGGCAACTTCAACAGCGTCTACCGCGGCACTGAGGTGACGTCGGAGCCATTCGCCAACGCTGTGCGTGACGAGTACGTCAAGCACTGGGTGGATACCCGCGAGTACGACGCCACGATTGAGGCCTACAGCCCACGGACCCACCAGAACTACACAATGGATTGCTCCGATAATGGCGAATTTGTTACCTGCACCGGCGGTAACAACGCGGTTGTGTACATCCTCTAATGCACAGGCGGTCAACGATGAAACAAGCAGCAGCACGGGTGGTGATCGCGGGGATCGCGGTGGCGTCGCTGAGCGCCTGCACCATCGGCGATGTCTCCGCGCCGGAGCAATCCACGGCAGCGAGCAGCCCCCAGCCCACCCTGCCTGAGTCCACCCCCGAAAAGGAGCCACCCGTGATTCAGGCCTCCGACATCCACGAAGCCCTCGAAGCCATCGCGGCAGACAATCCGGGGACCGGAATCGCCGTGGCCGGCGCAGATACCGTCGCCGCAGCCGGCATGACAGACCCTCAGTCCGCATGGTCCACGGCGAAGGTGCCGCTGGCCATTGCTGCCGAGCGTGCCGGCGTGGCCGATGCGGAGACCGTGTCGCGGGCGATTACCTTTTCCGATAATGCCGCGGCCGATTCCCTCTGGGAGGCACTCGGTGGGGGTGAGCAAGCCGCACAGGCAACCCAGGAGATCATCGGCACGGCAACCGTCCCCGCCACGCCACCGCGCCCCGGCTTTAGTGCATTTGGCCAAACGCAGTGGCCGGTAGCCGAGCAAGCAGAGTTTGTCGCCGCCCTGGGCTGCCAGCAGGGAACTGACCCCGTTCTGGCAGCCATGGGCCAGCCCGATCCCGCACAGCAGTATGGGCTGGGCACCCTCGAAGGATCAGTCATGAAGGGCGGCTGGGGCCCAGCCGCGGACGGGGCCTATGAAGCCCGCCAGATGGGGCTTATCCCGCTGGGCGGGCACACGGTGGCGGTTGCCATCTATGCCAAGGCCGAGTCCGGGGACTACGGAGAAGCCCAGCAGATGCTCACGCGCCTGGTCAAGCAGCTCGCCGCCGCCGAGGTGGAATGGCCCGATGCAGGGTGTCAGCAAGGCGCGGTCTAAGGACCCTTAGCGCGGCCAGTAGTCCTCGAAGGCCCCCGCCTCGCCATCGATGTCATAGTCCGTGCCGCGGATGGTGAGCACGGAACCGGTGTCCTCGCCACTGGTGGGATCGAGGATGGAGGCGCTAAAGGAGCTGCCCTCACCGCGGGCTGGTCCGAAGGCGGCACCGCTAGACCACACGCCGCGGTAGAAGAGCGAGTCCTGCTTTTCGCAGATAACGATGTGCGAAACCGGATCGGAGCCTGCGGCGGCGAAGACCATGTCCTCGCCCTGCTGACAACGCGCCTCCGGGTAGTCGGACCAGCCGGCGGCAGTAAGGCCCTCCGGGACGTCGGCAGCCCCGGGACTCGCTGAGGTCTCTGATGCTTCCTCGCTCGGAGCGACTTCCGTGTCCTCTTCTTCGGCGTCTTCTGGTGCGGTTTCTTCCGGGGAAACGGGGGCCTGCTCCGAGGATTCGGCGGTACTGGGGGTTTCCTGGCCGGTGGAGCGGACGTGATTCCAGATCACGGCACCGGAAATCAGGAGTGCGATGAGGATGGCGATCGCGCAGATGATCGGTACGAGGTTGCGCTGTTCGGGCTGGGGCTGCTGAGGTCGGCCCGGTGCAGGGGTTTCGTGTTCGTAGGGGTTAGTGCCAAATCCTGGGGTGGTCATAGGGTCCTTGGAAAACTATAGAGAACAACAGGTAGCATAACTGGCTCCCGCGTGCCTGACTGAACCACGGTGAAGTCCCCTCCATTTGGGGGCGATGGGACATGGCACCCTCATGCTTGGTTGTGCATATGGTGCAATGGGGCGGTGACTAATTCCTACTTCGTGCAATGGCTGACCCAGCAGAAGCGGTATACCACCGTGTACCTGCTGGGGGAAGGCGGCATGGGGCAGGTCTTCCATGCCACCGATCCGGATCTTTCTCGTGAGCTTGCGGTCAAGGTGCTGCTGGATGATGTCCGCGATGAAGCCTCCCGCGCCCGCTTCAACAACGAAATGAAGGCGCTGACCAAGATTGGCAGCCACCCGGGAGTGGTCCAGTTCTATTCCAAAGAGTCCACGCCGCGCGGCGATGACGTCATGGTGATGGCGTTTATCGACGGCGGAACGTTGGCCCACGCCATCCGCGAACGGGCCCAAAATGGCCGGGGGTTTAGCGTGGCTGAGGTGGTCTACTACCTCACGCCGATTGCGTCGGCGCTGGACTACATGCACCACGAGCTACACCCCGGGTGGGTGCACCGCGATATCAAGCCCGCCAATATCCTGTTGCGCAACAACCCGGGCAGCCTGCCGCCTGCCGTGCTCAGTGATTTCGGGATCAGCATCGAAGAGGGGCAATCCCGTCTGACGCAGGTTGGCCACATCGTGGGCACTGAAAAGTACCTGGCCCCGGAGAATAATGGTTATGCCTACGGCGATGACGATGTGTCGGCACGCGCGGATGACTACTCGCTAGCGCTTATTGCATTCGAGATGCTCACGCTGCATCACCTCAAGGACACGATGCCGCGCAGTGAGTGGGAAGGGCAGCGACGCATCCCGGACTTGTCCAGTGATGCTTTCACTGCGGTCCTCGCGAAGGACACTGCACGGGTGGTGGCGCAGGTACAGACTGTCCTGAACAAGGCGCTGGATAGCGTGCCCATGCAGCGTTTTGCGCGCGCCCAGGATTTCATCGCCGCGCTTGACGACGTCTCCCGATCCCAGCCCACCACCAACCGGGCGCCGGAATCTGTGCAGCCACAGCAGGCAAAGACCCCTGGGCAGCCGACGCAACACTGGCCGCGACCTGCCGGTTCCTTTGGGTCTGTCGAGCAGGCCATGCCGACCGGTTTTGTGGCTCCCGCTAACCCGGTCGCCTCACCCGGGACGGTATCTCCCTCCACGCCGGTGACTCCTGCGGTACCGGGGGCTACCGTTCACAAGCGTGCCGCGGCGAAGCCTAGAGCTGCCAAACCAGCTGCAAAGGATAATCAGAATGCTCTGATCATCACAGTCACCATTGTTGTCATCATCCTCATTTTCGTGGTGACATGGGCCATCGTGTCCTAGTCCCCAACAAGCTGGGGGCAAGCGGCTTGTCCCCGCAGTACTGTGGTGAGAGCCGCTACACTGTAGGGCATTGTTGAGGCATATCGCCGAGCCGAAAAGCGATGTGCGCGAATCGTCCAGCCGCCTACGGAGGTGTCCATGAGCCAGCAACAGCCACTCCCATCGCACGACGCGACTCGGGGACCCAGGTTGCGCATCGATGATCTGATCGGCGGCGTGCTGGTCATGGCGCCGGGTGAGGAAGTCGTCGTCGGCCGCGCTGGTGACTTCCGGATCGGCGAGGGGGACCTCACCCTGCACCGTCAACTTTTCCAACTGTGGTACGGCGGTCAAGGCTGGATGATCTGCAACGTAGGCAGCCACATTCCGCTGCGCATCGAACTGCGCGGGGTTAAGGGATTCTCCCGCATTGATCTCGGCCCGCGCTCGGTGGCGGCCGTGCCACCGGGCCCGTCACGGATTACGTTTGAAACCCCGGAATGTCCCTACGAGCTCTACATCGATGTCGAAAACAGCAACTACTCGCGCCGGACTAAGCGCGAGCAGGACCTCGATGAGGAGCGCACCCGCACCCGCCATGTGCCCAACGATGAGCAGGAGGAGCTACTGCGCCAGCTAGCCAGCTACCTCAAGAAGCCGGGCTCGACTGATGCCGATATCCCCTCGGTGCGCGAGATTGCTGAGGCTCTGGACTGGACCGAGAAGAAAACCAACCACAAGATGGATCGCCTCGTGGACAGTCTTCGGGCGGACGGCGAAAAGGCCTATAAACCGTATAAGACCTTCTTGGCGCATTACGCCATCCGGCACGGTCGTTAGCGCGTCGTCTTCTTGCGGTCGGCTGCGGCAGCGGCAGCTGCCGAGATGGAGTCGTTGCGGTTCTTCAGCAGCTCCAAGGTAGTCGCTTCTGCATCCTCGGGAGGGGTGGTGCCGAGGACGGCTAGGGCGGCGTCGGCAAGCATGGCGGATTGCTCCGGCACGCGCTGCGAGGCGTCGAAAGGCGCGGTGCCATCGTTGGGACGCATCTCAATAACGGAGAGCGCGATGTGGAAAGGAAGCTCGACGCGCGGGTCATCATCACCAACAATGCCAGCGGCGGCAATGCGGAAGTGATCCTTGAGGCGGTCACGCTGCTCGTGATATTCGCCGAATTCGGGGGAGTTAGCCACCGGAAGCTGGTACAGGCGGCCCACGTTCCACGCCGAAGTCAAGAGCAGGCGGGACTCCGCGGCCACCAGGGACCACAGGCGCTGCGCCGGCGCGGCATCCGAGGCCGCTAGCTCCTCCGCTAGCTCGAGAGAGGGCTCGATGGTGGAATTCAGCAGGGTGAGGAAGATATCCGTCTTGGAAGGGAAGTGATAGTACAGCGATGCCTGCCGGATACCGACGGCATCGGCGATCTGGTGCGTCGAGGTTGTCGCAAAGCCCTGGGTGGTGAAGAGCTCGGATGAGGCATCCAGGATTTCCTCGCGCGCGGTGTTTCCCCGGCGGCGTGGGCTATTCTTCCTTGGCCTGCCAACGCTACCTGCCATGAGGCGGACTCCCTTCGATAAAATTCACGTAATAACTGACGGCAAGTCAGTAATCGTACACCCCGCCGCGAACGGCGTTCGTCAAAGCGTCGCTTTGACTTCAGCTAACCACATTACCGTGCCGGATCATGATGGATTCGACGGCAGCGGAGACTGTGCGGCACGCCGAGCCGTAGGCAGTGCGGTCCAATGGCGGAAGGTCTTCGAGAATAACGCTGTGCTTGTCGACGCCCTCGTACCACCGCCCCAATTCCAGCGCGATGCCCGTGCCCCACGCCAGGCTCAGGCCTTCTGCCTCGGCCGCGGTGAGCAATTCGCGTTCCACGCCAATGGCAAGGCGGTCAGGGGTGGGGCGAGGAGCCGGCGCTGCCCAGCGGGCGATGGCCGAAACGGGGGCGAGTAGGGAACGGCGAATGGACACCTCGGCGGAGCGGTCCGGCAGTCCATCCACGAGCTTGAGGGGCGCTGGCCGCTGCGATACAGCCTCGGCATAGAGTTCCTCCTCGCCGCCGGTGCCCAGCGGCAGGCCGGCATCAGCGCGAGTTGAGGCGCATTCCGCGACTGCGCCGCAGGGCAAGCCAGCCTCGATGATGACCTGCTCCAGCTGCTCGTCGGCGCCCAGCCAGGTGATGGGAAGTGAAGGGAGAAGATCCCCGCGGGCGGCAGCGCCTGTCAGCCGCACAGGGCTAGCAAGACCTGGGGAGCGAACAATATCGGTGACCACGCGGGAAAACCACGCCGCAAGCTCGACCTCGTCAGCCCGGTGGGCGGTGGCATTGCGCAGAAGGTCCTGGGCTTCTTCCAATAGTCCACGCGCATGGGCGGGGGAGTGGCAGTGGGCGGCTAGTTCGCTGAGATCGGTGAGGGATTCGTGCAGCGGCATCAGGTGTTAGTTGCCTTTCCGTCAGGGGCTTTCTAGCTCTTCAATGTAGCACTGGGAATTTGTGGGGCGGCAGAGCAACTGCCCCAACCGCGAAAACGACGACCGCCGCCTGCCTGCCCCGAGGTGGGGGAGGAGGCGGCGGCCTGAAAGCTCTTTTGTCCTGTCCTAGTGAGTCACGAGTACAGCGGCAAAAGTGCGCTGTTGAAACCAGCTAGTGTTTAGCGGGACGTGAACGGCAGGAGAGCCATTTCGCGTGCGTTCTTGACTGCAGTAGCAACCTGACGCTGCTGCTGCGGGGTCAGACCGGTGACGCGACGGGAGCGGATCTTGCCGCGGTCGGAGATGAACAGACGCAGGGTCTTGATCTCCTTGTAGTCAACCTTCTCAATGCCCTCGGCCTTGAGCGGGTTCTTCTTCGGGCGGCGGGTCTGCTCCATACGGAACTTCTTGTGATTATTACGCTTGACAGCCATTGTATGGGTACCCCTTTACCAGCTGGACTTGCGAACGCCCGGCAGCTCACCACGGTGAGCCATGCCGCGCATACGGACACGGGACAGACCGAACTTGCGGAGGTAACCGCGCGGACGTCCATCAGCGGAGTCGCGGTTACGGACGCGGACGCGGGCGGCGTCGCGCGGCTGACGGTTCAGCTCGAACTGCGCCTCGAGGCGCTCTTCGTCCGGGGTGTTCGGGTTCTTGATGATTGCCTTGAGCTCAGCGCGACGCTCCGCGTAGCGGGCGACGATTTCCTTGCGCTGCTCGTTCTTGGCGATCTTTGACTTCTTAGCCATAAATTATCGCTCCTCGCGGAATTCGACGTGCTTGCGGACGATCGGATCGAACTTCTTCAGGGTGATGCGATCCGGGTTGTTGCGCTTGTTCTTACGGGTCACGTAGGTGTAGCCAGTGCCCGCAGTGGACTTCAGTTTGATGATTGGACGGATGTCATTACGTGCCATCTTTAGATCTTCTCCCCACGTGCGCGAATCTTAGCCACGACGGACTCGATGCCATCGCGGTCGATGATCTTCATGCCCTTGGTGGAAACGGTCAGGGTGATGGTACGGCCCTCAGAGGGCAGGTAGTACCGACGACGCTGCACGTTGGGGTTCCAACGGCGCGAGGTGCGGCGGTGCGAGTGCGAGACCTGCTTGCCGAATTCCGGCTTGCGGCCCGTTACCTGGCAAATAGCCGACATGGGTCTTCTTTCTCCTAGCCGCCCACATCGAAAGCGACTAACGGAGTGCCTATTCCGCGGTGAGGCGCGGCGCTCGAAAAGTGAGGTTGAGCAGGAGGCTTAATCCGTTGAACACCAGTTGATGAGGGCGTAAAACGATTACTTTGACAACAGCAAGGGGAAATCTTACATGCCACAGCCTGCAGAACCTAATCACCGCCGGCATGCGGGCCGGTGTGGATACCTCTGATTTATACCTGATTTATGGCGCGTTCCTGCCGAAGGGGCAGGTGACGGGCGTGGATGTGGATTGTGTCGGACAGAGCTCGGCGGAGGCTGCCAGAGCGATTTCGGTTTTAATGCTGGTGGCCTGTAGGATATGTCGAGTTGTCGGCACGAGCCGCACAGTTTGTAAGTATAGAGACCCAACTCGGGCACGATCCTTTCACACTTCCTTCCACGCCGGAGAAGTGTTGCGGAAGGAACCGACCCGTAGTTCAACCCTGAGGGAATCGACATATGAAGAAAGATATCCACCCGGATTACCACCCGGTGGTCTTCAAGGACGCCGGTACCGGCCACTCCTTCCTGACCAAGTCCACCGCTACCTCCGATCGCACTGTTGAGTGGGAAGACGGCAACGAGTACCCGCTCATCGTCGTTGACGTCACCGCTGAGTCCCACCCGTTCTGGACCGGTGCCCAGCGCGTTATGGATACCGCTGGCCGCGTTGAGAAGTTCAACCAGCGCTTCGGTGCAATGGCTCGCCGCAAGAAGAAGAACGCGTAAGGAGGATAGGAAAAGATGGCAACTCCTAAGTTTAAGAAGTCCCGCGCGAACACCCACTCTCGCCGTTCCCAGTGGAAGGCTGATAACGTCGCCCTCCAGGAGGTCACCATCGACGGCCAGACCGTGCGCATCCCGCGCCGTCTGGTGAAGGCCGCCAAGCTCGGCCTAGTCGACGTGGAGCAGTTCTAAGGCTTTCTAAGCCTAAACGCTGCGATTAGTGCCCCGAGGGATCACCCTTTCTGAGTGAATCCCTCGGGGCATTTTGTCGATTTAGTTGTCCGACACAGTGACTCATTCTCGAGGTTGCAGCTCCTGGCTGCGGTGCCTTCCTTGTCTGTTCCTACGCTAATGCCTCGGGTAGCGGGGTGAATAAAGGCTTAAGGGGGGATTTAAGGGGGCGAAAGAACTAGGCCCACTTCGTGAATGTGCCCTAGATAGGACATAATTGGAAACATGAAGATTCTTGTCGTGGATGACGAGCAGGCCGTACGCGAATCGCTTCGCCGCTCCTTGAAGTTTAATGGCTACGACGTATTGTTGGCCGCCGATGGCGTAGAGGCTGTCGAGATGGTCCACAGGGAGAACCCAGGCCTGCTCATCCTCGACGTGATGATGCCGAACATGGACGGCTTGGAAGTTTGTCGCACGTTGCGCAGTGAGGGCTGGGACCGTCCAATTCTCGTGCTCACGGCTCGTGATGGCGTCTCCGACCGCGTTGCCGGCCTCGATGCGGGTGCCGATGATTACCTGCCTAAGCCTTTCGCTCTGGAGGAGCTTTTGGCTCGTGTTCGTTCCTTGGTCCGCCGTGCTGCTGCAGAGTCGACTGGCAAGCAGCAGCCCGTTGAAACCCAGCTGAGTTTTGAGGATCTCAAGCTCGATGCCGATACGCGTGAAGTCACCCGTGGCGATCGTCAGATTTCCCTGACTCGCACCGAATTCGCCTTGTTGCGCCTGCTCATGGAGAACCCGCGCAAGGTGCTCTCCCGCAACACCATCTTGGAAGAAGTATGGGGCTATGATTTCCCCACCTCCGGAAACGCTCTCGAGGTGTACATCGGCTACCTGCGTAAGAAGACCGAAGAAGATGGCGAGCCGCGTCTTATCCACACTGTGCGTGGCGTCGGCTATGTCATGAGGGAGGCTATCGCGTGATTTTGCGGAGGCCCGCGCCCGACGCGGTGCCTTCTGAAGACCTAGATTCCACGGCGTGGTTGGGCCTGTCCGGTCGTCGCGGCTGGGCTTCGCGGGCGCCGCTTCGGTGGCGCCTTTCTTTGGTTACTGGTGTCGTTGTCGCTGTCTCGGTTGCAGTGATGACGTTGGTGACCTACTGGTTGGTTGCGGCGTCGATAACGGCGAGCGTCGATAAGCAAATCATGCAGCAAGCGGATGTGCTGATGGAGCAGGCGCAGGATCCGCGATTCGTGGAGAATATCGATCAGGAGATCGCCTCTTTTAAGCTCTACAACCCTTCGACGCGGGTCTCTATCTCTCCGCCAGCAGCCACCTTTTCCTATGGTGATGCCTTGCCGGTGGGTGGGGACTTTAAACCGGACGGGGACACCATGGAAAGCTCCATTCGCACCCTGGGTGGTGAGCGCGTGCTGGCCAAATATCAGGAAGGTGGTGCCACGGTAGTCCTGGCCAAAGACCTTGGTTCCACTGAGGAGATCGTGTCCGCGGTGGGCTCCGCGCTGCTGATCATCGTGGCCTTTGGCGTGCTGCTTTCCGTCTTCGCAGGAATGGTGGTGTCCAAGACCGGCATGGAGCCGATCGCTCGCCTCAAGCGGGCTGCCGATTACGTGACGCAGACCAATGACCTGCGGCCGATTGCCGTGGAGGGCAACGATGAAATGGCACAACTTACTGTGTCCTTTAACCGAATGCTTTCCGCCCTGCAGCACGCGCGCGTGCAACAATCGCAGTTCGTGGCTGATGCCGGCCACGAACTTAAAACCCCACTGACGTCCATGCGGACGAACATTGAGCTTCTCATGATGCTCAACAAGTCCGGGGGCGGGTTCGGCATCAGTGAGGAAGACCGGCGCGACCTCGAAGATGACGTGATGGCGCAGATGTCCGAATTGGCCACGCTGATCGGTGACTTGGTGGACCTAGCGCGTGAAGACGCTACTGAGAAGGAACCGGAGCCCGTTGAACTGCACGAAGTGTTGGAGAATTCGCTCAACCGCGCCAAGCGTCGCCGTCCTGACGTGGATTTCCGCGTGCGGTTTATCCCGTGGATGATCGACGGCGATCCTTTTGCCCTGGGCCGCGCCACCCTCAACCTCATGGACAATGCTGCGAAGTGGTCCCCACCGACGGGGACCGTGCGCGTGTCCATGCGGCAAATCGCTCCTGACAAGGTGCGCCTGCGCGTTGACGATTCTGGCCCCGGCATCGCTCCGGAGGAACGGGATAAGGTATTTGAGCGCTTCTACCGTTCTGCTGAAGCCCGTGCCATGCCGGGATCCGGATTGGGCCTAGCAATCGTGAAATCCGTGGTGGAGAGGCACAACGGAGAGATCGCCATCAAGGATTCCGCTGACGGCGGAACACGCATGGAGGTTATCCTGCCAGGGCACCCCACCGAAGGTGATGCATTGGTGGACGGGCTGGAAGACTTGCCCTACGATTTCCAGTCCGAACTCTCCACTGAGCAGCAGTCAGCGGGGCAGCTACAAGACCCCGCGACGGGCCAACCGAAGGAGCACAATGACCGCGGCCAGATCTTTGCGGAGAGGTGGTTCAATCAGGGCTAGTGTGTCGGGGATCACCCCAGCTCAAAGCGCACAGGAAACGCCCAGCTTCTCGTAGCACACTGGCAGACTAGTAACAGATGCGCGCCAGCGCGATGGTGCACACTACCTGACATGAATATGAGGAATTCGAGCATGGATAATCCCATGGACAGCCCGCAGAACTCTGACGGACGGGGACAGTCACAGCAGCGACGCGAGGTACCTTCTGCGGGAAGCGGATCGAATGGCTGGAACCAGCCGCGGTCGGATACATCGAGGCAAGGCGGGCAGTCGCCCTACGGAAGCCAGGCGGGGCAGGGGGCCCAGCCTTCTTCTTTTGGCAACCAGCCTTCCCAGGCGCCTTACGGGGCGCAGGCGCCGTATGGCGGTTCGAATTATGGATTCGGTCAACAAAGTCAGCAGGGTTTGGCAGCACAGCAGCTATCGGCAGGGCAGCACTCGCAGGAGGGAACACAGCCTTATGCCGGTCAGCGCTACACTGCGGCGCATGCTGGTAATCAGAACCAGTTCTTCGGGGGCCAAGAGGGATCAGGCGTACGGGTCGTGGAACCGAGCGATGAGCCTAAGGCCAAGCGCAAGGTCGGCCTGGGCACCGCGCTGTCCATGATGCTCGTAGTCGCCATCGCTGTCGGCGGTGTTACCGGCGCGGTGGTCGGAACGGTGGGCAAAGACACGTCCTCCACCTCGACGGTCAATGAGGTCCTGGAGCGCCAGCCGGTGGCCAATAGCACCGGTAAAGAGCCCGCCGACGGCTCCGTCGAGGACGTGGCATCGAAGGTGCTTCCAGCAGTGGTATCCATTTACTCCATTACCCGCTCCGGCGGTGCCGAAGGCTCGGGCTCGGTTATTTCCCCGGACGGCTACGTGTTGACCAATCACCACGTCGTCGCCGGCGCGGACCAAGGCGGGCGCTTGGAAGTGACCATGAATGATGGTTCGCGCCACAGCGCCACGTTTGTGGCCTCGGATGCGACCACGGACGTTGGTGTCATCAAGATTGATGACGTTAGCGATCTTCCTTTCCTGCAGTTCGGTGATTCGGACGCTGCCGCGGTGGGGCAAGAGGTCGTTGCCATCGGTTCCCCGTTGGGACTCAACGCTACGGTGACTTCCGGAATTGTCTCGGCGAAGAACCGTCCCGTCCGTGCTTCGCAGGAGGGTGGGGAGTCCTCGCTGATCGACGCCATCCAGACTGACGCCGCCGTCAACCCCGGCAACTCCGGTGGCCCCTTGGTGGACATGGAAGGCAACATCATTGGCATGAACTCGATGATTGCCTCGCTGTCCGGTGGCTCGAATTCCGAGGGCGGTTCCATCGGTCTGGGATTCGCTATTCCCTCGAACTTTGCCAAGCGGATGGCCGATGAGCTCATCAACAATGGCAAGGTCAAGCACCCAACCTTGGGTGTTAAGGTCCGCGCGCAAAGCGACACCCTTGGTGCGGAGATCGTCGATGTAGAACGTGATAGCCCAGCCGATAAGGCAGGGCTTAAGTCTGGTGATGTGGTCACCCGCGTCAACGATCGGCTTATTGAAAGCTCTGATGCCCTCATCGCGGCAACCCGTTCCCAGGAGTTCGGCGCGACCGTGACCTTGGAGGTACGGAGTCGAGACAGCGAAGATGTGAGAAAGGTAGAGGTAACTCTGGCAAGCGAGTAAGTTAACAAATACTTGGGCGGTGCGTGAGCGCCGCACGAATACCGCACCCTGAGACCTTGTGAAGAAACCACTACCGGAAGATTCCGTCCCTACCTTTAAGGAGAACCTCCGTGGCAGAAAACACCGACGCAACTGAGTTGCTGGGGCGCGATGCCTCACGCGAACTCGATGATGTCACCGAACCAGATGACGCTTTCCTTATCGCGAGCGAACAAGAACAAAGCGTTCAAGCACCGCGCCGCGCGCTCGTCGTCATCGTTACCGACCACCCAGATGATGCAGCGCAGGACACGTCGCGCTTGGCGGGCGAACTGTTGGCTGAAGCTGATTTCACCGTCGACGGCGCAGTGATCGTTCGCTCCAAGAAGTCCAAGATCCGGCAGGCGATTGAAACCGGCGTGGTTGGGGGCGTTGACTTGGTTCTCACGATTGGTGGCACGGGCGTTGGCCCGCGCGATAAGACCCCAGAGGCGACTCGCGCGGTGCTGGACCAAATGGTGCCTGGCGTGGCGCAGGCCCTGCGCTCGTCCGGCCAAGCATGCGGTGCGGTGGATGCGTGCACATCCCGCGGCATTTCGGGAGTGTCTGGTTCAACGGTGATTGTCAACGTCGCGTCTTCCCGCGCGGCGGTACGTGATGGCATGGCTACGCTGACCCCCTTGGTTCACCACCTCGTTGATCAGCTGCAGAAGTCCAGCGTCTAATGGCTGATTCCACACCGCGTACCCCGCGTGCGCGCCGACGCGTGAAGCGTCCGTCGACGGCCGAGAACTACGATCGCAGCTTCGATGTTCCTCACGGGCCAACGTCTGGGGCCCCTGGCTCTTCTTCCGCCGCAGGGTCCGATGAGCTGCGCACCGTGAGCTTTGATGCGGACGCAGGCGGCCCCGGTGGTGACAGCGAGGACGAGGCCACCGGTGAGGCCTTCTACCGCGAGAACATGCCGCCGCATTTTGGCACCACGCAGTAGTGCGTGGGCAGCGTGTGAAGGCAAAAGAAAACCCCGCAGAACTCCGGCGAAATGCCGGGTCTGCGGGATTTTTAGGCTTGGGGCTTCTGGCTTAGATGTTGGAGCCAGGCTTGTTGGTGGTGGTGCCACCGTTTTCAGCAGCGAGCAGGTCGCGGATCTCGCCGAGCAGCTGCTCGGTGGTCGGAGCCGGCTCCTCCGGGTCAACGCCCTGGCGGCGCTTTGCGCGCTCGGTGACGGCGTTGATCGGAGCAACGATGACGAAGTAGATGACAGCGGCAACGATGAGGAAGTTGATAAGGGCGGTGATGACTGCACCGAAGTCCAGGAAGGTCTCCGGGCTATCGGTAATTGCGAAGCCCAAGCCGCCAAAGTCTGGGGAACCGAGGGAGTTAACCAGCGGCTGGATGATGTGATCGGTGATGGAGGTAACGATCGCGGTGAAGGCGGCACCGATGATGACTGCTACGGCCAACTCGATGACGTTGCCGCGCAGGATGAAATCTTTAAAGCCCTTGAGCATGGAAATGTGTCCTTTTCTGCAGAGTGTGTGCTTTTCGCTCTCGCGCCTGCACTGCAGGCCGCGTGGTGAGCGCCCTCGTGGTGTTCAAATGGATGATGCCCAGTAGGAGTTGTGCCAGCAGGGGCTGGGTAGAGAGGTCATCTTGGCTTGAAACGTAGGAGCGCTTACTAAACAAGAAGCAGGGGAATTACTGGAGTAGAGAAGACCACTGTCGAGCGCTCAAGGCATGTGCTGCCACCAAGTTATGGGGCAGGATTGACGCACAAGCTATAGCGCCTGAGTGGATGTACGTATAGTAGGCAGAATTTGTGTGCCGTGGCAACATTCTAGGACCGTCCTGTTGCGCAAACGCGGCGATTCTCACAGAGCTGACTAACTGTGGGCGCGGTCGCCCACAATGACAACCGTGAGCGGTTGTGCCAGTGATGCGGCCGCCACAGCTTCGGCTGCTTCGGCTGGTAGCGCAACGAGGAGTGTGTGCGTGCGGGTATCCTCTCCGCCGGCACCCACCGACACGACGCGTGCGCCACGGGCAATCGTTGAGCCGCGGGCGGGGAGGGAAGCGTCGTCACCACCGTCGAGGGCGCCGACGATGTTGACCGTATCGCCGTGATGGAGGTTGCGGGCAACGTCCGGCTCGGCGAGCGTGAGCGGGATAAGGTGGCCGTTATCCATGCCGAAATCCGCGATGAGATCCGAACTGAGCAGCCGGGTGGTGGTAAGTATTTCGCCCGCGCTGGCCGCCGCCACCAGAACTCGCCCCACCGCATCTTCTGGGTTGCTCCCTAATGCCGTGGCGGGAAGCGCGGAGGAGGGGACGCGGGCCACGGAGACATCGCCAAGCGCCAGCGTCTCCCCGGCGGCGACGTCCCGGGCCATGACCACCACGCGCGGCTGCTCGCGGGTAGAAGCGAGCGCGCTGGCCGCCGCGGCCACGAGCAAGACCGCGGCCGTTACGCGGCGCAGGAGAACGCTGCGGCGATGCCCCGGAGTGCGCAGAACGTGAAGAAAGTCCATACCTTCTTAGACTGCGCTCCGACCCGCGCGGTTCCCAGGCGGCGGCATGGAATCTGAGAAGTAGCCGATTAAAGCCAGCGCATCCCGCGCTCAGTGAGGATGCCATCGACGGGGCGGTCGTGTTCCTCGAAGGGGACGTCCCGGACCTCGCTGGAGTGGACGAGAGCGACGACAGGCGGGTGCCCAGTGGGCAGCGGTGTCAGCGCGCGGTCGTAGTAGCCGGCGCCTTTTCCGAGGCGCATACCTGACTCGCTCACCGCCATCGCGGGCGCCAAGATGAGGTCGAGGTGCGCCAGGATTTCGCTGCTGTGGCGCTGCCCGACGGGCTCTGCAATCCCTAATGCCCCCGGATGCATGGCCTCCGGCCCGCCATACAGCGTCCACATGAGTTGACCGTTGTTACCTGAAATGGGCAGGTAGACCTCCTTGCAGAGTGCGGACACGGTCTCCACGAAGTCGGGGCCACCCGGCTCTGTGCCCAGCGGATGGTAGGCGGCAACGCGCATCACGGGAGTGAGTAATTCACCCACA
This sequence comes from uncultured Corynebacterium sp., assembly GCF_902489365.1. GTDB lineage: Bacteria > Actinomycetota > Actinomycetes > Mycobacteriales > Mycobacteriaceae > Corynebacterium. The sequence goes on along the minus strand of NZ_CABTZR010000017.1, from coordinate 17,745 downwards.
CCGGCGCACCACGCAGCGTTGTCATCAGCGCGCTGCTCGGCGCTGCGCTCGCGCCGAGCGTTAAGGAGTGAGGATCTTAAGGCGTCCTTGGGGGAGGTCGTCATGGTTGTTAATCATAGCGGGACGGCGTAGCGCAGCACGGGAGCGCGAAGGGCGCATTGTAAAGTGGAACTTATGGCTATTGCACACGAGGATTCCCACACCGGGATTGCTACGGTCGTTGTCCCCGCTGCTGGCATGGGCACCCGCTTCTTGCCCGCCACCAAGACCGTACCGAAGGAGCTGCTCCCCGTCGTTGATACGCCGGGCATTGAACTCATTGCGGAAGAGGCCGCGTCCGTGGGCGCCCAGCGCCTCGCGGTGATTACCGCGCCGAACAAGCAGGAAGTGATGCGGCACTTCGATGAGTTTCCCGATCTCGTCGAGACCCTCGACGCCCGCGGCAAAGACGAGCAAGTGGCCAAGGTCAGGCGTGCTGCTCAGTTGATCCACCCGATTTCCGTGGAGCAGGAAAAGCCGCTGGGCCTGGGCCACGCGGTGGGCTTGGCGGAATCCGTCTTGGAGGATGACGAAGAATTCTTCGCCGTCATGCTCCCGGATGACATTGTCCTGCCGGCCACCGTCATGGGGGAGATGGCCAGGGTTCGTTCCGCGCTGGGCGGCAGCGTGCTGTGCGCTTTCGAGGTGTCACGCGAAGAGACCTATAACTACGGCGTCTTCGACGTCGAGGACACCAACGCGCCGGGAGTGAAGAAGGTTGTGGGCATGGTGGAAAAACCGGACCCGGCTGATGCGCCTTCGAACCTCGTGGCTACTGGGCGCTACCTGCTTGACAGGAAGATTTTTGATGCCCTTCGCCGCATCAAACCAGGCAAGGGCGGGGAACTACAGCTGACTGACGCCATTGAACTCCTCATTAAGGAAGGTCACCCCGTTCACGTCGTAGTCCACCAAGGCAAGCGCCACGACCTAGGCAACCCGGGTGGGTACATTCCGGCCAATGTTGACTTTGGTCTGCGTGATGAGAAGTACGGTCCTGCGCTCTACAAGGCGATCAAGAAGATCATGGAGGACTACGAAGAAGAAAAGGGGCTGAAGGGCTAAGCCTTCGCACACCTAGCGCGCTAAGCTCTACTCCAGTAACTTCCATCCCTTTAGGCCCCACATACCCCAGAGTAAAGGCAGGCGGTACATGCGTTCGGTCGATGACCAGATGGCGTTCATTCTTGATGCAGCGATGACTCCCGAGCCAGTGCGCATCGCCATCGCGAATGCCCTAGGTCTCAAGTGCGCGGAGGAGGTTCAGGCAAACCAGCCGCTCCCGGGGTTTCCGCAGGCAGCGATTGATGGCTATGCCGTGCGCGCCGTGGACGTTGGGGGAGAAAAAGCCCTCAAGGCACGCTCCCGCCACGACGTTGAGGATGCGGATGCTCCCGCCGCGGAGACGGAGGTTGAGCGCTCCCTGCCTGTGGTAGGGGAGGTTCCCGCTGGTTCGCGCCAGCCTTTGCGTTTGCAGCCCAAGCAGGCGGTGCGCGTGTACACGGGCGCGCCTTTGCCGACGCTCGCCGACGCCGTCCTTCCCCTCGAGTGGACGGACCGCGGCCGCAAGCGCGTGACCTCGCACCGCCCGGTGCGCTCGGGGGACTTCGTGCGCCGCGTGGGCGATGATATTCAGCCCGGGGATGTTGCCGTGTCCTCCGGTACTATCTTGGGCCCAGCACAAATTGGCCTGCTCGCGGCGGTAGGGCGCTCGAAGGTGCTGGCGTACCCCCGCCCGCGCGTGACCATCGTGTCCTTTGGCAAGGAGCTTGTCGACGTCGACCGCGAGCCCGGCCTGGGTCAAGTCTTCGACGTGAACTCTTATTCGCTCGCAGCGGCCGCGAAGGAGGCGGGCGCGGACGTGCACCGCGTCGGCATCGCCGCCGGCGAGCCGCGCCGCGTGCGCGAAGCTTTGGAAACCTACCTGGCGCGCAGCGAGGTGCTGGTGATCTCCGGCGCTGTGGGGGGTGCGGGTTCGGAAGAAATCCGCGAGGTCCTTGATGAGTTGGGAGATGTGGATACCTCACGCGTAGCCATGCACCCAGGCTCGGTCCAGGGCTTCGGTCTGTTGGGGGAGGAGCGCATCCCGACCTTCCTGCTGCCCTCGAACCCGGTGTCCGCGCTGGTTATCTTCGAGGTCTTTGTGCGCCCGCTGATCCGACTCTCCCTGGGCAAGCGCAGCGGCCAACGCCGCGTGGTGCGCGCACGCGTGCTCAACCACATGGAATCCCGCCCGGGACGCCGCGGCTACATCCGCGCCCGGCTCATGCGGGATGCCGAAACCTCCGACTATCTGGTGGAAGGACTGGGCGGTGCAGCGGGCGCGCCGGCGCACCTGCTCGCAGGGCTCTCGGAAGCGAACGCGATGATCCGCATACCGGAGGAAGTTACAGAGATCCGTCCCGGGGACGTGGTGGACGTCCTGTTCCTGACCCAGCGCAGCTAGCCGCCGGCACGCACACGTCATGCTTGATCCTTTTGGTACCGCCGCGGGGCGCTTTTCCAACCCCGCTACCGGTGGGGTCAACCCTGATCATCCGGGCTGGCCAGAAGCTACACCCGCGGTACGGCTGCGGGAGTCTCGTGTTTTCCCGCGCGGGGCGACGCTACGTTTGCGCCCGCTGTTGCGGAGGGACGGTGCGGCGTGGCGACGGCAGCGCGTCGAGGATAGGGATTTCCTCAAACCGGTGGAGCCGACGCTGCCGACGGCGTGGGATGCGGCGCACTCGCAGTCGGCTTGGTGGAATCACCTGATGTTTCTGCGTGACTCGGCCCGAGCTGGGACGGTGGTGCCGCTGGTCATTGACGTTGATGGCCAATTCCGTGGGCAATTGACCTTAGGCAATATCCAGCACGGAGGGGTCAGTGAATGCTGGATTGGCTATTGGGTGCATTCCGCGGTGCACGGCGCGGGCGTGGCTACTGCTGCCTGTGCTCTCGGCGTAGACCATGCCTTTTATCGTGTGGGGCTGCATCGCGTGACGGCCACCTATCTGCCAGAGAACCCTGCTTCAGGCAAGGTGCTACACAGCAACGGGTTTCGGGATGAAGGCTTCCTGCGCCGCAACCTGCATATCGACGGCGCGTGGCGGGACCATCACTTCTTGGCTCTTAATCGCGAGGATTTTGCCTCTGGGGCGGTGGAGCGCCTCCGTGCGGCGGGACGAATCGCGGGGGCTTAGCAAGTGCTAAGCCAGTGTTAAACCGGAGATTGTTTAGGTCAACGACCTCTGCTTTCACTTGAGTAACAACCTTGTAATTTATGGGTTCGTTGGTGCCCACGGGGCGGGGTTGGGCAGCTAGAGTGGGGGCCTAGTTATATTCCCTTTTTCGTCGACCCCTGAAAGTGGGACTCAGCCACATGATGACTGCCGTGCCGATCATTCTCGTAATCGTGCTGTGGCTCTTCATCCTTGCTCCGTTGCTTTTGCGCTCGCAGCGTCCGATGAGCCACACAGGTGAGGCCTTTGAAGAGACCCGCGTGCTCTTCGAAGGAGATTCCGGCTCCGTGCCGGGCCGCCGTAAACCGCGCCTGGGCAAGGATGATATCCGCCCGCACGCCCCGGCAGCAGCGGAGGCCAGCGATGAGGAAGCCGAGTATGAGCTGGTTGAGGCCGAGGGGGTTGCTGATACCGCGGAGTCGCTCCAGGGCGATGCCGAAGGAAAGAGCGCTGCTGAGTCCGTAGTGGCGGACACGATTGATGGCGAAGTCGTAGAAGCTGAGGACGCCGAGGCGGACTTTGAGCTCGAGGACGATTCCGACGACGCTGCCGAGGATGATCACGGGGCGGAGCAGGAGGCTGAGAACGTTGAGGCGGATGCCGCGGAGGTATTCACGGCTCCTGCCAACGCCGGCGTGGCCGAGGATGCCTATGACTTCGACGAGACTTACACCTCACCGGTTGATCTGATGTATCCGGGTGCCATCGACGCGGTGAAGGAAGCACCGGCAGCGGCGGATGTGAACAGCGCCGACGAAGCCGCGGTTGAAGCGAAGAGCACTGATGTCGAAGGCGCAGAGGAAGGCTCGGACGCCGTCCCGCAGGGCGGGGACCTGGTTGCTGCTGAGACTGAGGACGAGGAAATGGGCGGAAGCGATACCGAGTTGTCCGCCGAGGAACTGGCCTTCGCCCAGCGCCGCCTAGGCCGCGGCGGTTGGGATCCGGTGAAGGAAAAGGAAGCCTCCGCCACGCGTTATCAGCGCCGCCAGCGCACGCTCATCGGCTTGGCGGTAGCGGTGGTAGCTACGGTTTGCCTCGGTATTGTTGTGGGGAGCTGGACGTGGTGGCTGGCGGGTATTGCCGGCGTTATGACCATGGTTTACCTGGTGGCCCTGCGCGCCCAGGTGCGCCGCGAGCGGGAGCTGCTGCGCCGCCGCGTCTACCACCTGCGCCGCGCCCGTTTGGGTGTGCGTAATGCGGAGAACCCCGCCGAGTCGCTGCCACCCAACCTGCGCCGCCCGGGCGCGCTCATCCTGGAAATCGATGATGAAAGCCCGGACTTTGACTACCTGCCCGTCTACTCGGAGGGCGATAGCGACGGTGGCTTCGACGGTCCCCATCCTTCTCCACGCCAGCGCCGCGATGACCTAGCGGCTCGCCGAGTTGGTTAATTCACCCGGCCCCTAGGCCGGCCAGATGCCGGACGTGCCGCGGCGATGGGAGCCTACTAGGTGGGCATCAACCATACCGATGGCCGTCATCAGGGAGAAACACGTCACCGGGCCGACGAACTTGAAGCCGGCCTTCTTCAAAGCCTTGGACATGTCCAAGGCTTCTTGCGTGTATTTTGGAATATCCTCTTCGCTTTCCGGCGCAATCGTGTCAGCGGGCAGGAAGCTCCAGATGAATTCATCGAGCCCGCCTGTGTCCCGCAAGGCTACCGTGGCCTTCGCGTTGTTAAGCACCGCGTTGATTTTCAGACGGTTGCGGATGATCCCCGCATTGTTCATGAGGCGCTCGACTTCCTCCTCCCCGAAGCTGGCCAGAAGGTCTGCATCAAAACCCACAAAGGCAGCGCGGAAGGCTTCGCGCTTGCGCAGCACTAGTTCCCAGCTCAACCCGGCCTGGAAACCTTCCAGGCAGAGGCGTTCCAGCAGGGCGGATTCCTCATGGACGGGCATGCCCCATTCGGTGTCGTAATACTCCAGGAGAAGCGGGGAGGTCATTGCCCAGGCGGGGCGGCCAAGCCCCGCGGAGTCATAAACAAGTCTCGTATCGTTTGCCATCTGTGTACTAGTCATACCTTTTTAGACTGCAGAATCCGCTCATCGGTTCCCCACGGCTCTCACGGCCTCGTGCCGCAGAGTGTGGCCTCGTGCTCCAACAGCATCTGCTTCGCGGCCGTGCCCCCACGATAGGAGCCGAAGCCGCCGCTTGCCGGAACGACGCGGTGGCACGGCACCACGATGGGAAGCGGGTTCGTTGCACAGGCGCTTCCAGCAGCGCGGGCGGCCTGCGCACTACCGGCGGCGGCAGCGAGGCGCGAATAGGTCCAGTGCTCGCCGAACGGGATATCACGCAGCGCACGTTGCGCGCGCTCGCGGAAAGTGTGCGGGGACGCGGGGACGTCGAGAAGCAGCTCAAAGTCTCTGCGCGTGCCCGCAAAGTATTCGGTGATCTGCTGGGCAGCGGCGACGAGGACATCGGCCCCCGCAACACCAGCACCCGCAACACTGTGATGTCGGGCGCTGGTAGGGCCATCGGGGAGGCGCTGCAGACCGTTGAGATCCGTGGACTCACCGGGGAAATACACCCGTGACAAACCCCGCTTAGAGGCGACAAGGAGAAGACGGCCGAGCGGAGTGTCCAGCGAGGTCCACGTGTGCATGGTAGAGGGGAGTCCTTTCGGAGGGAGGTGGCCATCCAGGGTAGTCTATGAACCATGAATAGACCCGCCGTACGCGATGCCGCGCTGCTCATCTTCCGCGCGGTGCTGGGAGTTATCTTCGTCGCGCACGGTGTGGACAAGATGTTTTTTAGCGGTATGGACGAGGTAACCGGTCAATTCTCCGCATGGGGTGTCCCGCAGCCGCAAACCTCGGCGTACTTGGCTGCCTTCGCAGAAATGCTGGGCGGGGCGGCCCTCGTGGTCGGCCTGCTCACCACCTTTGTGGCAGGGGCATTGGCGCTGCTTATGGCCTGCGCATTGTACTTCGTGCATATGGGCAATGGCCTCTTCACTACCGATGGTGGCATCGAGTATCCGCTGGTTCTCATCGTGTCGCTGCTCATGATCGTTGTCTTCGGCTCCGGCCGGGCGAGTGTGGATGGGGTGTTGAGCCGTGCTGACGCATGAGCAGGTGCAAGCGGCGATCTCCGCGCAGCTCGATGGGGAAGCCCCGCAGCTGGCGCCCGATGTCATTGATGCGCATGTCTCCGGCTGCCCGGAGTGCGCCGCCTTCCGGGAGAAGGCGGCGGCCTTGTCTCGCTCACTGAGCCTCGTGGAACCTGAGGGCCTGCCGCCGCAGGACTTGTCGGAGGTCATCCTAGCTGGCGTGGAGCCGGAGTGGCAGCGGGCCTCCAGCGCACGGCAGGCATCGCTCACGTTGGCACGGGTAGCTCTCGGATTGTTGGCCGTGGCGTTTCTGATCTGGGCGATCGTGGTCGTCGTCAGTGCGTCCGGCTTGACCACCCTGGGCAGTGAAGGAACCCTCGCGGAAGGGGCCGACCCGGAGCGCGCACACCTTTTGATGGAGGCTGCGGCGCTGCGCTTCGGCTTGGCGAGCGGTTTAGCCTTTGCCGCCTGGCGCCCAGCCTCAGCTCCTGGATTGCTGCCGGTGGTCTGCACTATATTCGCGTTCTTGTGCGGCTTTACCATGCGCGACTTTGCCTTGGGCAGCGTTGTCGCGGAGCAGGTTTATATCCTCATCGGCACCGGTCTCGCAACGGCCAGCCTGGGGTGGGCGTGGGCGGCCGACCGGGGCTTCTTGCTACGGGACGTGTACAGGACGTTGTCCGCTAACCCGCGCTAAGCCTCGAAAGCCACGTCTAAGAGACTGAGCCTAAGAGCCCCAGGGGTTTAGGTCCAGGACGGTAGCCACATCATGGAGTGATACCAAGAATCCGGGATGAGGTAGCCGTAGAGAATCGGGGAGAAGTAGGCAAACATTGCCACGACGAGCGCGGCGTAGCACACGGTAAGGAGGGTGCCCAGCGGCATCGCGGCCCCAAAAAGCTCCGCGAGCCAGCGCCACTGCAGAACGCGTCCACGTCCAATCATTTGCCCCAAGGCCAGAGATATCAGAACGATGACGAACGGGATGAACGCCGTGGCGTAGAAGAAGTACATCTGTCGGTCGAAGACCATGAGCCAGGGCAGGAAACCCGCCGCGGTACCCACAAGCGGGATGAGGAAGGCGCGGTTGCGCCGCACGAGCAAGGACCACAATCCCCACAGCACCGCTGGGATAACCAGCCACCAAATGACCGGGGTACCAAAGAGGTACAGCATCCTGCGGCAGGATCCGCCGTCCCCGCAAGAGATGTCCGTGGAGGAGTAGTAGAGGATGGGGCGTGCGGCCACCAGCCAAGCCCACGGCTTGGAGTCCCAGGGGTGGCTGTGGCCACCCGAGGAGGTCAAGGAGGCGTGGAACTCCAGCACAGAGGAGTGGTAGTAGAACCAACCGGCAAGAGGCTCGGGGAGGTGGAGCAGCCAAGAGCCATCCTCGATCGAGCCGTCAACCTTGGCGTGGCGGTAGACGGCGGTCTCATCGGCGAACCAAGCGCGCCAGGACCACGCATACAGAGCTACGGGGACCGCAACGAGTGAGGCCAGGGCTGCTGGGGTATCGCGTACCAGCGTGCCCACGATGTAGCGGCGTACGCCATACAGGCGGCGCAGAGCGAGATCAGAGAAAACGCTCATGAGGCCGAAGAACATGATGTAGTACAGACCTGACCACTTCACGGCCAGCGTCAGCCCCAGGAGAACGCCGGCGGTAAAACGCCACCACCGGAAACCAAATCGGGGGCCGAAGTCGGAGTCCCCCATCGTGCCTGACAGGAAGGCGGCGTGGAGGCGCTCACGCATCTGCTGGTGATCCCGCGCTAGAGCCCAAGCAGCGGCGACAATGAAGAAGACTTGAAAGATGTCAAGCATTCCGAACTTGGAGGCCACGAGCAGGACGCCGTCGCACACGGCGAGCAGGCCGGCGAGGAAGCCCACTTGCCAGGAACCGGACAAGCGGCGTGCCAGCGCCATGGTGAGTAGCACGGTGCCCACGCCAAAGAGCGCGGCCATGGCCCGCCAACCCAGTGGAGTGTAGCCGAAGATGGCCTCCGATATCGCGACAATCTGCTTGGCCAGCGGTGGGTGTACAACTAGGCCGTAGCCCGGGTTGGACTCGATGCCGCCGAGGAAGAGGTTGTGCCAGCTGGTGACCATGTCCCATGCCTGCGGCACGTAATGCTTCTCATCGAAGACGGGAGTTCCCTCGGAGACCGGTGCGGTGAGACCTGCGAAACGCGTGATGAAAGCCAGTACCGCGATGATGGCGGTGCTGATCGTGTCGGCCTTGGTCCAGGTGTAGTGCCGGGGAGCAGGGGGAGCTGGCCGGGTATGGATGCCGCGTGCGTCGGGAATGCGTGCGCGGCTGGTGCGGCCAGATCGATCAGTAGGGATTGCGATACTCACGCGGAAGAGTCTAGCGTGTGTGTGCCATGCTGGGGGTATGAGTCTTCAGCTTGAACCCCTGCCGCGTGGAGTCATCCTGGCCGCCACGCCGCTGGGAAATCCCGGTGATGCTTCTGCCCGATTGATGCAGGCGTTGGGCCACGCGGATGTGATCGCCGCGGAAGATACCCGCCGCGTTCGTAACCTGGCCCAGGCGCTGGGGGTAGAGATCCGTGGCAAGGTGGTCTCCAATTTCGACCACAACGAAGAGGAACGCTCGCGCGCGCTCGTCAACGCTGCCCGGACAGGCACGGTTCTCGTGGTGTCGGATGCCGGCATGCCGCTTGTCTCCGATCCTGGGCACTCCATTGTCACCGCTGCGGTGGAAGCGGATGTACCCGTGACCTGCTTCCCGGGGCCCTCGGCGGTGCCTACTGCGCTTGCACTTTCCGGATTGGGGGTGGGGCACTTCCTCTTCGATGCTTTTCCGCCGCGCAAACCTGGACCGCGTAAAGCCTGGCTGGAGTCCCTCGTGGGGGAGCGCCGCGCCATTGCTTTCTTCGAGTCCCCGCACCGCCTAGCGCAGACGCTTGGCGACGCCTCAGCAATCCTCGGCGCGGAGCGCCGCGCTGCGGTCTGCCGCGAGCTGACGAAGACCTACGAGGAAATTAAGCGTGGCACCTTGGGCGAGCTTGCTGAGTGGGCGCAGGAGAATGCGCGGGGTGAAATCACCGTAGTTATCGAGGGCGGTGATGCCGCACCCGTATCGTTGGAGACCCTCGTGGAGCAGGTCCGCGCAGAGGTTGAGCGGGGCGTGCGGGCCAAGGATGCTTGCAAGCAGGCGGCAGCGGGAACTGAGTGGTCCAACCGCGAACTCTATGACGCTTACCTCGCCGCGCGCGGCTGAGCTTTAACAGTAAATTCTGGTGATGCCCGTCTCTTTTGGGTCAATCGTTATGGCATCGTTATGTCTCCCCGCGTGGCTGCGGCATGCGCGGTAGGTGCGTCATACTTTAGAACATGCTGGCACGCTGCACAGTTGCCGTACAGAATCGAGGGCTGTAGTGGGAGAACGGTCGCGTAAAGAAGCTCACGACAGATGCTATAAGGGCACTATATGGCCGCAATACATGTGGAGAATAGTCTTTTTGTTTCCGTTTTAGTTTGACTAGTTGATGGGACAGCACCAAGGTCGGAAGGTATGACAGACTCGACGAATGCAGACAATCTAAAGGACACGGGGGTGTCTTCGGCTGCCTCCCAAGGACAGAGCTCGCCGGCTGCGGTGGAGGAATACCGAACTGTCGACGAGCGCCTCGAGGCATCCTCAGCCACGAGCCAGCTCCAGGACATGCTCACCAATAAGGAGTTTGATCCTACGGCTGCGCCTGTGCCAGTAGAAGCCGAAGAGGACGAGTACGGGCCCGGTGGCATCGATTCGCCGATTGACTGGAGCATCGTGGGCATCGCCGGCCTACTCGTAGCAGCCTTCGTAGCATGGGGCCTGGCTGCGCCTGAGAGTTTTGCCTCCTTCTCGAGCGATGCCCTGAGCTTCGTGGTGAATAACTTCGGTTGGGCTTATGTGCTCTTCGGGACCATCTTCGTTGTTTTTGTCATCTGCATTGCTGCCTCTAAGTTCGGCACCATTCGCTTGGGCAAGATCAACGAGGAGCCGGAATTTTCCACGGTCTCTTGGATTGCGATGATGTTTGCGGCCGGCATGGGCATTGGCTTAATGTTCTACGGCGCTTCCGAGCCGCTTAATTACTTTAAGAACGGTGTACCGGGCCATGGTGAGCATGAGGTAGGAACATCAATGGCCACGGCCATGTTCCACTGGACTCTCCACCCGTGGGCGGTATATGCCATCGTGGGCCTTGCCATCGCTTATTCCACCTTCCGTATCGGCCGTAAGCAGCTGTTGAGCCAGACCTTCGTGCCGCTCATCGGACAGCGCGCCGCCGACGGCGCCGTGGGCAAGGTTATTGATATTTTGGCTATTTTCGCCACGGTCTTCGGCACTGCCTGCTCGCTGGGCCTGGGTGCCATGCAGATTCAGGCAGGCTTGCAGGCCTCCGGAATTATTGAGAACCCAACGCAAAAAGTCGTCGTTGGTATCGTTCTTGTGCTGACCCTAGCCTTTATCCTGTCGGCCATGTCCGGTGTGGGCAAGGGTATTCAGTACCTGTCCAACACCAACATGGTTCTGGCCGCTCTGCTGGCTATTTTCGTGTTCATCTTTGGTCCTACAGTCTCTATCCTGAATCAGATTCCGGGTTCGATTGGTAACTACCTGGCGAACTTCACCGAGATGATTGCTCGTACTGCGGAGTCTGATAACGGAACTGCCGGCGAGTGGCTGTCGACGTGGACCATTTTCTACTGGGCTTGGTGGGTTTCCTGGTCGCCGTTCGTAGGCATGTTCCTCGCCCGTATTTCGCGTGGCCGCTCGGTCCGTGAGTTTTGCGTTGGCGTGCTCTTGGTTCCGGCGGGTGTCTCCACCGTGTGGTTCGCCATCTTCGGTGGCACCGCTATCCACATGGAGCAGAACGGCAACTCCATCTCCGGTGAGTCCGCAGAGCAGGAGCTGTTTAACCTTCTGCAGAGCCTGCCTGGTGGTTTCGTTGCGGGTATCGTTGCAGCCCTGCTGCTTGCTACGTTCTTCATTACGTCGGCCGACTCGGCGTCGACAGTCATGGGCTCGATGTCCCAGTCCGGTGCCACCACCGCCAAGCCGTGGCTGTCCGCGGCGTGGGGTGTGCTCACCGCAGCTGTCGGCCTGACCCTGCTTCTGTCGAGTGAGGATTCCCTGTCGAACCTGCAGAACGTCACCATCGTGGCGGCGCTGCCATTCCTCTTCATCCTCATCGGGCTCATGTTCGCTATTTTCAAGGACTTGAGCAATGACGTGATTTACCGCGAGTACCGCGAGTCCCAGGCCTTCCAGCGTAAGCTGGCGCGTGAACGTCGCTTGCACCGTGAGTTCCAGCGCGAGCAAGCCTTCAAGGCCCGCCGTCGCCAGCACAGCCACAAGGACTAGTTCTGGCTCGAGCAACATTCCTACACCCCCTCACTGCATTGCCGGTGAGGGGGTGTTCGATAGAGTAGGGGCCATGACTGAGACAGTTGTCGTTAATGTTGCTTGGCCCTATGCCAACGGACCCCGCCACATCGGACACGTGGCGGGCTTCGGTGTTCCGTCCGACGTGTTCGCCCGTTTCCAGCGAATGCGTGGCAACGACGTCCTCATGGTTTCCGGTACCGACGAGCACGGCACCCCGCTGCTGGTGCAGGCGGACAAGGAAGGCGTGACGGTGCGTGAGTTGGCGGATCGCTACAACCGCCAGATTGTCACCGACCTGGCTGGGCTCGGCCTGTCTTATGACCTCTTTACCCGTACCACGACGCGCAACCATTACGCGGTGGTGCAGGAGCTGTTCAAGGGGCTGTACGAGAACGGCTACATGATTAAGGAGACCACCCAGGGCGCGATCTCGCCGTCCACTGGCCGCACTTTGCCGGACCGCTACATTGAGGGCACCTGCCCGTTGTGTGGCGCCGATGGCGCGCGCGGTGACCAGTGCGATAACTGCGGCAACCAGCTCGATCCGGTGGACCTTATTAACCCAGTATCCAAGATCAACGGTGAAACACCAGAGTTCATCGATACCGAGCACTTCCTGCTGGACCTGCCTGCGGTCAAGGAGGTCCTCGAAGAGTGGCTGAAGACTCGTGAGGATTGGCGCCCCAACGTTCTCAAGTTCTCCCTCAACCTGCTGGAGGACATGCGCCCGCGCACCATGACACGAGACATCGACTGGGGCATTCCCATTCCGGTTGAAGGCTGGGAGGACAATGGTGCGAAGAAGCTCTATGTGTGGTTCGACGCGGTCATTGGTTACCTGTCTTCTTCCATCGAGTGGGCACACCGCACCGGCAACCCGGATGCGTGGAAGGACTACTGGCAGAACCCGCAGGCACGCCACTACTACTTCCAGGGCAAGGACAACATCACCTTCCACTCCCAGATCTGGCCGGCTGAGCTCTTGGGTTACGCCGGCAAGGGCTCTAAGGGCGGTCAGCTGCACACCTACGGTGAGCTCAATCTGCCGACGGAGATTGTGTCTTCGGAATACCTGACCATGTCCGGGTCTAAGTTCTCCTCCTCCAAGGGCGTCGTTATCTACGTCAAGGACTTCCTTGAGGAATTTGGTCCGGATGCACTGCGCTACTTTATCGCCGTTGCCGGTCCGGAAAACAACGACACCGACTTCACCTGGGATGAGTTCGTGCGCCGCATTAACAACGAGCTAGCCAACGGCTGGGGCAATTTGGTTAACCGCACCGTGTCGATGGCCCACAAGAACTTCGGTGAGGTGCCGGCACCGGCCGCGCTGGAGCAGGCGGATAAGGACATCCTGTCCCTGGCAGAGGAAACCTTCGCCACCGCCGCGGGCTTCCTCGAGCAGTCCAAGTTCAAGCAGGCCATGACCGCCATCATGCACGTCGTGGGTGAGGCCAATGCCTACATAGCTGCTATGGAGCCGTGGAAGCTGGCCAAGGATGAGACCCAACGTGAGCGCCTGGCCACGGTGCTGTGGACTGCGCTGCAGGTAGTCTCCGATTGCAACGTGATGCTGACCCCGTTCCTGCCCTTTACCGCCCAAAAGGTGCACGAGACCCTGGGCCGCGAGGGAGTGTGGGCTGCGCAGCCGCGCATCGAGGAAGTAGCGGATGACATGCCGGTTGAGCTCGTTGGCGTAAACCTTCCGCCGGAGAATCACCCGTACCCGATCATCACGGGTGACTATTCCGCGCAGCAGGCCGCGTGGAAGCGTTTCGATATAACTCCGGGCACCGCGCTGCAGAAGCCGAAGCCGCTGGTGGCAAAGCTTGCCCCAGAGCTCGGTGAGACCGGCCCTGAGTGGGCCCCGGTTCAGAAGTAGAAGGGGTGGGCTTGGCGTTTCGGCGCACGCTTGCGCCCGTCCTACTCTTCACAGTTGTTTGCCTGACCGCGCTGAACCTGCGTTCCGGTATTGCTTCGGTAGCAACGGTGCTGGGACAGATCCAAGACTTCTTTGGAATCAGCTCTGGGCAGGCAGGTTTGTTGACCGCGCTGCCGGGGCTGTGTTTTGCCGCCATGGGATTGGCAGCGGTTCCCCTCGCGCGCCGCGTGGGGCTCAGCCGTACCTTGGCCGGCGGCACGGTGGCCTTGGTCGTGGGGCTTGGCCTGCGTCCATGGGTAAGTAGCTTTTCGCTTTTCGTAGCGCTTACCCTGTGCGTTGTTGCCGGCATCGCGCTGGCAAATGTGCTGCTTCCCGCATGGATCAAGCAGCATGGGTCGGGCCGCACGCTGGTGGCGCTGATGACCACCTACACCACGATGTTGGGCGTTTCCAGCGCCCTCGGCCCGTTGTCCGCGGTGACACAAAAATCGTGGCAAGGTGCGTTGTGGATCTGGTGTCTTCCCGCCATTGCCCAGCTGGTGGCTTGGATAGTGGTCCTTCCGCAAGCTGGAAGGGACGTCGCCCACGGAACGGTTGATGGCACGGGCGCGCAACGCCCCATGTTCACCTCGCCCACAGCGGTGGCGATGCTCTTTTTCTTTGGATTGCAGTCCACCATGGCCTATGTCCAGATGGGCTGGCTGCCGCGCATGCTGGTGGAAAAAGGCGTGAGTGAGAACACCGCCAGCGTGGCGCTGGCTGTCATCGGAGTCTTCAATATTCTCGGCGGCGTGGTTATGCCGTGGCTCATTTCTCGCTTGGATCGCTTGGCGCCCGTTCCCTTCGTGCTGGCGTTGTGTACGTGTGCTGGGTGGGGCGGAGTGCTGGTGGCTGCCGACGCCGCCCCCTTGGTCTGGGCCTCGTTGATGGGGATCGGCGGTATGTGCTTCCCATTGGCGCTTGCTCTGCTCACTGCACGCACGCGAAGTGCGTTGACGACCGCGCGGTTGTCCGGCTTCGTTCAGCCGGGCGGCTACATCCTGGCAGGCCTGGTACCGCTGTCCGTGGGAGTGGTGCGCGGGGCCACCGGCGATTGGACCGCTGTGCTTATCGGTCTCATGGTGCTCAGCTTGTGCATGCTGGTCGCGGGCCTGCGTGCAACGACGCGTGTCTACATCGACGACGAGCTCGCCGCCTAGCCGGTTCTCGACAGTTGGGGTAGCTTTTGTGTTACAACGTTAGATAGATTTAACGTCTCGCGTTATTGACGTGTTGCGTTATAAGGGGGTATGGTGCGTTTATGATTCAGTCGTTCGCGGATAGGGCCACTGAGCGTCTATGGAATCGAGAGAGGGTGCTCTCGATTGATTCACGTATTCACTCGGTAGCTCTTCGCAAGCTGAGGCAATTGGGCTACGTTCAGAGGCTCGATGAGCTTCGGATTCCTCCAGGAAATAGGCTCGAAGCTTTGAAGGGCGATCGGCGGGGTCAATATAGTATTCGTATCAATGACCAATGGCGGATCTGCTTCCGGTGGACCGCTTTAGGGCCAGAGGAGGTTGAGATCGTTGACTACCACTAACAAGCTCCCCCCGGTGCACCCAGGTGAAATCCTTATGGAGGATTTTCTCAAGGACATGGGGATTACCCAACACAAACTCGCTGTTTCGATAGGGGTCCCGCCTCGACGTATTAACGAAATCGTCCACGGAAAGCGGGCTATTACCGCCGATACGGCTCTTCGTTTGGCCAAATATTTTGGAATGTCCCCACAGTTTTGGCTCGGGCTGCAGACTCACTACGACTTGGATGTCGCAGAAGACAAAATTCTTGCTGAGTTGGACGATATTGTGCCGCTTCAGGCAGCGTCGGCTTAACGCGTTTGCCGTCTGTGACCGCGTAGCGCAGGATGAGTTGCTTAAGTCGAAGTCGCCGTTGTTGCCAAAGTTTCCCGCTTCGCCTCAAGATCTGGCCAGCTCTTTGGCAACAATGGCAGTGCCGTCACTGAGGCGGGGCGTAAGACAGTGCCGTCGCTGGGGTGGGGCGGCAATCTAGCCGCTTTAGGAGCGGTCGAAGTCGCGCTGCAGGTGCACCAGGCCGAGGCGCACGCCGTCCTTGGTGTGGATATTGGGCATGCGACCGGTCTCCACGAAGCCGAACTTCTTGTGCAGAGCAATGGAAGACTCGTTGGTATCCACGATGTAGGTGATCATCGTCTCCACGTAGTCATTTTCCTTCGCGTGATCCATGAGCGTGTCCATGAGCTCGCTGCCCACGCCTTTGCCGCGCGCCGATTCCGCGATGTAAATGGAGTCCTCTGCCGTGCCGTAGTAGATGGCTGGGGTGACGAACTGGAAGTAGGCGGCCCAACCGACGATTTCGTCGTCGTCCACGGCGACGTAGACCGGATAATTATCCTTTTCCATCTGTGCCAGCCACGTTTCGCGGTCTTCTACGGATTCTTGCCATGTCACCAGGTTGGTAGCTGGTTTCGCGGCGGAGGCGGCATTGTAGATGGCGGCGATTGCGGGGGCGTCGGCAAGCTCTGCGGGACGGACGTGCATGATGTTCCTTAAACCATGAGTTGCAAGTGGGTGAGGTCTATCCAGCGCCCAGCTTTGCGGCTGACTTCTTTTAACGTTCCTACAGTGGCAAAGCCGAACTTCTCATGCAACTTGATGGATGCGGCGTTGTCCGCAACGATGAGTGCCAGCAGCGTATGGACCTGCTCCGCCTCGCGGGCATGGTGAACGACTGCACCGAGCAAGCGCGTACCTATCCCACGGCCGTGGGCGGTGGGATCAACGTAGATCGTCGTCTCGTAGCATCCTCGCCACACCTTAGGATCGCGGTAGGGGCGGTAGAGTGCCCAGCCTAAGTACGCGCCATTGTCATCGAAAGCCACGAAACAAGGACAGTTTTCGCGGCGCAGCTGGTGGAGATATTCGGTGCGCTCTTCCACTGTGGCGGGTTCGCTGCGAAAAATGAAGTGGGTCTCCCGGATGGCCCAGTTTAAGGTGGCGGTCATTGCGGGGACGTCGGCGTCCGTCGCTTCACGGATAATCATGCGCGCAAGACTACACTCGCAGCCATGTCTAAAAAGAAGCCACGCCCCACGCCCGTGCCCGCAGAAGGGTTGAGCCAGCTTATCGACGCCCACACGCACCTCGCCTCGTGCCGTGACGATGATTCCGAGCTCGTTGAGCGTGCTCGCGCAGCCGGGATAGAGCGCATCGTTACCGTGGGTGATGGATTGGCTGAGGCGGAGAAGGCACTGGCCGCAGCGCACGAGTTCGACAACGTGTATGCCGCGTGCGCCATTCACCCCACTAAGGCGGATGAGCTTGATGGGGCTGCCCGCGCGCGCTTGAGCGAGATGGCTGCGGATCCGCGTTGCGTGGCCATCGGGGAGACAGGCTTAGATACCTATTGGATTCACCACGAGCCGGAAACCACCGCGCCCCTCGAGGTGCAGGAAGAGGCTCTTCGTTGGCACGCGGAATTGGCGGCCAAGGTAGGAAAGACGCTCATGATCCACAATCGCGAGGCAGATGAGGAGCTCATGCGCGTGCTGGGAGAGTGCGCTCAAGTGCCGAAGGTCATGTTGCACTGTTTCTCCTCGCCACTTGATGTGGCCAAGGAGGCTCTGGAGCGTGGCTACG
The DNA here is from genome assembly GCF_902489365.1 of uncultured Corynebacterium sp. GTDB lineage: Bacteria > Actinomycetota > Actinomycetes > Mycobacteriales > Mycobacteriaceae > Corynebacterium. The sequence continues at coordinate 485 of NZ_CABTZR010000017.1, read as the reverse complement.
TTTTGTCCTTTGCCGGCAACGTGACGTTCAAGCGCAACGAAGAGATGCGCCAAGCCGCAGCGCTCGCGCCAGCCGGGCAGCTGCTCATTGAAACGGACGCGCCGTACATGACTCCGGAGCCCTTCCGCGGTGCGCGTAATCAATCTTCGTTGATCGGTTATACATACCGCTGCGTGGCGCAGGCGCGCGGCCAAGAGGTGGAGGACTTGGCCGCAGAGGTGGCCGAAACCTTCGCCGAAGTCTTCGGAGTGTGATGATCTTCACTTAAAGCAAAGGTGCTGCTCAACGGTGGCGCGCGTGTTTGGTGTGACGAGTGTGTTGCCAGTGGTGGCGGCGTGTGAGAACGTCTCGATCGTTACGCTCTGTTACCGTATCGTTATCCAAAGTTAGTCCGGCCTTGATGTTGCCGGCTGGCGTGCATTCGCACGCCACGTCAGGTGCTGAGGAGAGTGTAAAGACCTCTCTGGGCACGAAGCAACGCAGAG
>NZ_CABTZR010000016.1 GCF_902489365.1 uncultured Corynebacterium sp. | reverse complement strand
GTAGGTTTCGATATCCCCCATGGGCACAGAGACTAAAACAGCACCGTGTACCCCGCAACCGGAGAGGCAAAATTCCTGGTTGGAGGGCATGCAGGTAGGGGAGGGACTGGCGAGACCTTGTTAGTTGGTGGGGCCGGGCGGCATGATGCGCTTGTGGGCGCCGCGGTGCCAGAGGCTTTCGATGCGCTCGCGGGCGTCGTCAGGCACGGCCTTGCCCTCGAGGTAGTCGTCGATATGGGCATAGGTCACGCCGAGTGCTTCCTCATCAGCTAGCTGTGGGCGGTCATCCTCCAAGTCGGCGGTAGGAACCTTCTTCCACGTGGACTCGGGTGCTCCGAGGTGCTCGAGAAGTTGAGCACCCTGACGCTTGTTGAGCCCGGCCAGCGGGATGAGGTCAGCGGCGCCGTCGCCCCACTTGGTAAAGAAAGCCGTGACGTTTTCGGCGGCATGGTCGCTTCCGATAACGAGTGCGCCGACCTCACCAGCCACCGCATATTGGGCGGACATGCGCAGGCGTGCCTTGAGATTCCCACGGTTGAAATCGTCCAAGTGCTCCGTGTCGAGTGAGGAAGCCACGGCGCCGGCGAGAGCTGCTGTGGCGTCGGCGATGTTGATGGTGAGCCGGTAATCGGGCTGGATGAAATCGAGCGCTACTTGCGCATCGTCCTCGTCTGCTTGCGTGCCGTGGGGAAGACGTACGGCCCAAAAGTGTGCGCCATCGACACGCTCGACGGCCAGCTGGGCCAAGCGGCCGGCAAGGGTAGAATCCTGGCCACCGGAAATGCCGAGAACAAAGCCCTGAGCGCTGGTGTTGCGCAGATACGTGGCGAGGAAGTCGATACGGCGTTCAATCTCCTCTGCCGGATTAATGAAAGGTTTCGTCCCTAGCGCAGCGATGATCTCTTGTTGAAGCTCCCTGGATGCTTGTGTCATAGCGACCATGGTAGCCATTACGCGCAGGGGTGGTCCGAGGGTCTGTCAGGTTGGTTCGGGGAAAACTTGGCGTGGCTAGTTCTCGGTGATGTGAGTGTTTTGGTAATGAGGCGCTCGTGGGGTAATATTTTTCCTCGTGTCATTGCTGGGTGTCTGCCCAGCTGTGCTTTGAACTAATCAATCGCATCAAGATTGCGCATAACGAAAGGAGCGCCCGATGAAGGTTCGCAAGTCGCTTCGGTCGCTGAAGAAGAAGCCGGGCGCCCAGGTTATTCGCCGCCACGGTAAGGTCTTCGTGATCAACAAGAAGGATCCGCGCTTCAAGGCTCGCCAGGGCTAAGAAACGAGTGTCCTTGGTCCGCCGTCCCCGCATTGTGGGGGCGGCGGATTTTTTATGCCTCCCTTCGCCGGCTGGGGTCGGGGGAGGCGTCGCGGGGCGGCCTGCTCCCATTTGTGGACTTTGTCACAAACTGAGTGAATGTTTGGTAAACGTGCAGGGAATATCACCCGTGTAGTTACCGCCGTGGCGGCGGGGGTTGTGGCGGGGTGTCAACATGTGGGGTCGGGCCGAGTTACATCCTGGGAATACCAGCCATGTAACTACTACATATTGTGTTGGTTGCGGGTTGTGGGCACAAAGTATAGTGTCGTTGATGTTGCTCGGGCGGCGGCCCTACATCACCGCTCAGAGCTCGCATGCAGAGCCGCTAAACGCTCTGCTCGTATCGAATTCAACAGTCACTCCGCGTGTAGTGCCGAAGGAAGCTAAAGGAACGTCACATGAGCATCACCCTCTACACCAAGCCAGCTTGTGTCCAGTGCAACGCCACCAAGAAGGCCCTCGACCGTGCTGGCCTCAATTACGAGACGGTGGATATCTCCCTAGATGATGATGCCCGCGACTACGTGATGGCTCTGGGGTACGTCCAGGCACCGGTCGTTGAGGCGCACGGTGAGCACTGGTCGGGCTTCCGTCCTGACCGCATCAAGGCACTCTCTGCGATGGCGGCGAGCGCCTAGGGCAAAACCATGTTGGTCGTGTATTTCTCTTCCGCTACGGAAAACACCCACCGCTTCGTCGAGAAGCTCGGCCTTCCCAGCGTCCGCATCCCGCTGCGTCTCAGCGATGAGCCCATCACCGTGAATGAACCCTACGTTTTGATTTGTCCGACGTATGGGGGAGGGGCATCGATGAGCGGGCGGAACACGCGGCCTGTCCCCAAGCAAGTCATTCGTTTCCTGAATGACGAACACAACCGCAGTTTCATTCGTGCTGTCGTCGCTGGAGGTAACAGCAACTTCGGCAGTGACTTTGGCAAGGCCGGCGAGGTCATCGCAGCCAAGTGTAAGGTTCCTTATGTGTACCGCTTCGAACTTCTCGGAACCGAGGAAGATGTCACAATTTGCCGTGAAGGCCTCTTGGCCAACGCGGCCGCTTTAGGTTTAGCCGCCTAAGGCTTTAATTCCTACCAACCCATCTCTCCATTTCGCCATAGCAAAGAAAGGCCCGTGAACGTCGTGACCACGCAACTGGGTAAGACCGTCGCTGAACCTGTGAAGCCGGAAGAGCAGCTGGACTACCATGCGCTCAACGCCCTGCTGAACCTGTATGACGAGAACGGCAAGATTCAGTTCGACAAGGACCGCGAGGCCGCGAACCAGTTCTTCCTCCAGCACGTCAACCAGAACACAGTCTACTTCCATGACTTGGAAGAAAAGATGCGCTACCTGGTAGAAAACAAGTACTACGAGCCGGAACTGATCGAGCAGTATGACTTTGAGTTCATCAAGTCCCTGTTTAAGCGCGCCTACGCCTTTAAGTTCCGCTTTAAGACCTTCCTGGGTGCCTACAAGTACTACACCTCCTACACGTTGAAGACCTTCGACGGCCGCCGCTACCTCGAGCGCTTCGAGGACCGTGTATCTATGACTGCCTTGTTCCTGGCTGACGGAGACACGAAGCTGGCAGAGCGCCTCGTCGATGAGATCATGACCGGTCGCTTCCAGCCGGCCACCCCGACGTTCCTCAACGCCGGCAAGGCACAGCGCGGCGAGCTGGTGTCTTGTTTCCTGTTGCGCATCGAGGACAATATGGAGTCGATCGGCCGCTCCATTAACTCTGCTCTGCAGTTGTCCAAGCGCGGTGGCGGCGTCGCTCTGCTGCTGTCCAATATCCGCGAGTCTGGTGCACCCATCAAGCACATCGAGAACCAGTCTTCCGGCGTCATCCCCGTAATGAAGCTGCTCGAGGATTCCTTCTCCTACGCCAACCAGCTGGGTGCTCGTCAGGGTGCTGGTGCGGTCTACCTCAACGCGCATCACCCAGACATCATGAACTTCCTCGACACCAAGCGTGAGAACGCAGATGAGAAGATCCGTATCAAGACTCTCTCGCTCGGCATCGTGATCCCGGATATTACGTTCGAGTTGGCAAAGAACAACGACGACATGTACCTGTTCAGCCCGTACGATGTTGAGCGCGTCTACGGTAAGGCCTTCGGCGATATTTCCGTCACTGAGCACTACGAAGAGATGGTCGAGGATCCGCGTATTCGTAAGAAGAAGATTAACGCTCGCCACTTCTTCCAGACCGTCGCGGAGCTGCAGTTCGAGTCCGGATACCCGTACATCATGTTCGAGGACACCGTGAACCGTGCCAACCCGGTCAAGACTGGGCGCATCAACATGTCGAACCTCTGCTCGGAGATTCTGCAGGTGAACTCCCCGTCGGAGCTCAACGAGGACCTCACCTACAAGACCTTGGGCAGCGACATTTCCTGCAACCTTGGATCCCTCAACATCGCCGCGACCATGGATTCTCCGGACTTTGCCCTCACGGTGGAAACGGCCATCCGCGGATTGACCGCTGTGGCAGACAAGACTTCCATCAACTCCGTGCCCTCCGTGCGCAAGGGCAACGATGATTCCCACGCCATTGGCCTGGGGCAGATGAACTTGCACGGTTACCTCGGTCGCGAGCACATCGAGTACGGATCGGAAGAAGGCCTCGATTTCACCAATGCTTACTTTGCGGCGATCATGTACGCCGCGCTGCGCGCATCTAACAAGCTGGCGCGTGAACGAGGCGAGTACTTCACGGAGTTCCCGGAGTCTGAATACGCGAGCGGCGAATTCTTCGACCGCTACGACCCGGCCGACTTTGCTCCCCGCACGGAGAAGGTCAAGGAGCTCTTCGCTAAGTCGTCGATCCACACTCCGTCGGTAGAGGAGTGGGCGGAGCTGAAGGCGGACGTCGCCAAGCATGGCATGTACAACCGCAACCTGCAGGCGGTGCCGCCGACGGGCTCGATTTCCTATATCAATAACTCGACCTCCTCGATCCATCCGATCGCGTCCAAGATCGAGATTCGTAAGGAAGGCAAGATCGGCCGCGTCTACTACCCAGCGCCGCACATGGACAACGACAACCTGGAGTACTTCAAGGACTCCTACGAGATCGGCTACGAGAAGATCATCGATACCTACGCCGAGGCCACGAAGTACGTTGACCAAGGTCTGTCGCTGACGCTGTTCTTCAAGGACACCGCTACTACCCGCGATATCAACCGCGCCCAGATTTACGCTTGGCGCAAGGGCATTAAGACCCTCTACTACATCCGCCTGCGTCAGATGGCGTTGGAGGGAACCGAGGTTGAGGGCTGCGTTTCCTGCATGCTCTAATCCTTATTCGCACGCGCCTCAAGCAAGATGGCGCGTGCGATTTTTTCTGCGCCCGGTTGGTCGCCTCGGCCGATGGCTTCTGCCAAATCGAGGTGAAGCTGGGCGGTACCGGCCGTCGGGTTTCGCTTGCGGGAACCATAGAGTGAACGCCCGCGCACCATGGAGAGGAGATAGGGGCTCAGCGCTGAGAACATCTCATTGCCTGAGGCGTGGAGGACCATGGCGTGAAAGCGTAGGTCGGTGGCGAGGTGCTCGCCGACGCGCCGTGTGGGCGTGATTTGGAGGCGCTGGGCCATCTCGAGGATCTCTTCCTTATCTTCTGGGGAAGCATGCACGGCGGCGAGCCCGGCAGCGACAGGCTCAATGGCGAGGCGCAGGTCATTAAGGGAGGTGCGCTGGCTATCGCGCGCTTTCTCTGAGCCCAGGCGCCACGAAATGATAGCGGGATCGTAGACCGCCCATTCGCTGATGGGGAGCACTGTAATGCCGACGCGGCGCGAGGAAGAGACCATTCCCAGTTGCTCCAGTGCGCGCATGGCTTCGCGCGCCACGGTTCGGGAAATACCGAAGCGCTCGCAGAGGTCGTTGAGCGTAAAACGTTCACCGGCGGGGAGGGCACCACTGACGATGTCAGTGCCCAGCGCGTCCAAAACGGTGCTGAGTAGGGGAGCGGAGGGTTCAGTCATTCCATCGAAAATCAGGGTCGTGGGAGTAGGGCTTAAGTATAAAACATGCAGGAATTTTGGCCCCTAGTTTTACCGGGTACGATGGCACCAGACTTATCAAAACTAGTAAGACGAGGTGACGTGCGTGTCTCACGAGTACGACGATTACATCGCCAGCCACGAGGCTCCGGTGAAGGCAATCAACTGGAACACCATTCCAGATGAGAAGGATCTTGAGGTGTGGGATCGTCTAACCGGCAACTTCTGGCTCCCAGAGAAGGTCCCGGTGTCCAACGACATCCAGAGCTGGAAGACGCTCACGGAGAAGGAACAGGAGACCACCATGCGCGTCTTCGCTGGCCTGACGTTGCTTGACACTATCCAGGGCACCGTGGGTGCTGTATCGCTGCTTCCCGACGCCGTCACCCCCCACGAAGAGGCCGTCTACACCAACATCGCCTTCATGGAGTCGGTGCACGCGAAGTCCTACTCCAATATCTTCATGACGCTGGCGTCGACCCCGATGATCAACGATGCTTTCCGCTGGTCTGAGGAAAATGAGAACCTGCAGCGCAAGGCCAAGATTGTTATGTCCTACTACCAGGGTGACAATCCGCTGAAGAAGAAGGTCGCCTCCACGCTGTTGGAGTCCTTCCTCTTTTACTCTGGTTTCTTCCTGCCGATGCACTTCTCTTCGCGCGCGAAGCTGACGAATACCGCTGACATCATTCGCCTGATTATCCGCGATGAGGCCGTCCACGGCTATTACATCGGCTACAAGTTCCAGCAGGGGTACAAGAAGCTGTCGGGGCCGGAGCAGGAAGAGATGAAGGGCTACGCCTTCGACCTGCTCTACGACCTCTATGAGAACGAGATCGACTACACCGAGGATCTGTATGACGAGCTGGGCTGGACCGAGGATGTGAAGCGCTTCCTGCGCTACAACGCCAACAAGGCACTGAATAACCTCGGCTTCGAGGGGCTGTTCCCGGCTGATGAGACCCGCGTGTCTCCGGCCATCCTGTCCTCGCTGTCCCCGAACGCGGACGAGAACCACGACTTCTTCTCCGGCTCCGGCTCCTCCTATGTGATTGGTAAGGCGGAGGAAACGACCGATGATGACTGGGACTTCTAGCTAGTTCCTCGCATTTACCTGTCGCCGTACCGCGCCTTCTGGCAGGGATCATCCGAAAGGTTGATTCTTTCAGGGGGTGCGTTTTCGGGTTTTGGGGGACGACACCCCCGCGCTACTGTGTTCTAGATCACCGTATGCTAAGGCGTGGTGTGGGCAGTTGGCCACGTACATGGCGTTATCTGCTCCAAACGGGGTTAGCAAGGTTGGCGGAAAATAACAGAGCGCTGGAAATTCGGCCCTGAGGTGGCCTAATATAATGCGAGTAAACCTAGGTGTTTGACTACTGAGCGTGTGGCGCGAGAAAACGCGTGATGCCGATGTGGTTAAGCACTTGTTCTTCAGGAGGATTTTATGACCGCTGTGGCGCCACGGCTCGACGATTACGTCGCGCCTACACGTCCAGAGCCGACTGGTAACGCAAAGACCGGTTCCAAGGCTTGGATGATGCTAACCACCACCGACCACAAGCAGCTGGGCATCATGTACATGATCATGTCCTTCAGCTTCTTCTTCCTCGGTGGATTCATGGCTCTGCTGCTTCGCGCTGAGCTTTTCACCCCAGGACTGCAGTTCCTGTCCAACGAGCAGTTCAACCAGCTGTTCACCATGCACGGCACCGTGATGCTGCTGCTGTTTGCGACACCAGTGGTGTGGGCATTTGGTAACTACGTTATGCCCCTGCAGATTGGCGCACCGGACGTGGCCTTCCCGCGTCTGAACGCCTTTGGCTTCTGGATTACCCTGACCGGCGGCATCGTGATGCTCGCGGGCTTCTTGACTCCGGGCGGCGCTGCTGACTTCGGCTGGACCATGTACATGCCGCTGGCTGATTCCGTCCACACCCCGGGCATCGGCGCGGACATGTGGATCGTTGGTGTGGGTGCTACCGGTGTCGGTACCATTGCTTCCGCCATCAACATGATCACCACGATTCTTACCCTGCGTGCACCGGGCATGACCATGTTCCGTCTGCCGGTTTTCACCTGGGCTATCTTTACCGCTTCCATCATCGTGCTGATGATCTTCCCGCTGCTGACTGCTGCGGCTCTGGGTGTTCTGTATGACCGCAAGCTGGGCGGCCACATCTATGACTCTGCCAACGGCGGCGCCATCCTGTGGCAGCACCTCTTCTGGTTCTTCGGCCACCCGGAGGTCTACGTCCTCGCACTGCCGTTCTTCGGCATTATCTCTGAGATTGTCCCGGTCTTCTCCCGTAAGCCGGTCTTCGGCTACATCGGCCTCGTCTTCGCTCTGCTGGCCATTGGTGCACTGTCCATGGCTGTGTGGGCACACCACATGTTCGTGACTGGCGCCATCCTGCTGCCGTTCTTCTCCTTCATGACCTTCCTGATTGCGGTTCCGACCGGTGTGAAGTTCTTCAACTGGGTCGGCACCATGTGGAAGGGCCACATCACCTGGGATACCCCGATGATCTTCGCCATGGGCTTCCTGACCACCTTCCTCTTCGGCGGTATGACCGGTATTATGCTGGCTTCCCCGGCGCTGGACTTCCACCTTGCAGAGTCCTACTTCCTTATTGCTCACTTCCACTACACCCTGTTCGGTACCGTGGTGTTCTCCGCCTTCGGTGGTCTGTACTTCTGGTTCCCGAAGATGACCGGCCGCATGTTGGATGAGCGTCTGGGCAAGATCCACTTCTGGCTGACCTTCATCGGCTTCCACGGCACCTTCCTGGTTCAGCACTGGGTGGGCAACATGGGTATGCCGCGTCGTTACGCCGACTACCTGGAGTCTGATGGCTTCACGGTCTTCAACCAGATTTCCACCATCTTCTCCTTCGTTCTCGGCGCCTCGGTTATTCCGCTGGTGTGGAACGTCTTCAAGTCCTGGCGCTACGGCGAGATCGTCACTGTGGACGATCCGTGGGGCTACGGCAACTCCCTTGAGTGGGCTACCTCCTGCCCGCCGCCGCGCCACAACTTCGTATCCCTGCCGCGCATCCGTTCCGAGCGTCCGGCCTTCGAGCTGCACTACCCGCACATGGTCAAGCGCATGCGCGAGGAAGCACACGTCGGGCACTAAGCACTCACTAGCTGAGTACTCCTGAAAACGCCGCCTCCCCATCACCGCGATGGGGAGGCGGCGTTTGCCGTTGGTGGAGATTCCAGGATCGCGGTGTGCGATAATGAGCCCCGTGGATAATCAAAGTGAACAAGTTTTCGCCGTTGTCACCGCCTCAGGTCCCGACAAACCAGGCGTGTCTGCCGCCTTCTTCCGCGTTCTTAGCTCCCATAACGTAGAGCTGGTTGATGCCGAACAGGCCATTTTCTCCGGTCGCATCTCCCTCTCCGCGTACATCCGTGTCAGCGCCTCGCGTCTGGAGGCCATGGAGCAGGGGCTGCGCAACACGTTGAGCATCTATGCGCAGTCCATCACCGTGGAGCCTCGGGAGGAGGAAGCCACCTCACGGCCGCGGTCCACGCACGTCGTCGTGGTGCTGGGTCGTCAGGTCAACGCGAGCCACATGTCGGCCATCGCCAAAGAGCTGGCCAACCTCGATGTCAACATCGACCGCATCCGTGGCCTGTCTACGTATCCGCTCAACGGCCTCGAGCTGTACATCACGATCGATGGCTCCTCTGACCCTGTTCGCGCCATGCTGGCCCGGCTAGCCACCGAGCAAGGTGTCGATATCGCCATCGAGCGCTCCGGCCTGCAGCGCCGCTCGAAGCGCCTCATTTGCTTTGACTGCGACTCTACCCTCATTACCGGCGAGGTCATCGAGATGCTGGCCGCCCACGCGGGTAAGGAGGCGGAAGTCGCCGCAGTGACGGAGCGCGCTATGCGCGGTGAGCTGGACTTCGAAGAGTCTCTCCGCGAGCGCGTCGCCACCCTGGCCGGGTTGCCGGAATCGGTCATTAAGGAAACCGCCAACGATATTCGCCTGACCCCGGGAGTGCGCACCACCATCCGCACGCTTAAGCGCATGGGCTACCGCGTTGCCGTGGTCTCCGGCGGCTTCATTCAGGTCCTCGAGGATCTAGCTAAAGAGCTCGACCTCGACTACGTGCGCGCCAACACCCTGGAAATCAAGGACGGTAAGCTCACCGGCCGGGTCATCGGGGACGTGGTGGACCGCAAGGCCAAGGAGATGTTCTTGCGTGAGTTCGCTGCAGATTCGGGCCTGAGCATGCGGCAGACCGTTGCTGTGGGCGATGGTGCTAACGATATCGACATGATTTCCGCTGCCGGCCTGGGCATTGCCTTCAACGCCAAGCCCGCCCTGCGCGAGGTGGCGGATACCTCTGTTAACCACCCATACATGGACGAAATCCTGCAGATCCTGGGCATCCCCATGGAGGAAGTTGCCAGTGAATAACCTCCGCGAGGCCCACCGTCGCCTCGCGGCTGCCTGCAGCGAGCGCAGCTGGCGCGATGATCCCGAGGATCCCGACAAGCCCGAGACCATCCAGGCGATGCAGATAGCGCTCAACCTGCCCAAGCAAGACCCGCCCGCGCGCACGGAGGTGCTGGAGGCAGCAGCGAGGGGTGTGGTCAAGCTCTGCCTCGACGATCGGGCCGGGCAGGATGGGGCCTTCGCCGAGGCGTTGGGGCAGTGGTACGGGCACCGCATCCGCAAGGTGGCGCGCCGCGCCCGCAACAAGGCCTGGCACGATGTGCAGTGCCTGCCCGGCGTCACGGTGGATGATCGCGCGCGCGTCTTCCTTCCCTCGGCAGTACAGGACGTGCATCCACTCGTGTCGAAGATGCAAATCGGCCACACCGACCTGCCGAAGGATGAGCCAGGGCCCGCGCTTGACGACGTCCCCGTGATCTACATCGACGCCTCCCTCGCCATGAGCGCGGGAAAGGCCGCAGCACAAGTAGGGCACGGCTCAATGCTGCTGGCCGCGGCGATGAGCGTCGAGGAAGTGGAGGACTGGGCAGCACAGGACTTTACGCTGTCCGTGCGCGAAATCCCCCATGAGGAATTTGCCGCGGCTTGTGCGCGTCCGGCAGCGGTGGTGGTGCACGACGCCGGCTTCACCGAGGTCGCCCCGGACTCAGCCACGGTGTGCGCGCTGCGCCGCCCCTAGCGGGCCTCGACCAGGCGCTTGAGCGCCCCGCGCACGACCTCTGGGTCGCTCGTCGGCCACATCTGCGGCATGGAGGCCCGCAGGTAGGAGCCGTAACGCTTGGTCTCTAGGCGGCTATCGAGCACGGCGACGACTCCGCGGTCCGCAGTGGAGCGCAGCAGGCGGCCCGCGCCTTGGGCCATGAGCAGCGCCGCGTGCGTCGCAGAAACCTCCATGAACCCGTTGCGTCCTGCCGCCTTTGCGGCCTCGGTCCGCGCTTGCATGAGTGGGTTATCCGGGCGGGGGAAGGGGATGCGATCGATGAGGACCAGGGAACAGGAGGGCCCCGGCACGTCGACGCCCTGCCAGAGCGTGAGCGTGCCGAAGAGACAGGAGTTTTCGTTCTTCGTGAACTTGTCCACGAGCGCACCGATGGAGTCCTCGCCCTGGAGGTAAATGTCGAAGGGGAGCGTGGGCTTGAGTTCTTCGGCTGCCTGTTGCGCGGCCCGCCGCGAGGAGAAGAGCCCGAGCGTGCGCCCGCCGGCGGCCATGATGAGCTCGCGGATCTCTTGGAGGGTCTGGGGGCTCAGCCCATCGCGTCCCGGCTGCGGCAGGTGCGCCGCGGTATAGAGGATGCCGCTGCGCGCGGGGTCAAAGGGATAGCCCACGTCGAGGCTGTCCCACGTGCCTTTCGGCAGGCCCCACTGTGCGGCCATGGCGTCGAAGCGTCCGCCTAGGGCCAGCGTGGCGGAGGTGAGCACCACGGTCTGCTCGCCGAAGAGCTTTTCGTGCAGCATGCCGGCGATGGACAGAGGGGCCACGGCAAGGGTGTCGTTCAACGTGCGCTCATCGCGCTCCAGCCACACCACGTCGGCATGCGCGGCGGGGTCACCGGTGGCGAAGACGTCGAGGATGCGGGCGATAGCCTCGACGAGAGTGGCGAGGTGGTTGGCCAGGTTCTGGCGCTCCGCAGATTTTTCCGGGTCTTGGGCCTGTTCACCCTCGGGGGCGCGGGCGATGGTTTCGCGGCAGTCGGCCAATGTGTCAGCCACGCTCATGAGTTGCTGTTTGGCTTCCTCTGGCAAGTCGGTCCAACGGCCTGGCGCGAACTCCGCGAGGAGTTGGCTCAGTTCGTTGGCTTGCTCGGTGAGGCGTTGGTCTTTGCCGTTGGCACCGAGGGACTTGGCGCGGTTAGCCGCCATCTTGAGCGCGCGCCCGGTGATCTCGGCGGTGGAGACCGAGGTGATGCGGCCGTCCAGCTCGTGGGCCTCGTCGATGATAACGACGTCGTGTTCGGGCAGGATATTGATATCCGCTACTGCGTCGATGGCGAGCAGGGCGTGGTTGGTGACGACGATATCGACGTCCGCTGCGCGGCGGCGCGCGAGTTCCGCGAAGCAGTCTTCGCCGTGCGGGCAGCGGGTGGCACCGAGGCACTCGTTCGAGGTGACGGATACCTGCCGCCACGCTAAGTCTGGCACGCCCGGTTCCAAGTCTTCGCGGTCACCAGTCTCGGTGTCTTCCGCCCACTCGTAGACGCGCTGGACGTGGCGGCCGAGGTAAGAAACAGCGTCTTCGTCGAGTAAGGCGTCCTCGTCCTCAAGCTCAGCGGCGCGGGAGACTTTGTTGAGGCAGACGTAGTTGGAGCGGCCCTTCATGATGGCGAAGGTTGGTTTCTTTTCTAGGTGCGGCTCGAGGGCCTCGGCCAAGCGCGGCAGGTCCCGCTCCACCAGCTGGCGTTGGAGCGCCAGCGTGGCCGTGGAGACGATGACGGTGTGGCCGGTCTCTTGCGCGTGGCGGAAGGCGGGCACGAGATAGGCCAAGGACTTACCTGTGCCTGTTCCTGCCTGCACGGCGAGGTGGCGCTCTTTCTCTAACGCAGTGGTCACGGCCGTCGCCATGCGCACCTGGCCGGGGCGCCGCGAGCCGCCGAGGGCGGAGACTGCGGCGTCGAGGAGGTCAACCGTTGTGTCCTGCATTGGTGCCAGTGTAGTCGGTCTTCCCCCGCGTACTTCCTAAGCGTCGAAGCCGATAAAGCGGGTGGGAACCGCGGGTTCATCGCGGGTGAGTGCGAGGCCCTCCCACGGCAGCGTCGTGATGGCCTGTGCCAGGTACTCGCGGGATTCCTCGAGGGTAGGCAGGGCGTCGAGGATTTCGCCGTCACGCATCAGCGGCACCGTCATCTCGCGGGTGCGCAGCGTGCCGGTTTCCGGGTTCTCAGCGGAGAAGGGGAGCACGAGCTCCTCGACGGCTACCCCGGAGGAGCGGTAGGTGCGCAGGGCGCGCTTTGCCCCGCCCTGCGACTTCTTCGAGGAGGAACGCTTAGCCACTGGATGTCCTTCGACCTCGACGACCTTGTAGACCATGCCCGCCGTCGGGGCGCCCGAGCCGGTGACCACCGAGGTGCCTACGCCATAGACATCGACGGGATCGCCGCGCAGACCGGCGATGGCGAACTCATCCAGGTCGGAGGAGACCACGATTTTGGTGTTGTGGTTGCCCAAATCATCGAGCTGCTTGCGCACGCGGCGGGTAACTGCGGCTAGGTCGCCAGAATCGATGCGCACACCGCCCAGCTCGGGTCCGGCCACCTTGACGGCGGTTTCCACGCCCTTGGTGATGTCATAAGTATCCACCAACAAGGTGGTCCCCACACCGAGGGTCTCGATCTGCCCGCGGAAAGCAGCCTCCTCGTTGGGGGTGCCGTCCTCATTGACGTGCGCCAGCGTCCACGCATGCGCCGCAGTACCGGAGACCGGGATGTCATAGCGGTAGCCGGCCTCCAAGTTGGAGGTGGCCTGAAAGCCTGCCAGATAGGCGGCGCGGGCAGCAGTCACTGCAGCGTATTCGTGCGTGCGGCGCGAGCCCATCTCAATGATGGGGCGGCCGTCCGCGGCAACCACCATGCGGGAAGCCGCAGAAGCCACCGCGGAATCGGAATTCATGATGGAAAGGATCACGGTTTCCAGAATGAGACACTCGCCGAAGGTGCCGCGCACGGTCAACAGTGGCGAGTTGGGGAAGTACAGCTCGCCTTCCCGGTAGCCATCGATCTGCCCGGAGAAGCGGTAATTGGCCAGGTAATCCTTGGTTTGAGCATCAAGAAAGTCCATCTCCGCCAACTGCTGAGCAGTGAAACGGAAGTCCCGGACGGCGCGAAGGACGCGCTCGGTACCGGCAACAACGCCGTAGCGCCGTTCGTTGGGAAGCCGGCGGGCAAAAACTTCGCAGGCTACCTGGCGGTGCGCGGAGCCATCGCGCAGCGCCGCTTGCAGCATGGTCAGCTCGTACTTATCGGTAAGAAGGGCCGTGGAGCGATCCGCAGGGACGTTTCCGGCATCCAGGACGTTATCTGAGGTAGTAGTCACATCGAAGATGCTACTCAGGGCGTCCTAAAAAATCAGCTGTTCTATTCCTCAAGCTGAATGACGACGTACACCTCGCCGTCGTTATAAGCCACGCCGACGGCCGCGGTGCTCATCCGGCGATCTCGCAGGGCGGCCACGTGGTCGGGGGAGGCCCGGAAGGCCTCGACGAATTCATATGCGCTGGCCTTGTCCACGGGCAGGTGGTGCTGAACCATCTGCACATTTTCTTCGGCTGGGTCTTGCGTCTTGGTGACGGCGTTGCACTCTGCCTTTTCGCGGGCTGCGGTTTGGCGGTCGATCCAGGGCACCAGTGGGGCTTGGCCGTCTTCCTTGCGCCAAGTGTTGAGCGCACCTATCAGCTCCTCTTGGATGGTTTCGAGCTGGCGTTGGACGGGAACGTCGGGAAGCTCGTAGTCGCACGCCTCCGACGTCGGGGGTTCCGTATCCGTCGAGCTGCCGTCGTCCGACGGGTTGGTCAAGCTCAGTACGGCAGCCACGAGCGTGCCGCCGAGAACGAGCACGGTGAGCACGCGCTGCAGGAGGAGCACGACATCCTCCTTCGCCGGTTGACGTCCCGCGAGAATGTCAGTGACGGCCGAGGGAAGGGAGAAAGAATTCATTGATGCCACCTGGAAACGATAATCAGGTTAAGGGTCGCTGACAGTATAACTGCTCGCGACGCGGAGAATTTTAGCTAGTGTAGAGGGCATGAAAGCGCACAACGAAACGTCCGCGGGCGTGGTGATGAGTTCACCCATGGCCACCCCGGAGCTGGATGAGGCGATTGACGTCGACGTCGCCACGAGCGAAAACCTGCCGTGGATGTGCATTGTCTGGGATGATCCAGTCAACCTGATGAGCTACGTCTCCTACGTGTTCCAGACCGTTTTAGGCTATGACAAGAAGCGAGCCAACGAGCTGATGATGCAGGTCCATACCGAAGGTAAGGCAGCCGTGTCCTCGGGTGAACGCGACAAAGTCGAAGCCGACGTGAAGAAGCTGCAGGTCGCGGGCCTCTGGGCCACGATGCAGCAGGCAGGGTAGGTTATGCAGGCTTGGAAGAAGAAAAAGTCCTTCATGCGCGGCGCCAAGTACACGGCTGTTTTCGAGCCGATGGAGCGCGAAGTCTTGGGCGACCTCACCGCGACGGTCTCTGAGGCGATCATCGCTCGCGCCCAGTCGGCGCCGAAGGATGAGCTGGCGGACATGCTCGACATGCCCACCGGCCACACCGAAGCCCCCGAAGACCCCTCGCTGGCCCGCCTCTTTCCGGACTTCAAGAAGCCGGGGGATGAGGAATTCGACGGAGACAATTCCCTCATGCGCTCGCTCCACGAGAACGACATCGCGCGCGCCAAGCTGGAGAACCTGCAGGTTATTAACACTGCGCTGGGGCCGACTGGCGGGGTAGAGGTAGCCATTAGTGAGGAAGAGGCGCATGCCTTCCTCGCGGGGCTTAATGATCTGCGCCTCTATATCGCCGCCGGGGACGTGCCGGAGGATACCCCTGGGGCGGACCGCGATACGCTCGTGGAATGGCTGGCGTTCTGCCAGGATTCGCTGCTCGACGTTCTCATGGATTAGCGCCGTGCAGACTCTTCCCGGCATGGGCTTTTCCGTTGGCCACGTGACGCGTGAGGATACCGGCGTCACCGTCATTTACTGCGGCGAACAGGGGGCCGTGGCCGGCGTCGACGTGCGGGGCGGTGGCCCAGGCACGCGCGAGACAGATCTTTTAGAGCCACACAACACGGTTGAGCGCGTTCATGCATTTGTCCTTGCAGGCGGCTCGGCCTTCGGGCTGGCCGCTGCGGATGGTGTCATGCGGGGGCTGGAGGAAGCAGGGATTGGTTTCCCCGTCTTTGGCGAGGAGGTCCCCGGCCCGCGCGTTCCTATCGTGCCGGGCGCGGTCATCTTCGACCTGCTCGCCGGGCCGCAGCGTCCCTCGGCGGCAGATGGCGAGGTAGCCCTACGCGCCGCGTTGGCAGGACACGACGCCACGAGTGGCAGCGTGGGTGCGGGCACTGGGGCCTGTGCCGGCAAGGTGCGGGGCGGGGTGGGCACCGCGCTTGTCGACGTCTCCTCGTTCTCCGTCGCCGCCGTCGTCGTGGCGAACCCGGTGGGGCAGGTGATTGATGCTGAGACTGGGCGCTTGTTTGGCGCGCCGGGTGCACCAGCCGTCGACGTTGAGCGGTTTGCCGCAGCCCGCAGCCTGGCCGAGTCATTCGCGGAATCCTCGCGGCTTAATACCACCATTGGTGCGGTGTTGACCGATGCGCCTTTAAGCAAGGCCCAGACCAAGCGCCTCGCCCTCGCGGGCCACGATGGCATCGCTCGCGCTGTGCGCCCAGCGCATTCCCCGCTGGATGGGGATACGCTGTTTGCTGCCTCCTCGGGAGTCCGCTCAGCGGAGCGGGGCATCGGCCCGGCGGAGTTGGCGTCGTTAAGCGCAGCTGCTGCTGATGCCGTGGAGGCAGCCATCGTTGACGCCGTGATGAGTGCAAGCCCAGGGCTGGGTTTGGAGGCGTATTCCTCGCTGCGGGCTTGCTAGAGTTGGAGGCATTATGACGACGAGTGGACCCTTTGGCCAGCAGCATTCGCATGAGCCTAATCCCTTTCAACCCCGCCCCGCTGCCGCGGGACAGGGGCAGCAGCCCCTCCTTAATTCAGGCGATTCGAAAAATTACACTCGGGCCGGCCGCCTCAAAACAGCCGCGACTCTTACGGTGGGGTTCCTCGCCGTCGAGTGGATCATCCACATCATTAACTTCCTGTTCTTTGGAAGCGAGCTGGGGCAGTACGGCATTCATCCGCTGGACTTCAACGGCATCTGGGGGATTTTCACCGCGCCGCTGCTCCACGCGAACTTCGAGCACCTCATCGGAAACTCGTTGCCTGGTGCGATCTTTTGTTTCCTGATTGGCTTGTCGGGCCGCAAGGCATGGTGGGAGGTCACCATCATCGTGGTGCTCATCGCCGGCGTGGGCACGTGGCTGCTGGGCGGGCCTGGGACCTCGCATATCGGTGCCTCGGGCATGGTCTATGGCTGGCTGGCCTACCTCATCGTCCGAGGAATCTTCAACCGTTCCCTGGGCCAATTTCTCGTCGGCGTGGGGCTGGGCTTTGCCTATTCCGGTCTCATCTGGGGCGTGTTGCCTATCTATGAAGGAGTCAGCTGGCAGGGCCACCTCTTCGGCGCCATTGGTGGCATCGTCGCGGGCATGGTGATCACCTCCGATGACCCGATTCAGAAGGTCAAGCCCGCGCCTCGGGGAGCGATGCGTTAATGCCTGACGCAACCTCTCCGATCGGGATTTTTGATTCGGGTGTGGGCGGCCTGACCGTCGCTCGCACGATCATCGAGCAGCTTCCCGACGAATCCATCATCTACATCGGCGATACCGCCCATACCCCCTATGGCCCGCGGCCCATCGCCGAGGTGAGGGAGCTGTCCACCGCCATCGCCGACGAGTTGGTGGAGCGCGGCTGCAAGATGCTGGTGATCGCCTGCAACACCGCCACGGCCGCTTTCCTGCACGATGCCCGCGAGCGCTATGCCATTCCGGTCGTGGAGGTCATCCGCCCGGCCGTGCGCCGCGCCATCGCCACCACCCGCAACGGCAAGATCGGCGTGATTGGTACGGAGGGAACCATTAACTCCGGGGCCTACCAGGATTTGTTCGCCGTCAACCCGAATGTTGAGTGCACGGCCGTGGCGTGCCCGGACTTCGTGAGTTTCGTTGAGCGCGGCATTACCGCCGGGCGTCAGATTCTTGGTGTGGCCGAGGGCTACCTTGCGCCGCTGCAGTCGGCGGGCGTCGACACGCTCGTTCTTGGCTGCACGCACTACCCGCTGCTCACGGGCGTCATCCAGCTCGCTATTGGGGATAACGTCACCTTGGTGTCCTCGGCGGAGGAGACTGCGAAGGATGTCCTGCGCATCCTCACCAACACGGACATGCTGGCCCCGGCAGGGCAGGTACCCACACGTAGTTTCGAGTGCACTGGCGACCACGCCACCTTCGAGCGTTTAGCCGCGCGCTTCCTGGGGCCCAAGATTTAGAGCGGGTGAGGATGTACAATCGACCCAAATCCCGCATCCCCCATTGTTTCGTGGAACTATTGAACGCATGAAGCTGACCATCCTAGGCTGTTCCGGCTCGGTGCCCACTGTGGGTAATCCGGCCTCTGGCTATCTCTTGTCTTTCCCCTCTGCTCCGTCCATCATCATGGACTTGGGCCCGGGTACGCTTGCACGCCTGCAGGAACTCCAGGATCCGTGCGATGCACACGTGGCGTTAACTCATCTCCATGCCGATCACTGCCTGGACTTTCCGTCTTTGATGGTGTGGCGCCGCTTCCACCCCACAGCACCCGCAGCCTCCCGCAATTTCTGCCTCGGGCCGTCGACGACTGAGACCCACCTGGGCCGGCTGTCCTCGGATACTCCGGACGGGGTGGATGACATGAGCGATACCTTTGCGTTCAGCCCGTGGGTGGATCGGGAACGCCAGCTTGTCGACGATGTCTATATCACCCCCTTCCGCACAGTTCACCCGGTAGAGACATACGCTTTGCGGGTTGAGCACACTAAATCCGGTGCAACCTTGTGCTATTCAGCTGATTCGGCCTATACGCCCGCGCTCGTTGAGGCTGCCCAGGGCGTGGATGTTTTCCTCTGTGAGGCCGCATGGGGCGAGACCTCGGAGGACAAGGCCCCAGACATGCACATGTCGGGGGCAGAAGCCGGGCGTCTGGCGCGTGAGGCGGGCGTGAAGAAGCTGGTGCTCGTGCACCTGCAGCCGTGGGGTGATGCCGCCGCTACCTATGCCGCAGCTGCCCGTGAGTTCGACGGTGAGATCGTCGTTGGTGCCGCCGGGATGGAGCTCGACTTTTAGCACGCGCGGTAGGGTAGGGGGCATGACTGATTTCACTCGTGCCGATGGTCGCGCGCTCGACCAACTCCGTAGCGTCCGCATTACCCGCAACTTCACCACCAACCCGGCTGGGTCGGTTTTGGTGGAGTTCGGCAACACCCGAGTCATGTGCACGGCTTCCGTGGAATTCGGGGTGCCGCGCTTCAAGAAGGACTCCGGCGAGGGCTGGTTGACCGCCGAGTACGCGATGTTGCCTGCGGCCACCCACGACCGCATGCCGCGCGAGTCGATGAAGGGCAAGGTCAAGGGACGTACCCACGAGATCTCCCGCCTAGTGGGGCGCAGCCTGCGCGCCGCCGTGGACCTGTCCGAGCTGGGGGAGAACACCATCCAGCTGGATTGCGACGTACTGCAGGCCGATGGTGGTACCCGCACGGCGTCGATTACCGGCGCGTATGTGGCGCTGGCTGATGCGATTGCCTACCTTAAGGAGGAGGGTGTCGTCCCGGGCGAGCCGCTGCTGGATCCGATCGCTGCTGTCTCCGTCGGCATCATCGACGGTCACGTGTGCCTCGACCTGCCCTATGAAGAGGACTCCCGCGCGGAGGTTGATCTCAACGTGGTGATGCAGGAGGGCGGGGACTTCGTCGAGATTCAGGGCACCGGTGAGCACGGCCTGTTCGGCCGCGCGGAGCTCAATGACATGTTGGACGTGGCCCAAGCCGGCTGCACCCAGCTTATCGACGCTCAAAAGGCGGCCCTCGGATGGTAAAGCTCCTCGTCGCTTCGAATAATGCCAAGAAGCTCAAGGAGCTGGAGAAGATTCTCGCTGATGCCGGCATTGAGGGCATCGAGCTGCTCTCGCTGTCTGCAGTGGAGGCCTACCCGGAGCCTGTGGAGGATGGCCGCACCTTTGCTGATAACGCGTTGATTAAGGCGCGCGCTGGGGTGCAGCACACCGGGTTGGCAACGATCGCGGATGATTCCGGCCTCGCGGTGGAAGAACTCAACGGTATGCCGGGCGTGCTCTCTGCTCGGTGGTCGGGCGGCCACGGTGACGATGAAGCCAATAATCGCCTGCTGCTGGGGCAGATGTCACACGTGCCCGCCGAGCGCCGCGCGGCCGCCTTTGTGTCGGTCTGCGCGTTGGTGACCCCGGATGGCCAGGAACACGTGGTGGAGGGCCGCTGGCCAGGCTCCTTGCTTACCGCCCCACAGGGAGAAAATGGCTTTGGCTACGATCCTCTCTTCCAGCCTGAGGGCGAATCCCGCTCCGCCGCCGAGATGTCCTCAGAGGAGAAGAATGCTGTCTCGCACCGCGGCCGTGCATTGGCGCAGCTGCGCGAACCCCTAGCAGCCCTCGCCGGCCAAGCCTAAGTATCCGCCAAACCATTACCGCAAGCCCCAGCATTTGCTAGCTGGGCAGGTTAAGAGGGACCAAACTAGAAGGACCATCTACGCACATTCTGCGAAGACCACCTCGGGAAATGTAGAGGTTGCCTCGCAGGTGGTCCCTTAACTTTGGTCCCTGTCACACAGGGTTCTACTCATATGGTTCGCCTGCCCCCAAACGAACCCGATGAGGGGAACCGTCTGAAAAGAATCATGTGGGCTCGCCGAGCGCTGTGACGACAAGACCCCGCACGGAAACCGCGCGGGGTCTGAATATGTGCGCCCGGTGAGACTTGAACTCACACGTCATAAGACACTAGAACCTAAATCTAGCGCGTCTGCCAATTCCGCCACGGGCGCTGGTGTCGTCACTGCGGAGCACTCTTTGCTCCGCGGAACGTTCACTAGCCTACAGGGCAGCAGCCCATAGACGGAAATCCACTTTTCTGGGCGTGGTGGGTAGGCTGTTGAGAGTGAGCACCAACCCAGCACCGAAAAAGCGGATGAAGGTTCGATGGTGGCACATCGTCCTCATCGTGCTCTTCGTCGTGCTCTTTTTGTTCCTTGCTTACTGGCAATGGACGCGGTTCCGCTCCGGTTCGGGAACCTTCCAGAACTTGGGATACGCCTTCCAATGGCCGCTGTTCGCGGTATTTGTTGTTTACGCTTACCGCACTGCCATGCGCTACGAGAATGAGCGAATCGATGCCGAGAACGAAGCCCTCGAACGGGGAGAAGAGCCTGCTCAGTATGAGGCCGAGCACGTGAGAGCATCCAAAGAGAACACCGTGACTAAAATCGACGAAGATTTCCTACCGCCTCGCCCACAGATTGATGTGGACACCTTCAACGCTATGAACAAGCAGCGCCGCCGTCGCGGCACGGAAGAGGAGTATTAATGAGCAACTCAGTCAACAACGCTGTCCACCCTGACCGTCAGGCGCGTATCCGTGGCCCGCTGAAGTTCTTTTCCATTGCCGCCACGATTACCGGTATTTTCCTTCTCATTCTTGTTGCGCGCATGATCCTGCAATACGGCGTGGGCATGGAGATGCCATCGTGGGCTACGCTCATCGCCCAAGCACACGGCGTGGCCTACATGGTCTACCTCGTGTCCATCCTGGTCCTTGGTCCGCGTGCCATGTGGCCGGTAAGCAAGCTTTTCACCACGGCGCTTGCCGGTGTTGTTCCATTCCTGTCCTTCTGGATGGAGCACAAGCGCCGCACTGAAGTTGTTGAGCAGTTCCAGCTGTAGGTAGGTATGACGAGCCGCAAACTGAGCACCACACTTATCGCGCTGGTGGTGCTTCTTTCACTCGCCTGCGCGGGCTTGGGCGTGTATGCCGTCCGCCAACCGCACGAGATTTATAGCGCCCCAGTGCAGTCAACCAACACGCAGGTTGTTAAGGCAGTGCAGCGCGAAGAACAGGTGGTCTTGCTCAGCCTGGGTATCCAGGGGCTGGCGGAGAAATCCTCTGTCGGCGAAGTATTTGGTGTGCGTGTCCCGTGGACCGACCGTACCCAGTTTGTGCAGTATTCCTACAAGGCCAAGCTTGGTATTGAGGGCAAGGACGTGAGCGTCACCGAAACCGGCGAGCATTCCTACACGGTCCACATCCCAGACTTCATTTTCATCGGGCACACCGACGAGGAGTTCAAGACCGCTGTGGAAGATAACGGCGCGTTGAGCTGGACTACGCAGCCACTCGACGCCGCATCCACGGTGTCGGACGTCCTCAGCGCCGATAAGAAGCGCAAGGACATCAACGACAACCGCGAGCTCCTGCAGGACCAAGCTCGCAATTTCTATGAGGGCATCATCCGTGGCGTTGACCCCGAGGCCCAGGTCACCATGGAGTTCAGCTGACCCTTGTCTAGTGTGGGGTGAGTTCATCACCCCACGTCGAGTGACCTCGTCTCGTGGAATGAACTACGTTCATTCCACCTCCGTGAACTTGCGGTCCCAATAAGCCCGCACAGGGTTGGCATCCGCCAGCAGGATATCGAAGCGGTCATTGGCAATCTCGATGATTTCGCTCAAGACCACGCGCTGTTCCAGCTCATCCGAGTTGGACAAGCGGCGCACGCCCGCATCGATGACGCGATCGGCCGAGTCGTTGGTGTCCAGGTATGCCACAAAGGGCATGTCGAAGCGCTCGCGGTAGGCATGTGATACGTCGATAAGCTGCTGCGTTTGGACATCGTCGAGGTCATCCAGGGCCAAGGAACCGCGGTCGGCGGAGATGGTGGCGGCCGTGTCGGAGTCAGCCAGCAGCAACTCATCCATCGCGGGGTAGTCGTGGATCAGGGCACGGCGCTGCTCGCCGGGGGCGGTGAGGACCGTGACCTGGATTGCTTCGCGCAGCTGGCTGACATCCTGGAAGGGGCGCAGCTCCCAGGCAGCTTTGAGCGGCCAAGTTTCGTTATTGAAGAGCGGGCGCAGCGCGCTGACGAAGCTATCGCGGTCCATCTCGTTGAGCTCCTTGAGCGAGACGCCGGCGCCGTCGAGGCGGCTGACATCATCGCCAGACTGCGAGCCGACATGGAAGAAGAGCAAGTTGAGCAGGATCGCGGTGATAGCGCCGATCGACATTCCGGAGGAGACGAAAATCTGCGCCCACTCCGGGAAGGCGGTGGCCACGTCCGGTTTGAACGTGACGAGCATGGCTAGCCCCAGCGCGGTGGTGACGATGGCCGCGTTGCGGCCATCACTAATGTCTTCCTTCGCGATGGTCTGCAGGCCAGCCCAGGCAACGTTGGCAAACAATGCGAGGGAGGCGCCGCCGAGCACCGGGGAGGGGATAGCCGCCACAACAGCTGCGGCCTTAGGTAGCAGGCCCAGAATGATCATGAAGCCCGCTGCGGACACAGCTACCCAGCGGGATTTCACACCAGTCAGGCGAACCAGGCCGACGTTCTGCGCGAAGCAGGTGTAGGGGAAGGAGTTCATCACGCCACCAAGGGTGGTGGAGAGACCATCGGCGCGAATGGCGCGCACTACGTCATCGCGCTTGATGCGCTTCTTCACAATCTCACCGGTGGCGAAGACATCGCCGGTGGTTTCCACCATGGTGATGATCATGACGATGATGAGGGAAAGAATCGCCATGATGTCGAACTTCGGCATACCGAAGTAGAAAGGTGTTGTCATACCGATGGCATCGGCTTCACGCACGCCGTCAAAGGACGTATCGCCCAGTGCGAAGGCCACGGAAGTACCGATGACCAAACCAAGCAGCACAGACAGAGTACCCAGGAAGCCGCGGAAGAAACGCTGCACGATGATAATGATGGTGAGCGTGCCGAAGCCATAGAGCAGATCGCGTGCGGACGGGACCCCGTCCGCGTAATTAACGAAGTCATTGGCAGAAACCGCCAGCAGCGACGTACCCATGACCAAAAGTACGGTGCCGGTGACAATCGGCGGGAAGTACTTGAGCACGCGTCCAAAGACCGGCGCGGCGAAGAAGGTAAAGATACCGGCAGCAATAATCGCGCCATAAATCGTGGGCAGTGGCTGGTCACCAGCACTCATGCCGATGGCAATGATGGGGCTGACCGCCGTGGTGGTCACGCCCTGGATGATGGGAAGGCGGACGCCGATGTGCTTGCCGACGCCCACCGCTTGGATCAACGTCGCCAGACCACAGGTCAACAGGTCAGCGTTGATGAGGTGAATCGTGGTGGCCTCATCAAGGCCCAAAGAACCGGCGATGAGCAGCGGCACGATGACCGCGCCCGCGTAGAAAGCGAGAACGTGCTGGAGTCCGAGCGCTGCCAGCTTGGGCGCTGGCGGGACAACATCAACGGGATGAGTCGGGGCAGTGGCAGGGCTAGCGGTAGCGGCGGTGTCAGACACGCAAAGAGCTCCTTGCTGAAGGGCGAGACGAGGATACTGCGCATAACAATAGAGGGCGGCGGGGACACGGGCCAAGAAGTGACCTGAAAGGTGTGGGAAAGGCCACGTCAGGGGGTGATTTACCCCCGCATCCAACCGTACGGTCGTTACCTATGAAAGAGCTGACCTGTGTGGTGCTAAAACCAGCCCGTTCGGTGCCGTGGGGCACGCATGTGCCGATGTGAGGTTATGCGTTTCTCCCCCTACTATGGGCTACAGAGAGGGGTTCGGTGGCGTACGGGTTGACCGAATTGCCTGTGAATCGAAGTCACCTACAGCCCTTCTGCGACTAAGTGTTTACGCGTCGTGTGAACTATGAAGGGAGTCAATATAGTGACCACCGCAACGGAACAGTCTGTGCAGTTCGAGGCATGGAAGGGCTTTGAGCCCGGCCCGTGGACTGAGAACATTGACGTTCGTGATTTTATCCAGCGCAACTACACCCCTTATGACGGAGATTCTTCCTTCCTCGCTGGGCCCACCGAGAAGACGCAGCGCGTGTGGGATCATTTGGAGAAGAACTACCTGTCCGTCGAGCGCCAAAAGCGCATCTTCGACGTGGACACCCACACCCCGAGCGATATCGACGCTTTCCCGGCTGGGTACATCTCCGAGGACGATGACGTCATCGTCGGCCTGCAGACGGATACGCCGCTTAAGCGCGCCATGATGCCCAACGGCGGCTGGCGCATGGTCAAGCAGGCCATTAAGGAAGCCGGCAAGGAAACCGATCCGGAGATCGAGAAGATCTTCACCCGCTACCGTAAGACGCACAACGACGCCGTCTTCGATATCTATACCCCGCGCATCCGCGCAGCGCGTTCCTCCCACATCATCACCGGCCTGCCGGATGCCTATGGCCGTGGCCGCATCATTGGTGACTACCGCCGCGTGGCCCTCTACGGCGTGGACTATCTCATCGCTGAGAAGGAGGCGTCCAAGCACGCAGTCGGTGATATCGGATTCTCTGAGCACTGGGCACGCTACCGCGAGGAGCACGCCGAGCAGATCAAGGCCCTGAAGAAACTCAAGGTCATGGCTGAGTCCTATGGCTTCGATATCTCGAAGCCCGCGAAGACCGCCCACGAGGCAGTGCAGTGGACCTACTTTGGCTATTTGGCCTCCATCAAGTCCCAGGACGGCGCCGCCATGTCCATCGGACGCCTCTCCGCATTCTTCGACTGCTACTTCGAGCGCGACCTGAACGCGGGCATCATCACCGAGGAAGACGCCCAAGAAATCATCGACCAGCTGGTGCTCAAGCTGCGCATCGTCCGCTTCCTGCGCACCGAGGACTATGACCAGATCTTCTCCGGTGACCCATACTGGGCAACCTGGTCCGATGCCGGCTTTGGCGACGATGGCCGCCACATGGTGACCAAGACTTCCTTCCGTCTGCTGCAGACGCTGATTAACTTGGGCCCGTCCCCGGAGCCGAACATCACCATCTTCTGGGATCCGCGGCTGCCGGAAGGCTACAAGGAATTCTGTGCCCACATCTCGATTGAGACTTCGTCCATCCAGTACGAGTCCGATAAGCAGATTCGTGAGCAGTGGGGCGATGACGCGGCGATTGCGTGCTGCGTGTCCCCGATGGCCGTCGGCAAGCAAATGCAGTTCTTCGGCGCCCGCGTCAACGCTGCGAAGGCCCTGCTCTACGCCATCAACGGCGGCCGCGACGAAGTCAGCGGCAAGCAGGTCGTTGACGGCTACGAGCCCATCAAGGGCGATGGACCGCTCGATTTCGACGAGGTCTGGCAGAAGTACGAGGAGATGCTGGATTGGGTCGTCGGCACCTATGTCGAAGCCCTCAACATCATCCACTACTGCCACGACAAGTACGCCTACGAGGCCATCGAGATGGCGCTGCACGATTCCGATATCGTGCGCTCCATGGGCTGCGGTATCGCCGGCCTGTCCATCGTGGCTGACTCGCTTTCCGCCATTAAGTACGCCAAGGTCTACCCGGTGCGCGATGAGACCGGTCTGATCGTGGACTACAAGACGGAAGGTGACTTCCCCTTCTACGGAAACGATGATGACCGCGCCGATGACATCGCCGCCACCATCGTTCACACCGTCATGGCGAAGATTAAGGCCATCCCGATGTACCGCAACGCCATTCCGACCCAGTCGGTGCTGACCATTACCTCCAACGTGGTCTACGGCAAGGCCACCGGCGCCTTCCCGTCCGGCCACGAGGCAGGCACCCCGTTCGCCCCGGGCGCTAACCCGGAGAACGGCGCGGATAACCACGGCATGGTCGCCTCCATGCTGTCGGTGGGCAAGTTGGACTACAAGGATGCCCTCGATGGCATCTCGCTGACCAACACCATCACCCCATCCGGATTGGGCCGCACCCCGGAGGAGCGCATCACCAACCTGGTGGGTGTCCTCGACGCCGGCTTCATTATGGATTCCGAATAGACCACTTCCACACCACTTCCCAAGGAGAACACATCATGGCAACCCCCACTTTCGACGAGCGCCTCGCCACCATGAAGGCCAACCGCACCGCCAACAACATGGACTCAGGCCTCTACCACGCCAACATCAACGTCCTGGACAAGTCCACCCTGGAGGACGCCGTTGAGCACCCAGAGAAGTACCCGAACCTCACGGTCCGTGTTTCCGGCTACGCGGTGAACTTTGTGAAGCTCACCCGCGAGCAGCAGCTCGACGTCATCTCCCGTACCTTCCACCAGGGCTCCTAAATGGCAGATGGCATTACCGGCGTCGTGCGTCTTTCTCCGGAAGAAGGGGAAAAGGTGCGCGGTGCCGCCGCCGGTTTAGGAACGGACAACGACCTCGACGGCTACACCCGCTCGGAGTTGATGCAGGCCCGCCGCTCCGGCGATGTCGCGCTCGTGCACTCCTGGGAGCTGGTGACGGCTGTTGATGGCCCCGGAACACGCATGACCATGTTCATGTCCGGGTGCCCGTTGCGCTGCCAGTATTGCCACAATCCCGACACCATGGAGATGAAGGTCGGCACTTTGGAGCGCATCGAGGATGTGGTCAAGCGCATCAAGCGTTATAAGCCCGTCTTCAAGGCTTCTGGGGGTGGACTGACCATCTCTGGTGGTGAGCCGCTCTTCCAGATCGCCTTCGCGCGGCGCCTGCTCAAGGAAGTTCACGATGCAGGCATCCACACCACGATCGACACCTCGGGCTACCTCGGCGCGCGCCTGCGTGATGAAGACCTGGACAATATCGATTTGGTGCTGCTGGACGTCAAGTCCGGTGACGAGGAGACCTATAAGAAGGTCACCCGGCGTGAATTGCAGCCGACGATCGACTTTGGGGATCGCCTCAATGCCATCGGCAAACCGGTCTGGATCCGCTTCGTGGTGGTGCCGGGGCTTACCGACGGCCCCGAAAACGTCGCCAACGTAGCCAGGATCGTCTCCCGCTGGAAGAGCAACGTCGAGCGCGTCGAGGTGCTGCCCTTCCACAACATGGGCGCGGACAAGTGGCACGAGCTGGGCTACCCGTACACCCTGGAGGATACGAAGCCGCCGAAGCCGGAAGACGTCGAAGCTATCCGCGAGGTGTTCCGCAAGGAAGGTTTCGTGGTCTACTAGAAGCATGAAACGCTTCGGCCACACCATTAAGGAACACACCATCACCGTCCCCTGGGACTATGACAATCCCGCCGCGGGGGAGTTCGAGCTCTACGCTCGGGAAATCATCCCGCCGGGCGGTGAGAATTACCCGGCGCTGCTCTATAACCAGGGCGGGCCGGGTTTTCCGGCGCCGCGGCCGACGGGTGCCTCAGGGCTCATCGGGAAGGGCCTGGAGCGCTATCGCTGGATCCTCATGGACCAGCGCGGCACTGGGCGCAGCCACCGCATTGACGAGCTCAGCCCGGCTGAGGATCGCAGCGCAGCGCGTCTGGCGCAGCTGCGGCAAGAGAATATCGTGCGCGATGCCGAGCGCCTGCGCGAGCACCTCGGTGAGGAATCCTGGGTTCTCTTCGGCCAATCCTTCGGCGGCTTCATCATCACCGCCTATGCCTCGATGTTCCCTGATTCCATCGGGCGCGCCTTCCTCACTGGTGGACTGCCCACCCTGACCAAGGGCGCGGATGATCTCTACCGCACCACTTTTGCCAAGCTCAAGGTCCGCCACGAACGCTTCTATGCCCAGTTCCCGTGGGCACAAGGGCGCATCGAGGAAATCCTCCACCACCTAGACAACTCGGAGGAGCTGCTGCCGACAGGGGAGCGCCTGTCTTCGCGCCGCTTCCGCACCATCGGAATTGAGCTGGGGCGCGGCACTGGCTTCGATTCTTTGGGCTACCTGCTGGAGGAGCCTTTCCGGACGGTGAACGGCGAAAAGCGCTTGCGTTCGGACTTCCTCAACGACGTGGGGCAGCGCGTGAGCTTCCAGGCTGGCCCGCTGTATGCGGCCATCCATGAATCTATCTACGGCGGCGTCGGCGACCAGGCCGTCACCGGCTGGGCGGCGCACCGCGTGCGTGAGGAGTTCCCCGAGTTCGCCGAGGATGGCACCTATCTGACCGGTGAGCACATCTTCCCCTGGCAATTCGATGAGGATCCGGCGCTGCGCCCCTTCAAGCAGGCCGCCGAGGAGCTCGCCGCCCACGAGTGGGCGAGCTCTCCGTATGACGCCTCTGCGCTTGCCGACGCCCCCGTGACCGCCTCCGCCGCCATCTACCTCGACGATATCTTCGTGCCCTTCGAGGATTCTCTGGCTACAGGGGAGACCTACCGCGACCTGCGCCCAGTGGTGACCAACCGCTTCCAGCACAACGGGATTAGTGAGGACGGCGCGGGGATTTTGGGTGAGCTCTTCCGAGCGGCCGACGAGCGTTAAGGGGCTCCGTGTGGGCTCGGGGAGTAGTCTCCCTCGCCGAGTGGCGGCGGTCACCGTGTGGCACACTGGTTAGGAAAATCTAAACCGAGCAGAAAGGATAAGCCTATGGGCGGTCTCATCGTCATTGGCGTGATTCTCCTACTTATTATTGCCACCGCCTTCGACGGTTTCTACATCGTCCGGACGAAGGAAGCCGCCATCATTGAGCGCATGGGTAAGTTCGTGACCGTGGCTCACGCAGGCTTGCACTTCAAGCTGCCCTATGTCGACCGCGTGCGCGCCAAGATCAGCCTGCAGATTCGTCAGCTCGATGTCATGGTGGAAACCAAGACCAAGGACAACGTCTTCGTCCAGATCCCGGTTGCCGTGCAGTACGAAGTAGTCCAGGGCAGCGAGCGTCAGGCTTTCTACACCCTGTCCAACCACGAACAGCAGATCGTGGCCTACGTTCAGGACAACGTTCGTTCCTCGGTGGCAAATATGAACCTGGACGATTCTTTCTCTTCCAAGGACACTATTGCCCGCAACGTGGCGATGTCCCTGCGCGATAACATGGCCGCCTACGGCTGGAACTTCGTCAATACCTTGGTTACCGATATTCGCCCGGATGCCCGCGTGCGTGAGTCCATGAACTCCATTAACGCGGCGCAGCGTGAGCGCGAGGCGGCCGTTGCCCAGGCGGAGGCCGAGAAGATCCGCGTGGTCAAGGAAGCCGAGGGTGCGGCCGAGGCTAAGAAACTGCAGGGTCGCGGTGTGGCTGACCAGCGAAAGGAGATCGTCGAAGGTATTGCCCAGCAGTATGAGCTGCTGCGTGCTGCCGGCGTGCAGGAGAACCCCGAGACCCTCATGCTGGTCTCCCAGTACCTCGACGCCATGGTGGACGTAGCCGACCGCGCCCACACCAATGTGCTGTACATGCCGTCTAATCCGGGCGGCATGCAGGATCTCTTCGGCGGTATGCGCGATACTTTGCTGTCCACTAACGCTATTAATGATGCCCCGAAACCGAAGGTGCCGGCCGGCGAAGCAAAGCACAGCCGCGAGAACGCCGCTGCTGAGCGTCGCCGCCGTGAGGAGCAGGAGCGCCGCGAGCGCGATGAGCGTGCCCGCCGCGATGCTGAGCTGATGGAGCAGGCGCAGCGCGCACAGCAACAGGCTCAGGAAAAGGTGCAGAACGCACAGCAGGGCCAGGGCTTTGGTCAGTTCTCGGGCTTCCCGGCCCCGCCGCAGGGTAACAACCAGCCGCAGAGCGCGCGCGATTATTTTGACCAGTTGCGCAACCAGCTCAACAAGGACAACTAAAGACAGCTAAGCACATTAAAAGAGGGCCTTCCCACAGTCCGGGAAGGCCCTCTCTTTTCTTTCGGCGGAAGTGAGAGCAAGGCTCCATGCATCATATGATGCGGCGCCGAGCGCGTTACCTACTTGACGTAGCCGATGTTTTCGACCTCGATGACAGCGAAGGATTTGGCACCGAAGTTAGCGATATCCGGGTTGGTTGCCACCATGTCCGGACCGTTGTAAATCGGCATGATGCCGTACTGGGCCAGTGCTTCCTTCTCCAGCTTGTTGGCTTCCTTGATCTGCTCGTCAGGGTCGGAGATCGTGGCGAGCTCATCGATCTTCTTGTCCATCTCCGGGGTACCCGTACCGGAGCGGTTAAGCTGCGAGCCGGAACGGTAAACCTGGCCGAAGTAGGCCACGCCGAATGGGTCACCGGAGGTGATGCCCATGGGGAAGACATCGAAGTCATAGGAGGAGGTGATCTTGGAGAAGTCCGCGGAGGGGCGCTCCTCCACCTTCAGGTCCACGCCGATGTCCTTCATCATCTTCTGGGTGGCGGTAGCCAGGGCCTTGCTGATGGAAGAATCACCCAGCAGTGTGTAGCGCATGGACAGCTTCTTGCCGTCCTTTTCGCGGATGCCGTCGCCGCCTTCCTTCCAGCCGGCCTCATCGAGCAGCGACTTGGCTTTCTCGGCGTCGAACTTCACGACGGAGCCGAAGTTATCCTCGTAGCCTTCTTGGGTCTGGTACAGGGTGAAGGAACCCGGCAGGTCCTCGGTGTAACCGTTGAGGCCGTTGAAGCGGATGCCGGACAGCGTGGAGCGGTCAATACCGGTCATGATGGCTTCGCGGACCTTGGCATCGGAAAGAATCTCGTTCTTGGAGTTGAGAACGATGAGCGAGTTGGACGGGGCCATGGCGGTGCGGATCTCAATGCCCTCCATGTCCTTGACCGCAGCCAGACGCTCCTTGTTGCCTACGCCGGTTGCATCAATTTCGCCGGCCTTGAAGGCGTTGATGGAAGCCTGGCTCTCCATCTGGCGGTAGGTTACCTTGTCCAAGAAAGGCTTGTCGCCCCACCACTTCTCATTCGGGACGAAGGTGGCGCTACCACTCTGGAAATCGACGTTCTCGATCTTGTACGGTCCCGCACCCCACTCCGGGTGAACCTTGCTTAGGTAGGCGGTATTGAACTTCTCCGCGGAATCCACCTGCGGCGGGAGTAGGAAGTTGAACAGACCCTGCCACCAGGGATAGGCCTGCTTGAAGGTGATGACGGCTTGCTTGTCGTTCTCGCCCGGCTCCACGGACTCGATGAGCTCGTAGCCGTCGGTGGAGGAAACGTTAGCCTCCTCGTTCTCACCGTTGTTGAACTTCCAGGTGTTTTCGAAGGCCTTCCAGTCAATCGGCGTGCCGTCGTTGTACTGCGCCTTCTCGTGGATGGTGTAGGTGACGACGGTCTTGCCGTCCTTCTCCTCGTCCTTGACATCCGTGATGTAGTCATTGTTGACGTGGAATTCACCTGCGCCATCGAAGAGACCGATCTGCGGGTTGTAGTACTTCCACACGTCGTTGGTGTACAGAGTGCCGTCGGCCTGGAAGGGGTTCTGCTGCTGGGAGATCTCGGTGATGGCCAAGCGCAGCTCACCGCCCTCCTTCAACTCGGAGCGGTCCTTGGCGTTGTAGGAGCCGTCCAGCTTGACGTCGAGCTTCTCGCCGGAAGCGGAGTTGCTGGAGTCCTTGGAGCCCTCAGAGTTGCCGGAGCCGCCATCGGAGGCGCAGCCGGTGAGGATGAGGGCAGAGGCGGTGACCACTGCGAGGGCCGTCCTGCGGAGCTTCATGTTCATTTTTGTGTCCTTTCGAGAGGAAACATGGAGACAAAGGGGAGTATTCAGTTATAAGTCTTGCTAAGCCGGGGTTTCGGCGGGCTGGTAAATTTCGCGCACCCGGTCGCGTTCCACGGCTGGGTCCGGCACCGGGATGGCGGAGAGCAGCGCGCGGGTGTAAGCGTGTTGGGGGTTGTCGAAGACCTCGTCGGTGGGGCCATATTCCACGAAATCGCCCTTATACATCACAGCGACCTTGTCGGAGAGGTGGCGCACAACGGACAGGTCGTGGGCGACGAAGACCAGGGAAATACCCAGACGATTC
The DNA here is from genome assembly GCF_902489365.1 of uncultured Corynebacterium sp. GTDB lineage: Bacteria > Actinomycetota > Actinomycetes > Mycobacteriales > Mycobacteriaceae > Corynebacterium. The sequence goes on along the minus strand of NZ_CABTZR010000016.1, from coordinate 8,282 downwards.
TTCAGGTCGTGCAGCAGGTTGATGATGCCAGCCTGGATGGAGACGTCGAGGGCGGAGACGGGCTCGTCGAGCACCACGATGGAGGGGTTGGTGGCTAGCGCGCGGGCCAGGCCGATGCGCTGGCGCTGACCGCCGGAGAAGTGTCCGGGGAAGCGGTCCACCTGGTGGGACTCGAGGCCGACGAGCTTCATCAGCTCTGCCACGCGCTGGCCGACGTCCCCCTCGTACCCCAGCGACTCCAGCGGCTCAGCGATGATCTCGCGGATGGTCATGCGCGGGTTGAGCGAGCTCATCGGATCTTGGAAGACGATCTGGATGTCCTTGCGCAGAGAGCGGCGTGCAGACGCGCTCAGGCCAGAAGTACTGGTGCCATTGACCACGATGGTGGAACCCTCGGGCGGGTTGAGGTCCATGATTTCCAACAAGGTCGTGGTCTTGCCGGAGCCGGACTCACCCACGATGGCGAAGCACTCGCCCTGGTGGACATCGAAGCTGACGTTCTTGACCGCGTGCACGGTACCGACGCGGCGCTTGAGAATCGCTCCCTTGATAAGCGGGAAGTCCTTGACCAGGTTCTTGACCTCCAAGGTGACAGGGCGCTGCTCATAGGGCGTATCACCCAGCGAGTCCGGGGAAATCTGCGGCAGCGGGTACATGCGCTCGCCACCAATCGTGCCGTCCTTGATCTCATCGGATCGCAGGCAGGAGGCGAAGTGGTGGGGTGCGTCGTCAAGCGCGCGCAGCTCCGGCTCCACGGTGCGGCACTCATCCTTCACCACCGGGCAGCGGTCCGCGAAGGGGCATTCGGCTGCGACCTCGATGAGGCGCGGCGGGGTGCCGGCAATAGGCGTGAGAGGCTCATCGGTGGCCTTGTCCACGCGCGGCGTGGAACCGAGAAGCCCCACGGTATAGGGCATCTTGGGGTTGTTGAAGATGGTGTCGACATCGCCCAGCTCCACCGGGCGTCCGGCGTACATGACGAGAACGTCGTCGGCGGTGCCGGCGACCACGCCCATGTCGTGGGTAATCATGATGACGGCCGCACCGGTTTCGCGCTGCGCCACCTTGAGCACCTCCAGGATCTGTGCCTGGATGGTGACGTCGAGGGCGGTGGTGGGCTCGTCAGCAATGATGACGCGCGGGTTATTCGCCATGGCAATGGCGATGACCACGCGCTGGCGCATGCCGCCCGAGAACTCGTGCGGGAAGGACTTCACGCGCTTGTCTGCCTCCGGGATGCCAACGAGTTCGAGCAGGCGAATGGCTTCCTTCTCGGCGTCCTTCTTGGAGATATCGCGGTGGGTTTGGAGTGCCTCGATGAGCTGGTCGCCGATGGAGAAAACCGGGGTCAAGGAGGAGAGCGGATCCTGGAAGATCATGGCGATGTCCTTGCCACGGATCTTCGACATCTCCTTGTCGGACTTGCCGATGAGCTCGGTGCCGGCATAGACCACGGAGCCTTCCACCTTGGCGTAGTCGGGTAGCAGACCCATAACCGCGAGGGAGGTCACAGACTTACCGGAGCCGGACTCGCCCACAATGGCCAGGGTGCGCCCAGGCATGAGGTCGAAGTCAACGCCACGCACTGCGTGGACGGAGCCAGCTTCCGAGGGGAAGGTGACGGACAGGTTGCGTACCGACAGAACCGGGTCGGCGGACCCGGCGGGACCGGTGGCGCGGCTGGCCGGGACGGCGTTGGCGGTATGCGCAGTATTCTGCGGGGTCATGCTCGGCCTCCAGAGTTCGAGTTGGGGTCAATGGCGTCGCGCAGACCGTCGGCGATAAACGCCATGGATACGGTCAGCAGCGTGAGGACGCCTGCGGGGAAGTAGAAGAGCCAGGGCGAGGCCTCGACGGCGTTGGCGCCGCCGGCGAGGAGGGTGCCCAGGGAGACGTCGGGAAGCTTCACACCCAAGCCCAGGAAGGACAGCGCGGTCTCCGACATGATGGTGGACACCACGCCCAAGGCCGCCTGGATGATGAGCAGCGAGCCGATGTTGGGAACCACGTGGCGGAAGATGGTGCGCAGGCGCGACACACCCATGTAGTCCGCGGCACGGACGTAGTCGTTTTCCCGCACACTCAGCGCCATGGCCCAGATAACACGCGCCGGGTACATCCAGCCGAAGGCAATAAGCACGACGATGAGTAGCTTCCAATCGCCGCCGGAATCGGAGACCACCAAGGCGATGAGCAGGAAGGTCGGGATGGCCAGCAGGAAGTGGATGACGGCCAAGATGACCTTTTCCACTGCGCCGCCGTACATGGCTGCAGCTGCGCCGATGAAGGCGGAGATCAGTGTGGAGGCGAGCGACACGATGAGCGCGATGATCAGCGAGCGGCCCAGGCCATGGACGGTCTGCGCGAAGAGGTCGTTACCGGAGTCAGTCGTGCCGAACCAGTGTTCAGAGGAAGGCCCGGTGGAGAGGTTGAAGAAGTCCGGTTCGTCGAAAGACCACGGAGTGAGGAAGCTTCCGAAAACGGACAACAGCGCGAGCAGCACGAAGATGACGAGGCCGATAGCAGCCGCCTTGTTGCGGAAGAAACGGCGAACATAGAGCTTGAGCTTTGAGGTGCCACGGAAATCGCTGCTGGAGTATTGCTTGCGCTGTGCGTCATCGACATCAACGCCGGAACCAAGTGCGGACTGTGCGCTGGGTTCGGTCTGCGGTGAAAAGTCAGCAGTGGCGGTATGCGGACGCACACCGAGGTTGTCAGCAGCGGAGTCGATGGCGAGATCGTTGCGGCGGTGGCGCTGCGGCTGGCGCGCTTCCGAGCGCGGCGACGTGGATTTCTTTTCTGGAGACATTTAGCTCACCCTTACTCGCGGATCGAGGGCTACGACGACGAGGTCAGCCAGGATTGCGGAGAAGGCAATCATGACGGCACCGAAAGCGGCGACGGCGGTGGTGCCGTTGACATCGTTGCGGCTGATGGTTTCGATGAAGTACTGGCCCATTCCCTTCCACGCGAAGATGGTTTCCGTCATGATGGCGCCGGTGAAGATTCCGGGAACGGAGAAGGCCACGGAGGTCGCAACCGGGATGATGGAGGTACGCAAAGCGTGCTTGCGGATAGCCTGCGAGCGCGTGAGGCCCTTGGCCCGGGCAGTGCGTACATAGTCGGCGTTGAGGTTATCCAGCAGCAACGTGCGCTGCATCATGTGGTAGCCGGCGTAGCTGATGATGATGAGGGAAATCGACGGCAGGATGAGGTGCTGCGCCATATCGAGAAGCTTGGGGAAAAAGCCCTCGACGCCGAGGCTGGAAGCGCCCGTCACATAGACCACGCGGTGGCCGGTGACGCGGTTGATCCACAGGCCACCAGCAACAACCAGAATGGAGGCGACGACCACGTGGGTGTTCATCGTGATGATGGAAACGCCCTGCCAGAAACGATCAGCCGCCTTGTACTGGCGGGAGGCGGTGTAGACACCGAGGCCGACGCCGATGATGACGGAGAGGATCGTGGCGACGAGCAGCAGCTGCGCCGAGACGAGAGCGCGGTGAGCGATTTGCGCGCTGACCGGGTCGCCGAGAGGGGAGGTACCCCAGTCCCAGTGGAAGAGAATGTTAGAGAGCCAGCCCCACCAGCGCTCAATAAGCGGGGTCTCAGGGTTGAGCCCGAGCGGAGTGAGGATGCGGCCGATTTCTTCCGGCTCGAGCGGTGGGTTGCGGCCGACATAATTTGATCGGGGATCAAGGAAGGTTGCGGCCAGGAGATACGCGATATTAGTCGCGAGGAAGATGACTACCAGCCAGCTGGCGGTCTTCTTGATGATGTACTTGAACATCACTATTCCTTCGCAGGGTTTGTCTCGGCAGATTCGGTGAGTATGGCGGCCGATAAGAGTTAACGGCACTCATGTGACCTAGACCTCAGTCTAGGTGCTGTGTCACATATTAAAAGAAATGTGAGACGGGAGAGGAATAATGATTGTTTTTTGTTTCATGGGGGCGCTCCCCATGTGTGAAACTTTGTATTAATTACATATTAGTTGGCCTATAGAATTTTGCGGCATGGGGGTGTCTGCGCAGGGCCTGAAAGCTTCTTTGGGCTCACAAATCATGCCTGATTGCCTGGGTGGGAGTGAATAATATGCGCATAGTTTGGGGGTAGTGTGCAGGGGGATTGCGCTGAATAGATAAGAATTAAGGAACGTTCAGCAAGCATGCAGCAGCCGGCTCAGTGCATCTTTTTCTGCTTCCGTGACCCAGATTTCATAGACCGCTTTTACCTCGACGATGCGACGCGCATACTCACAGCGAAAACCTTTGTTGGGCGGCAGCCACGTGGCGGCATCGCCAGCGCCTTTCTGCTGGTTGAGAGGACCATCGACGGCCAGGAGGTTGCGTGGGTCATTGGCAAAGTTGCGGCGCTTTTCGGGTGACCATTGCTGGGCGCCTTTCTGCCAGGCGTCGGCCAGCGCCACAACGTGATCGATCTGCACCGCACTCGAGGTCTGTGCCCCGCGCTGGAACTCAATGTCCTGGCCCGAATAGGGATCGTGCAAGGTGCCGGACAGTGCCACGCAGTCGTGGGTGCCTTCCTTGAGCACGAGGCTTTCCGAATCTAGGTCTCTGCGGAGGATGTCGTTGCGGGTATCGCAGCCGTTGTGGCCGAAGTCCACCGTGACGTCATCGGACCACGCCTGGCCAAACTCTTCGCGCTCATAGCCGGTCTTGGGCGCGCGGCCTTTGACCTCCAAGGAATCTAAGGCAGTGAGTGCTTCGGCGATGTCCGGCGCGGGCGCGGCCTCGTCGGCATGTTTTTCTTCGGTGCGTTCTTCTGCTGGGCCTTCCTGCGTGGGCGCCGTTGAAGTAGTGACGCTGGGCCGTTCGGGCGCAGGTTCGGTTGGGGTGGGGAGGATAAGACCGATGGCCACCAGGACTGCTACCGCGGCATTGAGGAGCGCGGCGATGAAGAACGGGGTACGAGTGGCCATGACGCATTGATCCTAGTGGGTAGAATCGGCACACGGTATGAGTATCGATATGTTCTTTGACGAGTACCTCGCTGAACGCGGCCTGACGCGCTCGGCGGAGGTCATCCCGGATCACGCCTGCCAGGTCTTTTGCGGTATGCCGAAGCCGACATCGCATCCTTCCCTCGAAGAGGCGGTGCAGCTTGTGGCGCGCACCTTGGGGGAGTAGCGCAGGTGTCTGATTTTCGCGTCTCTGCGCCTTTGTCCGTGCGCTTGGGCTCCGAGCCTTTCGCGCTGTCTTTCTCCGGACAAGGTTATGCCTGGCTGCCGACGTTGCGCGATGCCCTGGCCACCGGCGTGCGGCCACATATCGCGGAGTACCTTGCCGAAGCCGAGCAACTCCTTGCCCCGCTGGAGGAGGAACTCCTGCCTTCCACACCGCACGGGTTTGCGCCTATGGCCTGGGCAGACGAGGAGCCGGCGTGGGCGCACGCGCTGGCCGACGCCTCGCTTTCCACCCCCGGCATCCTCACCTCGCAGTTGGCAGTCCTTGAATCGCTGCGTGCGCATGGAATAAAACTCGAGGATGCCGTCACCAGCATTGGCCACTCCCAGGGCGTGCTTGCCGCGGCGGTTGTTGAGGGACGCATGAGCCCAGCTGGGGCCCTGGCGCTGGCGCGCCTCATTGGTGCGGCTATGGTAACCACCGCGCGCAGCGCTGGGCTCGTCCGCACCCCGCAGGGCGCGCCCATGGCGGCGGTGACCGGTGCGACAAAGCAGCAACTGTTCGACGCCGGCGCCCACATCGGACTCGACAACGGGCGGGGGCGCTTCGTTATTGTCGGAACACCAGCTGAGCTTGCCCGGGTGAAGACCGCGCTGCAAGAGAACTCGACCCCTACGGAAGGGGAGGAAGGCAAGCCCGCCGCAGTTACCGTTTCCGACCTTGACGTTTCAGCTGCTTTCCACCATCCCACCATGCAGTATGCGGTGGAACAGGTGGAAAGCTGGGCGGCCCGGATCGGACTGGAACCCGAATCCGCCGCGCAGCTCGCGCGGGCGGTGCTCACGGACTACGTAGATTGGCCCGAGCGCGTTGACACAGCGCTTCAGGACGGGGCGCGTTGGATTTTGGAAATCGGGCCCGCCCGTGGGGTGGAGCCGCTGACACGCGATCTCGTTGCTGGACGCGGCGTGGGCACGCTTGCCGTGGGGACGGCGGAAGGACTGGCCCAGCTCGTGGAACCGGGCCGCGCACCGTCCCTGCCTTGCGCGTGGTCCGAGTGGGCACCGCGCGTGGCAGACGGGCGTCTGGCGACTGCCTTTACCCAGTCCACCGGCTACTCGCCGGTCATGCTTCCCGGGATGACCCCCACCACGGTGGATCCGGAAATCGTCGCTGCGGCGGCCAATGCTGGGCACTGGGCGGAGCTAGCCGGCGGGGGACAGCACACCGATGGCATCCTGCAGGAGAACCTGCACACCCTGGGGCGGTTGCTGCAGCCCGGGGTGAACGCCCAGTTCAATGCGCTGTATCTCGCGGCCTCCCAGTGGCGCCGCCAGATTGAGGGACCGAACTCGATTCTGCGAGCGCGTGCGGCGGGAGCACCCATCAACGGCGTGGTGATTTCCGCCGGCATTCCTCCTGTGGAGGAGGCCGTGGAGCTGGTGGAGAAGCTCCACGCGGCAAACATCCCGTGGGTTGCCTTCAAGCCGGGCACCTCGGCGCAGGTGGAGGAGGTGCTCCGCATTGCTGATGCTCTCCCTCAGACCACTGTCATCGTGCAGCTTGAAGGTAGCGCGGCCGGTGGCCACCATTCTCTAGAGGGCCTCGATGATGTTCTGGCCGCCACCTACGCGCGGATCCGTGAGCGCGACAATGTCCTCCTCGCCGTCGGCGGGGGAATCGGCACCCCAGAGCGTGGTGCAGAGTACCTGCTGGGCACGTGGGCGCAGCGCTTCGGCCTGCCTGCGGCGCCAGTCGATGCCATCATGGTGGGTTCCGCCGCTATGGCGGCGAAGGAGTCCACCGCATCCGAGTCGGTGAAGCAGGCTCTCGTCGCCGCGCACAGCGGGGACGTTGTGTCGGGCCGCTCGGACCTGGGCGCGGACATCCATGAGCTGGATAATTCCTTCGCCCGCGCCGGGTGCCTCTTGGATGAGGTGGCCGGTGACGCCGCGGCCGTGGAGGCACGGCGTGCAGAGATTATTGAGGCCATCGGGCGCACGTGCAAGCCCTATTTCGGGGACCTCGATGAGATGTCCTATTCTGAGTGGCTGCAGCGCTACCTCGAGCTGTCCTACCTGGACGGCTGGGTGGATGAGTCCTGGTTTAACCGATTCACGCGCATGGTGGCGCGGGCCGAAGCCCGCCTCCACCCGGCCGATCACGGCGATATTGAGCTGTGCGTTGAGGCTGACCGCGAGAAACCGGCTGAGGCGATTAATCAGCTGACCGAACTCTACGGTGACGCGGCGCTGCACCCGACCGACGCCGCGTGGTTCATTCAGCTCGTGGATGGCCCTGGCAAACCCGCGAACTTTGTGCCGGTTATTGACTCCGAGATACGCCGCCGCTGGCGCCGCGACACCTTGTGGCAGGCCCACGATGAGCATTACGACGCCGACGAGGTCTGCATCATCCCCGGCACGGCAGCCGTCGAGGGAATCGAGCAGGCCAACGAGCCGGTGGCGCAGATACTTGGCCGCTTCGAACATGCGGCACTTGCGCTTCTTGACGAGACCGAGGATGACTCTGGCGAGCCCGCTTTCAGCACTGAAGAGCTCATTCGCTGCGCCCCGGGGCTGAATTGGGCCGGGCGCGAGCAGCCCAACCCCCTGCGCCTTGGCCTTGATGGGGCCGAGCTGGAAGCTGGGGGCGAAGACGCCATGTGGTTGACCGTTCCTTTCCACTCCGGAGCTGGGCTGCGTGTGCGCATCACTCTGCCGCGCATTCCGGGTGCCTCACCACTGGTCACTGTCGACGATGCCGAATCCGCCATGCGGGAGCTGCTGCGCCAAGCTGTCGGCGGCGACCTGCCTGAGGTTGATTCCGGGGCCGCAACAGTCACCGTTCACCTCAGCGCCACCGACATTGCCCAGTATGGTGCGGTGACGAGCGGGGAGATGAGCACTGCTGTTTCGCCCGATGTCCTCCTTGGTCGCGCCTGGCCGGCACTCTTCGCTGTCCTGGCCAGTGCCCACACAGAGTCCGGGGAGCCGTTGGTCGAAGGCTTCCTTGACCTCGTCCACCTCGAGCACTCGCTGAGCCTCACGCCAGACACCTGGGAGCTGCTTCGCAGCAGCGCCGCCCCAGGCTCCGAGCCCTTGGCACTGAGCTACACCGCCGAGCTGGAGG
>NZ_CABTZR010000015.1 GCF_902489365.1 uncultured Corynebacterium sp. | reverse complement strand
TTCCGGCAGTGACCAGGCTGCGACCAGGGATAGTGCGGTGGTGTTGATATCGGCGTGCAGGCTGGGCATGGCTGCCTGCCAGGTGTCATAGGTGGGCCGGCGTGCTTTGGCGCGGGCTATGGCGTGTGGGTTATTCGGGTTGGTGGTGGAAAAGAAAAAGGTAGGTGGGCGTGTGACAGTGGTCATGGGCATTTCCCCCGAGATAAACCTGTATTAGAAGAAGTGTTCTAAACATAATCCTAGCGGCCACCGCCACACATGGCTATAGCTAGTGGTAAATTCCCGTCAAGTCATTACTATAAACGGGGGTAGCCACCACGGGTTAGTTGATGTGTTCGATCCTCAATCGACGGCGGCGACGGGGGTAAAGACGATTAATGCCCCACGCGCGTTGTCGGTGGCACGTGGGGCGCGGGGGATCTACTGGGCGTCGGAAAGCGCGTAGGCAGCGCCAGCACTTGCGGCGGTGACGGTCAGCACTGCCGGCCAGGCGCCAATCTTCTTAGCCAGCGGGTGAGAGAGGCCAAACGCGCCGGTGTACAGAGCTGCCAGACCAGCGGTAGTGGCTGGGTTCGTCTTAGCCCACCAGCTGCGTCCGGCCCAGACGCCAGCGGCGGCAAGCACCACGCCGCCAAGCGGGCGAATGCCAGTCTCCCGGGCGGTGAGCCAGCCGCCGATAAGGCCTAGCGTGACGGTCGCAGCCGTCGATACGTCCTGTGGTTTCTTGATGTCAATCATTCCCATGCGCTTTAGTTTAGGCCGCCTGCATGGACGGTGGCTAGACTTCCCTCCATGAATCACGCAGCAACGCCCACGTCAGAAAAGCAAGCTTGGCTCGCCATGGCGGCGCTGTCGCTGGGCTTCTTTATGTCGTTGCTCGACCAATCCATGATTGCAGTTGCGCTTCCCGACGTCCGTCGTGAGTTCAGCGCCGACGTCAATCAGGTGCTGTGGGTCTCCGCTATTTATTTGCTCGCCGTGGTCGTGCCCCTCCTGTTTACCGGAAGGTTAGGGGATATCTACGGACAGAAGCGAATGTTTCAGCTAGGCAATGGGCTCTTTGGCCTTGGTGCACTGCTTTGTGCGCTGGCGCCATCTGTAGAGTTTCTCATCGCCGCGCGGTCGCTACAAGGCCTAGGTGCCTCCATTCAGATGCCGCAGACCATGGCAGTGATCAACCGGATTTTCCCTCGTGAGCGGCGCGGCCGTGCGCTGGGCGCCTGGGGCGTGGTGGGTTCGCTAGCCACTCTTGCTGGACCGCTTGTGGGAGGCCTCGTTGTAGCCGCGTTTGGGTGGCAGGCAGTTTTTTGGATCCACATTCCCATTGTCATTGCAGCGATTGTCCTCTCCGGTCTGTGGGTGCCTGCCTTACCGACGGCGGCCGGGAAGATTGACTTCGTGTCGGTAGGGGCGTCGTTTGTCGCGTTGACCTGCTTCGTCTTTGCCGTGCAACAAGGCCCAGAGACGGGCTGGCCGTGGTGGATTTGGGCCCTCTTAGTCGTCGGGATAGGTGGCATGGCTATCTTCGTGCGCCTGCAATCATCCCGTGGGGCGGCAGCGCTCGTTCCTCTTCGGTTGTTTAAGGATCGTAACTACTCCGTGGGCACGGTGGCCATCGTGTCCATGGGCTTTATGGCTGCGTCGATGATGATTCCGATCATGATGTGGTTGCAGGTCGAGCAGGGGATATCGGCGGGCGATGCCGGAATGATCGTCACGCCGATGGCTCTGGTTTCCTTGTGTGTGTCACCGCTAGCGGGCATTTTGGCAGATAAGCTGCATCCACGACGATTGGCGCTCACGGGCTTCGGCATTTTGATTGCCACTTTCACTGTGCTGTGGTTCCTCATGCACGCGGGTGTTTCGGGGTGGTGGCTGAGCCTGCCGTGCGCAGCACTAGGTGCCGGGCAGTCCTTTATTTGGGGATCCAATGCTGCGACGACGATGCGCGATATTGATGCACATCTCATGGGAGCCGCTTCCGGTGTCTATAACACATCGCGACAAGTGGGTTCAGTGATTGGTGTGGCCGGCGTATCAGCAGTCATGCAGGTCGCCAGCGCGGCGGACTCTCTGGTCATTATCGTTGTGATCCTTTTTGTCGGGTGTAGTGCTTCGCTCTTCTTCCGGGATACCCTGCACGCTGGCGTGGAAACTGCGAGCCTATAGGGAAGCGAGTAGATTGGATGTCATGCGTCTTGCTGTACTGACATCCGGTGGTGATTGCCCCGGTCTGAATGCTGTTATCCGCGCGGTCGTTCGCACCGCATCCAACGAGTTCGGTGATACGGTCGTCGGCTACGAGGATGGCTGGGTTGGTCTGATGGAAGACCGGCGCCGTGACCTTTATGACGACGCTGAAATTGACCGCATCCTCCTTCGCGGCGGAACCATCCTTGGTACCGGCCGCCTCCACCCAGATAAGTTCAAGGCTGGGCTGGACACCATCAAGGCCAATATGGCCGATGCCGAGGTCGATGCGCTCGTCGCTATTGGTGGCGAGGGAACTCTGAAGGGCGCTAAGTGGCTTTCTGACAACGGTATCCCAGTTGTCGGTGTGCCAAAGACCATCGATAACGACGTCAATGCAACGGACTACACCTTCGGTTTCGACACGGCAGTGTCCGTGGCCACCGATGCAATTGACCGCCTCCACACCACTGCTGAGTCCCATAACCGCATCCTCATCGTGGAGGTCATGGGCCGCCACGTTGGGTGGATTGCGCTGCATGCAGGCATGGCCGGCGGTGCGCACTACACGGTGATCCCTGAGGTCCCATTCGATATCGCCGATATCACCAAGGCGATGGAGCGCCGCTTCCAGATGGGTGAGAAGTACGGCATCGTCTGCGTCGCTGAGGGCGCGCTGCCGAAGGAGGGCACCATGGACTTTGAAGAGGGCGGTGTGGACCAGTTCGGCCACCAGACCTTCAACGGAATTGGCCAGGTCATCGGTGATGAGATCAAGAAGCGCACCGGCTACGACGTGCGCACGACCGTCCTCGGCCACATCCAGCGCGGCGGCACGCCGACGGCGTATGACCGCGTCCTAGCAACCCGCTACGGCACCCACGCCGCCCGCGCTGCGCACAATGGTCAGTCCGGAATGTGTGTTGCCCTCCATGGTGAAAACATCGACCTCGTCCCGCTCGAGGATGCCGTGGGCAAGCTGAAGGTGGTTCCGGCAAAGCGTTATGCCAACGCTCAAGCCCTCTTCGGTTAAACGCCGCGACAAGGTCGTCCATAGTTAATAAAGGTTTCGATGACAAGCGTATTAGCTTTCCTTGCTGAGCAGCCGGTCCTGTTGGTGTTTTTGCTGATTGGCATCGGCATGGCGCTCGGTGGCATCAAAACCCGGGGAATTAGCTTGGGTGCGGCCGCCGTTCTCTTCCTCGGTATTGCTTTTTCGGCCGCCGCGTCCGCCGTAGGCGTGGAAGCTTCCGTACCTCCCATTTTGGGAATGCTCGGCTTGGTGCTCTTCGCCTTTGGCATTGGCAATAACTCTGGAGTGTCCTTCTTTACGTCGCTCAAAACCGCGACGGGCCCAGTGCTGTCGATGATCGGGGTCTTCATCGTCGCGGCGCTTGCCGCGTGGGGGTTGGGTACTTATGTCTTTGGGCTATCGAATGCCACCATCGCAGGTACTTTTGCCGGTGCGGTGACGAATACCCCCGCGTTGGCAGCGGCGTCGGAAGCGACGGGTGATCCCGGCGCAGCAACCGTGGGCTACGCGGTGTCTTACTTATTTGGCGTCATCGGCATGCTCGCGGCCACGGTGCTCGTGCTTCGCGACGCCGGTAATGACGACGACACCCTGTCACCCGTCACGCGCCAGCACATGCAGATTTTGAGAGAAATCGCGGTGGCGGAGATTGCAGACATCGGCAACGGGGAAGTGCAGGTGACCCGCCTGCGGCGCGTCGGCAGCAATGACATCGTCCTGCCAAAGTTTTTCGATGTGCTGCACCCAGGTGATGTGGTCACGCTCGTCGGTGCCCCGGAAGATCTGGACAATATCATTGAGCGCGCTGGCCGTGAATCCCCGCAGATCCTCAACGATGACCGCCACGAGCTTGACTTTCGTCGCATTACTATCTCCGAACACAGCTTGGCCGGCATGACTATTGCGGAGCTGAACAACCAGCTGTCTGACCGGTGGGGCGCGCGCATTTCGCGTGTTCGCCGTGCGGATAACGATCAGGTCGCTATCCCCGAACACATCGTGGAGCTGGGTGACCGCGTGCGCGTCGTAGGCTCAAAGAAGTCGCTGCGCGAGATTTCAAATTTTCTTGGGGATTCTTCGCAAGGCCTGACGGATATCAACCCCGTATCCCTCGGCCTCGGCTTGGCCCTTGGCATCTTTGTAGGACATATCGATATTCCGCTTCCGGGTGGCTCTTCCTTCAATCTCGGTGCCGCCGCCGGTGTTCTCATCGTCGCGTTGGTCATGGCACGCATTGGGCGAATCGGCAACACAGTGACCGCATTGCCGCACTCAGCTAATACGATTCTTTCCGAGCTCGGCCTGTTGCTCTTCTTGGCCCAGGCCGGAACGAATGCGGGCGGGGAGATCGCCGGTGCCTTTACAGGCGGTGCATGGTGGAAGATTCTTCTCCTAGGCATCATCATCACCACGCTGGTCGCATTCGGGTTTGCCTTCGTCATGCGCCGCTTTCTGCACGTGGGCGCTACCAAGACTGCGGGCGCTATGGCCGGGGCTCAGACTCAACCAGCAGTTCTCGCTTTTGTGAATAATCGGACAAGCACGGATCAGCGTGTGTCCTTGGGCTATGCCATGGTGTATCCGGCGGCCATGATTGCCAAAATTCTTATTACGCACGGCATCACCTTGTTGGGTTAGGCGGTTGCGCACGGTGTCGCGTTGACATACTAAGATGGCACGCATGACTGCTGCGATGTATGACCTGATGGACTACGACGAGGTCCTGGACAAGTTCGAACCCGTAATGGGCATGGAAGTTCACGTGGAGCTCAATACGGAAACCAAGATGTTCTCCACCTCTCCCACGAATTTCAACGCAGCCCCCAACTCTAACGTTGACCCGGTATCCCTTGGTCTACCGGGAGCCTTGCCCGTAGTGAATTCTAAGGGCGTGGAAGGCGCGATCAAGATCGGTCTGGCGCTGAACTGCAAGATTGCGGAATCGTCGCGCTTTGCCCGCAAGAATTACTTCTACCCGGATCAGCCGAAGAACTACCAGATTTCCCAGTACGATGAGCCGATTGCCTACGACGGCTACCTTGACGTCGTCCTCGATGACGGCACCGAGTGGCGCGTGGAAATAGAGCGCGCGCACATGGAAGAGGACACTGGAAAGCTCACCCACTTGGGTGGCGCCGATGGCCGCATCCACGGTGCTACATCCTCGCTGGTGGATTGTAACCGCGCGGGCATCCCGCTCATCGAGATTGTGACCAAGCCGATTATCGGCGCCGGCGAGCGTGCCCCCGAGGTCGCCCGTGCCTATGTGTCCGCACTGCGCGAGCTCGTCGCAGCGTTGGGCGTTTCCGATGCCCGCATGGATCAGGGCTCAATGCGCGTGGACTCCAATGTGTCTCTGCGCCCGGTGGGCCAGGAGGAATTCGGCACCCGTACCGAGACCAAGAACATCAACTCCCTGCGCTCGGTGGAGCAGGCGGTGCGTTTTGAGATGCAGCGCCAGGCACAGGTGCTTGTCGACGGCGGAGAGATCGTCCAAGAAACCCGCCACTACCAGGAAACGGATGGCTCGACCTCGAAGGGCCGCCCGAAGGAGACCGCGGAGGACTACCGCTACTTCAACGACCCGGACCTGCCGCCGGTGATCGTTTCCCGCGAGTGGGTAGAAGAGATCCGCCAAACCTTGCCGGAGATGCCGTGGATTCGCCGCGCACGCATCCAGGAAGAATGGGGCCTCAAGGACGAGGAGATGCGTGACCTGGTCAATGCCGGGGCGCTCGACCTCATCATCGAAACCGTCGAAGCCGGAACCAGCCCGGATGAGGCCCGCTCTTGGTGGGTTTCTTACCTGACCGGTAAGGCCAATGAGGCCGGCGTCGAGCTGAGCGCTCTCGACATCACCCCGGCTCAGGTCGCGCGCGTTGTCGAGCTGGTCAAGGAAGGCAAGCTGACTACCAAGCTTGCTCGCAAGGCGGTCGACGGCGTCCTCGAAGGCGAGGGGGATGTCGACGAGGTCGTCGCCAAGCGCGGGCTCGAGGTCGTGCGCGATGACGGCGCTATTGAGAAGGCCGTTGATGATGCCCTGGCTGCCAATCCGGACATCGTGGAGAAGTACAAGGCCGGCAACAAGAAGGTCACCGGTGCCATTGTTGGTGCGGTCATGAAGGCTACCCAGGGCAAGGCTGACCCGGGACAGGTCAATAAGCTGATCGCTAAGAAGCTCTCCTAGCCGGTAGCGATTTCCATTAGGCGAGGTCAGGCGGCTGCGGGGTACCGTGGTCGCCATGACTATTTCTACTAAAGCACTACAAAAAACAGGCCCAAACGAACCTTTTAAGGTTGTGACCATCCAGCGTCGCGAGCCGCGCGCCGATGACGTCGTCATCGACATCAAGGCTGCGGGCATCTGCCACTCGGATATTCACACCATTCGCAACGAATGGGGCGAGGCGCACTTCCCGTTGACCGTTGGTCATGAGATCGCCGGCGTGGTTTCCGCCGTGGGGGAGGACGTCACCAAGTTTCAGGTGGGTGACCGCGTCGGCGTTGGCTGCCTAGTGAATTCCTGCGGCGAGTGCGAGCAGTGCCAAGCTGGAATGGAGCAGAACTGTCTCAAGGGTGGTGTGGGCACCTATAATTCCACCGACGTCGACGGAACGATTACCCAAGGTGGTTATGCGGAGAAGGTCGTGGTGAACCAGGATTTCGTCCTGCGTATCCCGGATGCCCTTGACTTTGATGTAGCCGCGCCCTTGCTGTGCGCCGGCATTACCACCTACTCTCCTCTGGCTCGCTGGGACGTCAAGGAAGGACAGAAAGTGGCCGTCGTGGGCCTCGGCGGTTTGGGGCACATGGGCGTGCAGATTGCCGCTGCCAAGGGCGCGGATGTCACTGTCATCTCGCGCACCTCGCGCAAGGCTGAGGAGGCTTTGAAGCTGGGGGCGACTCGCCTCCTCGCCACCACCGAAGAAGAGGACTTCTTCAGGAACCACCGTGGGGAGTTCGATTTCATCCTCTCAACCATTTCGGCAGAGTACAGTCTCGAGGACTACCTGCGGATGCTCAAACCTCGTGGCATCATGTCCGTCGTGGGGCTCCCACCGGAGGCCCTGCCATTGCGCCTCAACCGTCTGGTAGGCGGTGGCAAGGTGCTCACCGGAAATAATATCGGTGGCATCGCCGAAACCCAGGAAATGCTGGATTTCTGCGCCGAGCACGGCCTGGGAGCGGTCATGGAGAAGGTCGGCGTCGATGACGTCGATGCCGCCTATGAGCGCGTCGTTGCGGGTGACGTGAAATTCCGATTTGTCATTGATACCGCTACGTTTGCCGAGCATTAAGAGGTGAGCCGCCTCATGATTTAGCGGCCTTTGGAGCAAGCTCTCCACGGCCGCACACATGTTTTCCTGTCGTGATGGAGTACCGTGGTAGTAGTGTGCCGCCGTACTTCATCAAAGGTATGGCGCGTTTTTATGCGCTAGCCATAAAGCATAAAGAGAAGAAACTAGAAAACAGATAGGGAAACGTGTCTTATAAAAACGTCATAGGCATCGCCTTGTCCTTCATTGGCTTGCTCGTGGGTGCGGGCTTTGCCACGGGACAGGAGGTTGTCCAGTACTTTACGTCCTTCGGTATTTCCGGCATGTGGGGAATCCTGGTTGCCGGTTTGGTGATGACTCTCGCCGGTACAGTCTTCCTCCAGCTAGGAAGCTATTTTCATGCCAGCGAACACAACCAAGTGTTCCGCAACATCACCCACCCCATCATTTCGCGCATTCTGGATGTCGCGGTGATTCTCACGCTCTTTGCGGTGGGCTTTGTCATGCTGGCCGGTGCCGGATCCAACATGCAGCAGCAGTTCGGCTGGCCCGCCTGGGTGGGCTCGCTGCTCATGCTCGTATTGGTTCTCATCACGGGCATGCTCGATGTCGATAAGGTGTCCCAGATCATTGGCCTTCTCACGCCGACTCTCATTATCGCTGTACTCTTTGCTGGTACTTACACGCTGCTACACATGCCGGACAATGTCGACGCTGCGATTGCTGCCTCTGAGGCGATTGAATCCCCAATCCCGCACTGGCTTATCTCCGCGCTGAACTACAACGGCCTAGCCCTCATTCTGGCTGTATCGATGTCCCTGGTGATCGGCGGCGATAATATCAGCCCGCGCGAGGCGGGCCTCGGCGGCATCGTGGGCGGCGCGGTGTACGCGGTGCTCATGGCCATCGCCGGTTTCTCCCTGCTGATGAACGCGGAGAACGTTGGCGATTCCGATATTCCAATGCTGACCTTGGTGGATAACATCCACCCGACACTCGGCGTCATCATGGCCATCATCATCTACCTGATGATCTTCAACACAGCCATTGGCATGTTCTACGCGCTGGGTAAGCGTCTGTCTTCTGGCAAGGAATCGAAGTACCGCATCATCTTTATCGCAGGCTGTCTTGCTGGCTTTGCCGTCTCTTTCGCCGGCTTCAAGGCGTTGATGCAGTATGTCTACCCGGTCTTGGGCTACATGGGCATCGTTCTAGTAGCCATCCTGGTTATTGGCTGGTTGCGTTCCCTGGGCAAAATCAAGGATGAGGGTATGCGCCGTGAGCGCATCCGTGCACTGCTGCACCTCAAGCTGCACCCCGATTCGGAGTATGACGCCGCGCGTTACGACGACGAGATTGGACAGCAGATCGCCGATTCCAACATGGATGATGAAGCCCTCTTCGAGGATCTTGTCTCCGACGTCGTCGATGAATTGGATTCAGATGACAACCTCGACTTCGACAAGGAGAAGTGGGAGGAAAATCGCAACGATCACTCCTACTACACCGGGCGCGAGGGCGTGGAGCAGGACCGCAGCGACGAAGAAATCAAGGCCTGGGTCGAGGAAACCGGTGCGGTGGGAGACCCCACCGAAGACGAAAACCTGCCCGAAGACTCGCAGAAGAATTAGAGGAGCAGGAGTTTCGCCGTCAGCGCAAGCATGACGCAGCCGATGACGATGTTGACTACGCGCCACGTCGTCGGCTTGGCCAGCACGTGGGAGAGTTTGTAGGCGCCAAAGCCCAAGGAGGGGAACCACACTGCGCTGGCCGTGATGGCGCCGGCTGCGAACACCCAGCGCTGGTCACCATACTGGTTTGCAATGGAGCCCAGCATGACCAATGCGTCGACGTAGGCCAAGGGATTAAGCCACGTCAGCGCCAATGCGCCGAGGACCGGCTTGACCCAGGAATTCGAGCGCACGCGGGGGCGAATTTTGGTGAGCACGGAGGCCCCTGGTGCTCCCGAATCACCCGAGTTCTCTTCAACGACCTGTGCTACCGGTGCAGTTTCCTCAATGACCAGTGAGTCCTGTTCTTTCTTAAACGCGTCGCGGAAGCACGTGAAACCAAAGTAGATGAGGTAGGCCGCGCCCAAGTACTTGACCACGATGAGCGCGGTGGGGAAGCGTTCGACGAGGACGCCGACGCCGGCGGTGCCGCCGGTGATCAGGATGACGTCGGAAAGCAGGCATGCCAACAGGATGGGCCCGACATGATCGCGTTTAATGCCCATCTTGATGATGTAGGCATTCTGCGGTCCGATGGCGATGATGAGGGACAGGCCCAGCGCAAATCCTGCGAGCAATACTGACATGAGTTCCAGTGTGCGTATAGCGACATATGAAGTCCAGTTAAATGTTCTACATCTGGTTTAATATTGCTTCATGAACCCGCTACACACCGAAACACTGCTGGCCATCATCGATGAAGGCTCCTTCGAGGGCGCTGCGGCTGTGTTGGGAATCACTCCTTCGGCCGTGAGTCAGCGCATCAAGGCGCTGGAAGTATCGACTGGTCGAATCCTTCTGCGCCGCGGCACTCCCGTCACCGTGACCGAGGCAGGGGAGATCGTCGCCCAAGCCGCACGGCGCATGGCGCTGGTCCAGGCGGAAGCGGATGCGCGGCTTACTGAGCGTTTGTCCCGCGTGCCACTGACTGTTGCCATCAACTCGGATTCCCTGGCCACGTGGTTCCGGCCTGTAATCCAGCGCACCGCCGAGCGCGGTGAGGCGGCGCTGCGCATCCGTATCGAAGATGAGGCCCGTACGCTCGCGATGCTGCGCCGCGGCGACGTACTTGGCGCGGTCACGCGCGAGCAAACGCCGGTCTCCGGCTGCGAATCCACGTACCTCGGTACCATGCGCTACTTTGCCGTCGCCGCGCCCGAGCTAGCGGAAACTTTCGATGACTGGGAGACCCTGCCCATCGTGGGTTTCGGGCCGAACGACGCCACCTTGGACGACGCCATGCGCGAGCGCTTCATTGATTCCCATGTTCTGCGTGCGCGGGTGTCCCAGATTCCTTCTTCGGAGAGTTATGTCGAAGCAGTGCGCTATGGCCTGGGATGGGGCTTAGTGCCGCGCCTGCAGGCACAGCCTTTGCTGGAGTCAGGGGAGCTGGTGCTTCTCGACGACTTCCCGCTCGACATTGACCTCTACTGGCAACGCTGGCGGTTGGAGTCGGAGTTGCTTGCGGACCTCACAGCAGACGTCTTAGATGCAGGCCGTGCGGTTTTAGCTTCGCGCCGCGCCGATAGAGATGCACCATAAGGGGGATGTACTGCCTTAAGTTGGAGGTATGAGCGATAAAACCCCAGATAAAGCCACCGACTTTGATGACGATATCCCGACCTACACGGGGAAAGACTCTGTGAAGGACAGCACGCCTAAAGAAGACGCTACCGATAAGCCGAAGAAGAGCAGCCTCTTCCAGCGCCCCGGACGCGCCGAGCCGCAGGTGATCAAGCCGAAGAAGGTTGGCGAACCAGCCGTTGCGGCCGAACCTGAGGCGAAGACCGAAACCTTTGAAAGCACCTCCAAGGACTCCCTGTCTTTCGACAGCTCCGCCGCTGATGCTGAAACTACTGCTTTCCCACGCGCGGAGGCGACGGCAGGAACCGATACGGAGACAACTGCAATGCCGGTATCGGCAACCGCAGCCGCTGACACCACAACTGAGCCTGTGGCAAATGAGACCTATGAAGAGGTGCCAAGCACGGTTGCTGTTGCCGACCCCGCCGTGGACTCCGAGGCTGCAGCGGTGGAGGAGAAGCCGGAGCCCGCACGCCGCGGCACCATTGACTTTGGTCTGCTATTTGTACGCCTTGCTCTCAGCGTTTATCTCCTCGTGGCGGGTGCGTCCACCTTCTTCAAGCTCGGCGGCAACGAAGGCCTGTCTGGTTTGGAGAACGAGTTCGGCGAGTACACCATGGCGGCAGCCTTGGCCATCGGCGTGCCGACTGTCCAGCTCATCGCCGGCGCCTTCCTGCTTCTCGGCCTGGTGACCCCGTTGGCCGCTATGTTCGGCCTTATCGTAACTGGCTTTTCTGCCATCCACGGCCTCAACGCCTCCGGTGCCGGGTTGGATGTCTTTGCCTGGAATGAGAGCGTCTGGCTGGGCCTCGTCCTCTTCGTTATCGCAGTAGCCCTGCAGTTCACCGGTCCGGGATTCATCTCCCTGGACTTCAACCGCTCCTGGACCCGCCGCCCATTGGCCACGTCCTGGATTTTCGTCGTCATCGGCGTGGCCGCGCTCGTTGCCATCTGGTGGTTTGGCGCGGGCGTTAACCCGCTGAGCTAGGAAATCGAGCTCACACGAACGTCAACTCGTCAGCTGAGCTCAGCCGGAGCGCAACTGCCCTTGTTGCCAAAGTTTTCCCACCCGCCGCAGGCGGCGCATAACTTTGGCAGAACGGGCAGTTTTGCGTTTCGGGGCTTAGTTGGTTTGGGCCGCAGCGAGTTCAGTATGTGGCTTGTCGGATTGAGTGCCCTTAACCTTGAGGCAGATAGCGTAGAGAATCCAGCTCAGGAGTGCTAGCCACACGAAGTCATCGACCAAGAACTTCTGGTACAGCGGCATCGCGTGGACATCGATGCTGTCACCAAACCACCACTTCGGCGGAACGGTCAGCAGCATGCCCACCCAAGCGGCGAGAACAGCCAGCAGGCTGCCGGCGACCCAGGTGGAATTGCGCCAGGACCAGGCGCGGTAGACCAGAACCGGCACGATTAGCGACAGCCACACCCAGTGGTGCGACCACGACACGGGGGAGATGAGCAGCATGGTCGTGGCGGTGGTGAGGTGGGCGTCGACAAGCAGGCCGCGCCGTATCTGCGCCAGGATGAGGGCGGAGCCAAGGCCGATGATCACGAGCGCCGCCACGAGCCACAGCACGTTGATGAGCGTGCCGTGGTTGTCCATGGCCTCCTGGGAGGTAAAGAGGCGCTGGATGACGCCCTTGAGCGAGGAGTTGGACTGGTAGTCCGTGGCCACGCCGAAATCTGCGCCCTTGCCCATATCGAGAAGCTTTGAGCTAAAGAACTCAACGAAAGCCTCCCAGCGGTAGGCTGCGGCCAACAGTGTCGCCACGACGGCGGAAGCGAAGGCTGTGAGGATCGGCTTCCATTCGCGGCGCAGAAGGAAGTACAGCAGCATGGCCAATGGAGTGATCTTGATGGCCGCCGCGAGACCTATCAGCCAGCCTTGCGGAAGCTTGCGCTTGCGGGGGACGAGATCGAAGATGACCAACGCCATGATGACGATGTTGATCTGCGCAAAACCGTTGTTGAGGCGGATGGGTTCAAAGAACATGGCCGCGGCCCACGCGATCGCCACGGTGGGCCACAGGTGCGGCACCTTGAGCGCGCGGAAGATCGCGTAGAGGCAGGCAAAGACTAGGGCGTCCGAGAGGACGATCATGATATCGCCCGCCAGGGCGTCACTCATCCAGTCGAAGGCGGTGAGCGGAACCATGACTAGCGCCCCGAAGGGCGGGTAGATAAAGGGGAGCGCCAAGTCCCCGGCGTACATCGGATCCGAGTAGACCGAGCGGCCTTCCATAAAGGCGCGGACGCCCTCACGGTAGATGATCATGTCCACCGGGAAGTCCGTGTGGAGGACATGGCGGATGACGCCCACCAGGCCAATGATGAGCCCGGCGGCGGTCAGGAGTGTGCGCCGTGCGGCGTTAGTGGCGAAATTCATCGCCCCATACTCTAATTGACGTAGCCATCAACCACGCGCACCGCACCACGGTCGGCGGACGTGGCCATGTTGGCGTAGGCGCGCAGGGCCTTGGTGACCGGGCGGTTGCGGTCCTTCGGCGTCCAGGGCTTCTCGCGTTGCTCCTCGGTGGCGCGACGGCGTTCCAAGACCTCTTCGTCCACGTCGAGGGAGAGCTGGCGCTCGCGGATGTTGATGGTGATGGGATCCCCGTTTTCCACCAGGCCGATGAGGCCGCCGTGGGCTGCCTCAGGGGAGATATGACCGATGGAGAGGCCGGAGGTGCCGCCAGAGAAGCGGCCATCCGTAATCAAGGCGCAGGCCTTGCCAAGGCCGGAGCCCTTGAGGAAGGAAGTCGGGTGCAGCATCTCCTGCATTCCGGGACCACCTGCGGGGCCCTCGTAGCGAATGACGATGACATCGCCGGGCTGGACTTCTTTCTTGAGGATGATGGAAACAGCCTCCTCCTGGGACTCCACCACGCGGGCGGGACCAGTAAAGGTCCAGAGCTCTTCCTCCACGCCGGCAGCCTTGACGATGGCCCCGTTGGGGGCGAGGTTGCCGCGCAGGACGACCAGGCCGCCATCGGAGGAAAAAGCGTGCTCGGCGTCGTGGATACAGCCATTGGCCGCGTCGGTGTCGAGCTCATCCCAGCGGTTGGACTGGCTGAAAGGCTCGGTGGTGCGCACGCCGCCGGGGGCGGCAAAGAAAAGCTCGCGGGCAGCGTCGGTGGCCTTGCCGCCGCGGATATCCCAATCGTCGAGCCACTCTTCGGCGTTGTCGTAGAGCGCGGTGTGGACCTTCAAGTTCAAGTGACCGGCACGGCGCAGCTCGCCCAGGATGGCGGGGATACCACCAGCGCGGTGCACGTCTTCAATGTGATAGGTGCCGTTGGGTGCCACCTTGGACAGGCAGGGGACGCGGTAGGAGATCTCGTTGATGTCCTCGAGAGTGAAGTCCACCTCGCCCTCCTGCGCGGCGGCCAGCGTGTGGAGGATGGTGTTGGTGGAGCCACCCATGGCCATGTCCAGTGCCATGGCGTTGCTGAAAGCTTCCTTGCTGGCGATAGAGCGCGGGAGGACCGCATCATCTTCCTCGCCGTAATAGCGTCGGCACAGGTCCACGATGGTGCGACCGGCCTGCTCGAAGAGATCGCGGCGGGCGCTGTGGGTAGCCAGCGTGGTGCCATTGCCCGGCAGGGCCAAGCCGAGCGCCTCGGTGAGGCAGTTCATGGAGTTGGCGGTGAACATGCCGGAGCAGGAACCGCAGGTGGGGCAGGCGGATTCCTCCACCTGAGCCAGGCCTTCATCGGAGACAGCATCGCTGGCCGACGCCGTGATGGCTGTAATCAGATCCGTCGGTGCGTGTGCTACGCCGTCGACGACGACGGCCTTGCCGGCCTCCATCGGTCCACCGGAGACGAAGATGGTGGGGATATTGAGGCGCAGGGCCGCGTTCAACATGCCCGGGGTGATCTTGTCGCAGTTGGAGATGCACACCAGGGCGTCGGCGGTGTGGGCGTTGACCATGTACTCGATGGAGTCGGAGATGATTTCACGCGACGGCAGGGAGTACAGCATGCCGCCGTGGCCCATGGCGATGCCATCGTCGACAGCAATGGTGTTGAATTCTTTGGGCACGCCGCCGGCTTCGCGGACGGCATCGGCCACGATGTCGCCGACGTTTTTGAGGTGGACGTGGCCGGGGACGAACTGGGTAAAGGAGTTGGCGATGGCAACGATCGGCTTGCCAAAGTCGCTCTCCTTGGATCCGGTAGCGCGCCACAGCGCGCGCGCACCGGATGCCTGACGGCCAACGGTGGTGACTTTAGAGCGGAGAGGGTACATGGTTAATCCTTCAGTTCGGGGTGTTTCTTGAGGTACTCGGCGTATTCCTCCTTGGTGAGGAGGATCTGTTGGCCATCGCGGTGGACGATGACGACCTTGTCATCGGCGGCTTCGCGGCCAGCGGTCAGGGCGTCGGGGATGCGCCCGTTGGAAGCGGCGGCAAGGCGGGGGAGAGAGTTAAAAGTCACGCCCGGCAGGTTGAGATTGTCGCCGCTGCTGGTGCGAGCGTAGGCCTTCGAGCGTTGGAAACCGATGCCTTTAAAGTCCTTCCACGCGATGTCCTTGGGGCCGCGGAAGCCATAAGTGATGTGGATGCCCTTCGTGTCCACGGTGGTGCGGGCACGCAGGACCCACCAGATGGCCAGCACCGGGAAGATGAGGATCCAGAAGAGGTATTTCGGGGCCCAGCCAATGCTGAGAAAAGCGATGGCGGCGAGGATGCCGATGCCGAGGAGGTGTTCGCGGGTGGGCTTGAACGTTTCGGCCGTGGGGTGTTCGGCGCGAGAAGATGCGTTCTGCGGGTGTGAGGACGTCATAGTGGGTCATCGTAATTGACGTTGTGGTGCGGTGGCGAACCGCCCCACCTGTGCAATCTCGCAAAATGAGAAAAAGATCCCAAAAATGGGGGTAAAGGCCTGCGGTGACGTTTCTATCAGTGTACAGTTTATCCCATGATCATTATTCGACTTCACCTCGTAGTAGTACCCGGGCGGCGCGAGCCGTAGCGAGTCCACTAGTGACGTCGACCAGCATGCGCCCCCGTTACCTTCACACCCAGGAAGGACAGCGGGGGCGTTATTCGTTGGATGATCTCTCCGATATCCATCCCCACTGAAGGAGCACAACAACCGTGACAGCTTCCACTCCGCCACAGCGGGCGCCCGAGCGCATCACGGGCGCACACGCCATTGTCCGCACCCTCGAAGATCTCGGAACCGAGCTGGTCTTCGGCATTCCGGGTGGCGCCGTGCTTCCGCTTTACGACGCCCTCTTCGAATCAACGAAGTTGCGCCACGTGCTCACCCGCCACGAGCAGGGGGCCGGTCACGCAGCCGAAGGCTATGCCCAAGCATCCGGAAAAGTCGGCGTCATGATTGCTACCTCCGGTCCAGGTGCCACCAACCTGGTGACCCCGCTGGCGGACGCCAACCTGGACTCCGTTCCGGTCGTGGCCATCACCGGTCAGGTGGGCAGCTCCTTGCTGGGCACCGACGCCTTCCAAGAGGCCGATATCCGCGGTGTGACCATGCCGATTACGAAGCATAACTTCATCGTCACCAATGCAGAGGACATCCCGGGAGCTATTGCTGCCGCCTTCCACCTAGCTTCCACCGGACGGCCGGGCCCGGTCCTCGTGGATATCCCGAAGGACGTCCAGAACGCCCTGATGGAGTACTCCGGCCCGGTGATGCCGGACCTGCCGGGTTATAAGCCCACCACGACCCCGCACCCGCGCCAGATCACCCAGGCTGTCCAGCGCATCGCGCGCGCCGAACGTCCGGTGCTCTACGTTGGCGGCGGCGTCATCAAGGCCGAGGCTTCCCGCGAGCTGCGCGAGTTTGCTGAGTTGACCGGCATCCCGGTGGTGACCACGCTTATGGCGCTCGGTGCCTTCCCGGATAACCATCCGCAGCACATGGGCATGCCCGGAATGCACGGTACGGTGCCGGCGGTGGCGGCGCTGCAGCGTGCGGATCTTATTATCGCCGTGGGCGCGCGTTTCGATGACCGCGTGACCGGTGATACCGATACCTTTGCTCCGAACGCCGAGGTCATCCACGCTGACATCGACCCGGCCGAGAT
Source organism: uncultured Corynebacterium sp. (assembly GCF_902489365.1). Lineage (GTDB taxonomy): Bacteria > Actinomycetota > Actinomycetes > Mycobacteriales > Mycobacteriaceae > Corynebacterium. The sequence goes on along the minus strand of NZ_CABTZR010000015.1, from coordinate 25,737 downwards.
CGGCAAGATCCGTGAGGTTGCCGTCCCCATCGTGGGTGATGCGCGCGAGGTGCTCCTTCGCCTGACCAAGGCTTATGCCAACGATGCGGAGTTGGACGTTCCGAACCTCGGCGACTGGATGGAGTACTTGGGAGATTTGCAGCGCCGCTACCCGCGCGGTTTCGAGCCGACGTCGGACGGCCTGCTCAACCCGCAAGAGGTTATTCAGCAACTCAGCTCCATTGTTGGCCCGGAGGCCATCTACTGTGCGGGCGTGGGCCAGCACCAGATGTGGTCGGCGCAGTTCCTTGACTTCGAGCACCCGCGCAGCTGGATCAACTCCGGTGGCGCCGGCACGATGGGCTACGCCGTACCTGCAGCGCTAGGTGCTAAGGCCGCCTGCCCGGAGCGTGAAGTCTGGGCGATTGACGGCGATGGCTGCTTCCAGATGACCAACCAGGAACTCACCACCGCTGCGGTGGAGGGATTCCCCATCAAGGTGGCTGTCATTAACAACGGCAACTTGGGCATGGTGCGCCAGTGGCAGACGCTGTTCTATGACAATAAATATTCGAATACCAAGCTGCGTGAGCACGATGAGTACGTCCCCGACTTCGTCAAGCTCAGCGAGGCCCTGGGCTGCGAGTCCATTCGCGTAACCACGGCAGAAGAAATTGGCCCCGCTATTGAGCGTGCGCGCTCAATTAATGACCGTCCGGTGGTCATTGACTTCATCGTCGGGCATGACGCCCAGGTGTGGCCGATGATTGGCGGTGGTGCCTCGAATGAGGAAATCCAGTACGCCCTGGGCTTGCGCCCGCTGTTTGATGACAATGAGTCAGCGGCCGAGGAACCGGCCGACATCCACGAATCTCTCGAGGAGGCCGAAAATAATGGCTAAAGACGACATCACCCGACACATCCTCTCCGTTCGGGTTCAGGATATTGAGGGCATCATCTCCCGCGTGACCGGCATGTTCACCCGCCGTGGCTATAACCTCATTTCGCTGGTGTCCGCTCGGACCGAGACGGAGGGCATTAACCGCCTGACCATCGTCGTGGATGCCTCCGAGGTCATCATCGAGCAGGTGACGAAGCAGCTCAACAAAATCGTCCCGGTGCTCAAAGTGGTTGAGCTCGAGGAAGAGAACACGATTGCGCGCTCCATCATGCTGGTCAAGGTGGCTGCGGATAACTCCAACCGCCCCCAGGTGGTCGATGCGGTGAACATCTTCCGCGCGCGCATCGTGGATGTATCGCCGGAGTCCGTGGTGGTCGAGGCTACCGGAACGCCCGGCAAGCTGCAGGCGCTTCTCGACGTCCTCGAGCCCTTCGGTATTCGTGAGCTAGTGCAGTCCGGAAACGTCGCGCTGGGGCGTGGCCCGAAGGCGATGGCACCGAGCAAATAAATAATCTCACATTGTGGACATTGTGTCCCAAAATGTGATACAAATTCAGTAGACCACGTCACTATTCGCTGAGTAGTGACGACGAACCACAGAGAGAAGGAACAAGAACATGGCTATTGAGACTCTGTACGATTCCGATGCCGACCTGTCCATCATCCAGGGCCGCAAGGTCGCCATCATTGGCTATGGCTCCCAGGGCCACGCCCACGCAATGAACCTGCGTGACTCTGGCGTTGAGGTGGCGATCGGCCTGCGCGAGGGTTCCAAGTCCCGCGAGAAGGCGGAAGAGGCGGGCTTTAAGGTCCTGAGCAACGCTGAGGCTTCCAAGTGGGCTGACGTTATCATGCTGCTAGCCCCTGATACGTCCCAGGCGACCATCTTCACCGAGGACATTGAGCCGAACCTGGAGGACGGCAACGCTCTGTTCTTCGGCCATGGCCTCAACATTCACTTCGAACTGATCAAGCCGGCGGAGAACATCACCATCGGTATGGTTGCGCCGAAGGGGCCGGGCCACCTGGTCCGCCGCCAGTTTGTCGATGGCAAGGGCGTGCCCTGCCTGATCGCTACCGAGCAGGATCCGAAGGGCGAGGGCCGCGAGCTGACCCTGTCTTATGCCGCAGCCATCGGCGGTGCCCGCGCTGGCGTTATCCCGACCACCTTCGAGGCCGAGACCGTCACCGACCTCTTCGGTGAGCAGGCCGTTTTGTGCGGTGGCACCGAGGAGCTCGTGAAGGTCGGTTTCGAGGTGCTGGTGGAAGCCGGTTATGAGCCGGAGATGGCCTATTTCGAATGCCTGCACGAGCTGAAGCTCATTGTTGACCTCATGTTCGAGGGCGGCATTAAGAACATGAACTACTCGGTCTCCGATACCGCAGAGTTCGGCGGCTACATTTCTGGTCCGCGCGTCATCGACGCCGACACCAAGAAGCGCATGAAGGACATCCTGTCCGACATTCAGGACGGAACCTTCACCAAGCGCCTGATCGCCAACGTTGAGGGCGGCAACAAGGAGCTGGAGGAGCTGCGCGCCAGCTACAACGATCACGAGATCGAGAAGACCGGTGAGAAGCTGCGCGATCTCATGAGCTGGGTAAAGAATCCGCTGGACGCAACTGCCTAAATCGCACTGGATCTGAGCAATCCCGCTGGCCACCGGCTGGCGGGAGTTTTCGTTACCCAGGTCTTCGTGCCCGCAATGTGATGTTCGCGCACAAACGGGCACGTTCCCACATTTGGCGGTAGGCTCGAGGCCATGGGTTTCTCTACGCCAAGCTATGACCTTAATGACCTTTTCGCTCGTATCGATCGCGGTGATATTCAGCTTCCAGATTTCCAGCGCTCCTATGCCTGGGATGAGGACCGCATTAGATCGCTGATCGTCACCGTCTTGCGCGGCTACCCGCTCGGCGCATTCATGGCCTTGGATACCCGCAACGAAACCATGCGCTTCCGCCCCCGCCCATTGGCTGGTGCTCCGGATACCGGGGTGAACCCGGGCCTGCTCTTGCTTGATGGGCAGCAGCGCCTTACCACCTTGTATCACTGCTTCCGCGGCGAGGGCTTCGTCGATACCACTGATTTTCGTTCCAAGAAGGTCTCCCGCAAGTACTACGTGGACCTGCGCATAGCGACCTCGGAGGACATCATGCCGGACGAGGCCGTTTTCGCCGTCAACCAGCATGGCGAGCTGCGCTCCCACTTCGCGCCGGATATCGAAGGTTCCTTGAACACCCGCGAGGCCGCAATCGAGGAGTGCTGCATCCCGGTCTCAGCCCTGCTGAGCGAGGAAGGCACCAGCATGCTCTTCGAGCTCGCAGCCGCCAACGATGGTGCCACCCGTGATGTGGTTGCAGCCTTCAACAACCGCATTCTGCGCCCACTGTCTGGTTACACCGTGCCGATGATCCGCCTGTCCCGGGAGACAGCAAGCGCCGGCATCGGCTCGATCTTTGCGCAGGTAAACTCCGCTGGTCTGCAGATGGATGTCTTCGATCTGCTCACGGCTGTCTTTGCCTCCGAGGACCCGGACTTCCACCTGGCGGAGGATTGGGCGGCCGTCGAGAAGCAGCTGCGTTCTTTCCCGGCGCTCGATGGCATTGGCCGCAACGAGTTTCTCTCGGCCGTGTCTTTGCTGGTGTCGGGGGAGAAGGGCAATGCCGGTGGTCAGCGGGAGGACATCCTGCAACTGACGCTCGCTGAATACCGCAAGGCCGCGGAGACCCTCGTGATTACCTTCCGTGAGGTCGCCGAGTTCTTGGCTGAGCGCTGCATCCTGTCCCTGGAGCAGGTTCCCTATTCCGAGCAGATCATCCCGCTGGCGGTCATCTTGGCACGTCTGGCTGAGAAGAAGGGCGTGCTATCCAGCCAGGAATCCTGGGACCGCCTCAACCAGTGGTTCTGGAGCGGTGTCTTTGGTGAGCTCTACGGTTCCTCGGCCGTCAAGTTGCGCGCTGCCCGTGATGTTGACGAGGTGACCTCCTGGGTCGCCGGCGATACCGAGGACGTCCCGAAGACGGTGCGCGATGCTTCCTTCCGCGAGTCCCGCTTGCTGTCCGTGGGGGAGAACGACGGCGTATGGCACGGCCTTTACGCTCTGCTCATGGCCCGCGGCGCTAAAGATTGGCGGACGGGGCGCGCCTTCAATCGTCATAGCTTCGAGGAGCTGCAGCCGGGCTTCTTCCCCGTCTTTCCGCTCCGCTGGTGTGAGCGCCACGGTATCAGCGGCGTGTTGGCAAACTCCGTGCTCAACCGCACGCCGATGGGCAAGCGCACTGAGGTAGTCCTGGACGGGCATTCGCCGGAGCGCTATCTGCCGCGCGTGCAGTCGAAGTCGATCATGGAGGATGCCGAATTCGATAGTGTGTTGGCCTCCCACGACTTAGAACCGGAGCTGCTGACTGCGAAGACCGCGCACCAGTTCTTCGCCGATCGCCGCGAGCGCTTTGTCGGCATCGTCGAATACGCACTCAATAAGCAGGTGGTGCGCGACGTGGATGAGGCGAACCTTTCCGGCGGCGAGGAGGGCCCGCAGGCCTTTGTGCGCTAAGGTTTCACCGCTGGCAGGGATGCCAGCCCTATCCGTCGCAGCGCTGTTAGCCATGACGGGCCTGGGCGCTGCAGGCTGTTCCTCGCTGGGGCGGGGCGAGCCGATCCTCACGCAGGACATCACCGCCATCCCCGAAGCGGACATCGACCTAGCCCGCGCGAGCGAGGAGAACCGCTTGCGGCTTATCGACCCCCAATTCGCCAACGAGGTCACCGTGGTGGGGGACCGCTGGGGCATTGACTCTGCGCGCTTGTTCTTCAAGGAGAGCAATACTCTGATCCTTGCCGAAGAGACGGACGCCGCGGCCCTGCGCGCGGCGACGTTGAGCGTGTCCCAGCGCGTGCCCATGGTGACGTATGATGCGTCGATTCGCCCGCAGATTTCACAGCTGCTCGCTGATCTCGACGTAGACCAGCTCCTCGTTATCGGTAACGTTCCGTGGGCTAGCCAGAACGGGCAACGTGAGGTTATCCACGACCCAGGAAACACTAAGGCACTGGGGGAGTACACCGCTTTTCGCTTCACATCGAAGGTGGTCATGAAACGTGAGCGCATGGTTGACAACATTGCGCACTTGGATTCCTCCACGAAGACGGAGCTCAAGGCCGCCTGGGAGCCCCTGCCGCAGCACATAACGAAGGAAAAGATGCCGGCTATTCCAGCCCAGGCGCGCCGCGACGCACAAATGGCGCCGGTCATTGTGGCGACCGCGGAAAGCCCTCTAGCCAACGTGGTTAACGCCACTGCCTACGGTGGCACGGTGTTCGTCATGACCGATCCGGATCCGTCGGCGACGAAGGCCGGCGCGGCGTTAACGGCAGGGCTGTCGGAGGGGCCTATCGTGGCCCTCGGACCAGAATTCGGTTCAGTGACAGAATTCACGCATAAAATCACTCAGGGCTGGAAAGAATAAACTACACTTCTCGGCATCTCCAATTCTGACTAGTAAAGGAAGTTATGTCGAAGCCGGTCGTACTTATCGCCGATAAGCTTGCCGAATCCACTGTTGATGCCCTCGGTGACACCGTTGAGGTTCGCTGGGTTGATGGCCCAAACCGCGAGGAACTTCTCGCCGCAGTGCCTGAGGCCGATGCGCTCCTCGTCCGCTCCGCCACGACCGTGGACGCGGAGGTTTTGGCCGCCGCAGAGAACCTGAAGATCGTCGGCCGTGCTGGCGTTGGCTTGGACAATGTTGACATCCCAGCCGCCACCGAGCGCGGAGTCATGGTCGTCAACGCGCCGACCTCCAACATCCACTCCGCCTGCGAGCAGGCCATCGCCCTGCTTCTGGCCACCGCGCGCCAGGTGCCGGCGGCGGATCAGTCTCTTCGCCAAGGCGAGTGGAAGCGCTCGTCCTTCAAGGGCGTCGAGGTGTATGGCAAGACCATCGGCATTGTGGGCTTCGGACACATCGGCCAGCTCTTTGCCCAGCGCCTGGCGGCCTTTGAGACCACCATCATCGCGCACGATCCTTATGCCAACCCGGCCCGTGCGGCAGCGCTGGGTGTGGAGCTGGTGAGCCTTGAGGAGCTCATGTCCCGCTCTGACTTTGTGACGATCCACCTGCCCAAGACCCCGGAGACCGCCGGCATGTTCGATGCCGAGCTTTTGGCGCAGGCCAAGAAGGGCCAGATCATCATCAATGCTGCCCGCGGCGGTCTCGTCGATGAAGCAGCGCTAGCTGCCTCCATCAAGTCCGGCCACCACCGCGGCGCAGGCTTCGACGTCTATGCTTCAGAGCCCTGCACCGATTCCCCGCTGTTTGAGCTTCCGCAAGTTACCGTATCCCCGCACTTGGGCGCATCCACGGTCGAAGCGCAGGATCGCGCCGGTACCGACGTCGCCGCCTCCGTTTTGAAGGCACTGGCCGGTGAGTTCGTCGCGGATGCCGTCAACGTTGAAGGCGGCCGGGTCGGCGAGGAAGTCGCCGGCTGGTTGGACCTGACCCGCAAGCTGGGCTTGGTAGCCGGCAACCTGCTGGATGCAGCGCCGGTTGCCGTGGAGGTCGAGGCCTGCGGTGAGCTGGCCAACGAGGACGTCTCGGCTCTTGGTCTGTCCGCTGTCCGTGGACTGTTTTCCGGCGTGGTCTCGGAGGCGGTCACCTTCGTCAACGCAATGAAGATCGCCGAAAGCCGTGGCGTGACCGTGGACGTGAAGACCAACGTCGAATCGAAGGGCCACCGCTCCTCGGTCCGCGTCAGGGTGATTGGCCCCAACGGTAAGGTATCGCAGTTGACCGGTGCCCTGACCGGCATCGACGGGGTGGAGAAGATTATCCGCATCAACGGTCGCGGCGTCGATATGCGCGCTACCGGCCGCAACCTCTTCTTCTCCTACAAGGACGCCCCGGGTGCGTTGGGCACAGTGGGCACCAAGCTGGGCGCTGCCGGCATCAACATTGTCGCCGCCGCCTTGACCCAGGGTAAGGACGCCTCTGACGCTGTGCTTATTCTGCGCGTCGAGCGTGAGGTACCGGAGGAGCTCGTTGAGGAGATCAACGCGGCGCTGGGGGCTACCTGCCACCAGCTCGATTTGGATGCCTAATCCACACCGCACCTCAGTGGAGCCCACCGCCCCCTGCAGAGCCAGCCTTGGTTCTTCAGGGGGTTTCGGCTTCATGGAAGGCATGAGGGTGGTACTCTCACAAGTATCCAATATGTGAGAAAGGAATCCCACAAAATGAAACTTGCAGTGATAGGCGGCGACGGCATTGGCCCCGAGGTAACCGCGGAGGCGCTCAAGGTTCTGCGCGCGGTGCGCGAGGACATTGAGGTGACCGACTATGACCTAGGTGCTCGACGCTACCTGCGCAACGGAGAGCTGCTTACCGACGCCGACCTGGCCTCCCTGCGCGAGCACGACGCCATCCTGCTTGGTGCGATTGGCGCCCCCGGTGAGGTTCCGCCCGGCGTCTTGGAGCGCGGCCTGCTGCTGAAGATGCGTTTTGCGCTCGATCACCATGTTAACCTGCGTCCCTCCAAGCTGTACCCGACTTCTACCTCGCCGCTGGCGAACCCGGGCGATATCGACTTTGTCGTCGTTCGTGAAGGCACCGAAGGCCTGTACTGCGGCAACGGAGGCACGCTGCGCGAGGGCACCGAGCACGAGGTGGCTTCGGAGGTTTCCCAGAACACCCGCTACGGCGTTGAGCGCGTGGTGCGCGATGCCTTCGAGCGTGCGATGTCCCGCCGCAAGCATGTCACGCTGGTGCACAAGACCAATGTTTTGGTCAACGCCGGTGGGCTGTGGCAGCGCACTGTGAACGAGGTGGCACAGGAGTTCCCGGAGGTCACCGTGGACTACAACCATATCGATGCCGCCACCATCTACATGGTCACCGATCCCGCTCGCTACGACGTCATCGTGACCGATAACCTCTTCGGTGACATCCTGACTGACCTGGCCGGTGCTGTCACCGGTGGCATCGGCTTGGCCGCCTCCGGAAACATTGACGCCTCCGGTGCTAACCCCTCCATGTTCGAGCCGGTCCACGGCTCTGCCCCGGACATCGCGGGCAAGGGGATTGCGGATCCGACCGCGGCGATCCTCTCGGCAGCGATGCTACTGCGCCACCTCGGTGACGAGGACAACGCTGTGCGCATCGAAGAGGCCGTTGCTGCCGACGTCTCCTCCCGCGGGGACGCGCAGCCGAAGACCACCGAAATTGGTGACCGAATCGCCTCCGCGCTGAGCGCCTAGCACTGTATGGTTGGCGCATGAGCGTCGAAATAGACGAGGTCACTAGTTTCCTCGCACAGCACGAGCCTTTCTCCCGCCTACCGGAGGAAGAGCTCACCGCGCTGTCCTCACAACTGAGCATGATCTACCTGCGCCGCGGGGACATCCCCGTCAGGCTCGGGGAAGAAAACGCGTTCCTACACATCATCCGCACTGGGGCAATAGATGTCCTGGGGGAGGATGGCGTCCTCCTCGATCGTCGCGAACCTGGGCTGACCTTCGGCTATTCCACGCTGCAGGGTGAGCCGGTTTCCGTCTACGAGATGATCGCGGTCGAAGACAGTCTGGTATTCACCCTGCCACAGCAAGCTTTTAGCGAGTGCGCCCACCGCAACCCAGACATCGCACGGTTCTTTTCGGCCAAGTCGCGCCAGATCCGGGCAGCAGCCCGGGAGCAGTCCGATTCCGCACCGACGGATGTTCTCCGCACGCCGCTGCAGGACCTTATCCGCACCGACGTGCTCACCGCTCCGCCCACCACAACGATCGCGCAAGCCGCTGGGATGATGACAGACCGGAGTGTGTCCTCGCTCCTCGTCGTGGAGCCTGGGAACCAGAACGGCACCCGCCTTAAAGGCATCGTGACGGACCGCGATCTGCGCTCGCGCGTGCTCGCCGTTCACCGCGATCCCGGCCAGGCGGTAGGGGAGATCATGACGCCCAACCCGCTGACGGTATCTGCCGATGCCCCCGCCATGGAGGCGCTGCTGCACATGGCCGAGCGAGGTATCCACCACCTGCCGGTGGTCACCGAGGGCGCATTGCAGGGCATCGTCACGCAGTCGGACGTTACGCGTCTGCTCCATAACGACCCGCTCTACCTCACCGCGGACCTCTCACGGCGCAGCAGTGCCGCTGAGCTTCGTGGGGCTTTTCAGGAAGCCACGCGCTTGGCCGGGCGTTACGTGGAGCGTGGCTCCACCCCGGCGGAAGCCTCCAGCCTGGTCACGCTCGCCGCCGATGCCGTGGCCCGCCGACTGTGCACGCTGGCCGAGGAGGAACTTGGACCTCCGCCAGTCGAGTATGCCTTCGTGGCCGTTGGTTCGCAGGGCCGACGGGAGATGGCGCTCGCCTCGGATCAGGACAATGCTCTGGTCCTTGCTGATGACTACGATGCCGCGGTACACGGCAACTACTTTGCACAGCTCAGCTCCTTCGTCTGCGAGGGGCTTGCCGACGCCGGCCAAGTTCTCTGCCCCGGCAACATGATGGCGATGAACGAAGAATGGCGGATGGCCCGGACCCACTGGATCGACACCTTCCGCAGGTGGATCCGAGAGCCCCAACCGGAGGCGCTGCTCAACGCGCAAATCTTCTTCGATTTCCGTGTGCTCTATGGCAGCGAGGAGCTGGGCCGGGAAGTCCACACTGCTGCCGTAGAAATGGGTAAAGGGGCAACGCGCCTGCACGCGCACCTGGCCAGCTTGGCAGCGCGCCGCGAGCCGCCGCTAACCTTCTTCCGGGGGCTGGTGGTGGAGCGCGATGGCGATTACGCCAACACCCTCGACATCAAGAAGGGCGGTACTGCGGGAATCGTGCAGATGGCCCGGCTCTTCGCCTTGGCTTCCGGTTCGACGGTGGTGGATACCCGCCAGCGTCTCAGGGAAGCCGCCGGTAACGCGGTGAGCCAACAGGGAGCGCAGGAGCTTCTCGACGCCTTCGACTACCTACGCTCCCTCTCCTTCCAACACCAAGCCCACCAGCTGCGCGAGGGTCAGCAGCCCAATTACAACATCGACCCCAAGGGCCTGGGGCGCATGGAACGCGAGCACCTGCGCGATGCCTTCCGGGCGATCAAGTCGATGCAGAATGCCCTCGCGACCAAGTACCCAGTGAGGAATATCTAGATGTGGAATCGCTGGAGCCGTCGGGCGGATTGGGGCGCGCCCCCGCGCACCACATGCCTTGATGACGTGGGCTTGCTGGCCGTGGACATGGAGACGACCAGCCTTAACCCCCGCACGGGCAAGATTGTCTCTATCGGCTGGGTTCCGGTTGATGGGAACACCATCGATTTATCTGGTGCTGGATATATCGTGGTGCGCGGCGCGCAGGTGGCCGACGACGCGCATGTCCACCTGCTGACTCAAAACGTCATCGATGCCGGCGAGAAGTTGGAGAGCGCTATGGAGCAGTTGCGCCAGGCGGTGCAGGGACGCGCGTTGCTCGCGCATTTCGCAGCGCTGGAGGTGGGATTCATTGAGGCGGCATCCCGCGCGGTGTTCGGAGAGCGCCCGCGGCTGAGCGTGGTGGATACCTTTGCGTTGGAGCGGCGCCACATGGAGCGCATGGGCACCTACCCGCGCGGCGAGGACCTACGCCTTCCCCGCGTCCGTGAGCGCTATGGTCTGCCGCGCTATGGTAGCCACAATGCGCTCAGCGACGCCCTGGCTTGCGCAGAGCTATACCTAGCGCAGCGGGGGAGCACGCGAGCGGTGACCCTGGGGGACGTCGTCCAGCGCTGAGATAGACAATGCTTTCTTTGCAACCTTTACTGCAGACCCCTGATCGTGAGTTAAAAATCCTTGCGAGTAGTATGGCCGTTATGCGTTTAGGACGAATTGCTCACACCGAAGGTATCTGTTTTGCCATCATCGATGGTCCCGCCGACGCCCCGCTGGATCAGCTGGTGGCCAAGGAAATTTCCGGCACCCCGTTTACGCCACCGGAGCCCACTGGCCGCGAGTGGCCGCTGAGTGAGGCGCGCTTGCTGGCGCCGACCCTGCCGACCAAGGTCGTAGCGCTCGGCCGCAACTACGCCGACCACGTGGCGGAGGTCTTCAAGGAGTCTGCCGAGCACCTGCCGCCGACGATCTTCATCAAGCCTTCCACCGCGGTCATTGGCCCGGGTGCGCCCATCAAGATTCCGGAGTTCGCCACCAACGTGGAGTTCGAGGGCGAGCTCGCCGTGGTGATCTCCAAGGTCTCGAAGAATATCGACCCAGAGAAGTGGCGCGACCACGTCGTCGGCTACACCATTTGTAACGATGTTTCTTCGCGTGACCTGCAGTTCCAGGATGGCCAGTGGGCACGCGCGAAGGGCATCGACACCTTCTGCCCGCTGGGCCCGTGGATTGAGACGGACCTGGACTGCATCAATCTTGACGATCAGAAGATCAACGCGTACCTCACGCACGATGGCCAGCGCGAGCAGAAGCAGGACTCCAACACCGACCAGATGATTGTGAAGATGGGCGATGTTATCGCTGAGATCTCGCAGTCCTACACCCTGCTGCCGGGCGATGTCATCACCACCGGCTCCCCGGCGGGTACGGCCCCGATGGTTCCGGGCGATACCATCGAAATTGAGATCCCTGGTGTGGGCAGCCTGACCAACCCGATTGAGCGCGCTTAGGCGCTGCTCTAGAGGTTGAGCGCGCGGAGGATAGTGCGCAGCTTCGCCGTGGTTTCCTGAAGCTCGGCCGTCGGGTCGGAATCCACAACGATTCCTCCGCCCGCCCACGCGCGGGCGGACAGGCCATCGCCCGCGACCTCTGCGCAGCGGATGGCCACCATGTATTCGCCGTCACCGGAATCATCGCACCAGCCAACTGCTCCGGCGTAGAAGCCGCGGTCGGTCTCAGCAGTTTCGATGAGCGCCTGCGCAGCTTCGGTGGGGGTGCCGCAGATAGCGGGGGTGGGGTAGACCAGCTCCGCGAGTTCGAGCGCGGTGATGTCCGAATTCTTCAGTGTTCCCGCAATCGGGGTTCCCAGATGCCACATCTCGTTCGTGGAGGTCAGCTGCGGGGTGGTGGGGGCGTCAAGGGTCGCGCACAGCGGCTGCAGAATCCGGCGGATATGGTCCACGACGAAGGCATGCTCGCGCAAATCCTTCTCGGAATTGTGCAGGTCCTGACCTGCCATGATGTCGCGTGCTTTATCCGCCTGCCGGGGCGCGGATCCGGCCAGGGGGAAGGCCGTGACCGTTGAACCCTGCTTCTTGATGAGCACCTCCGGGGAAGAGCCCACGAGCATCGCTCCGGGTCGTCCCGCCGGGGTGAGGTCGGTGATGAAACCATCGCGATGGGAGGACAGGTCGATCAGCCGCGCGGCGACGAGGAGCGGATCGACAGGGGCGTTGAACTCAATGTCAACGGCGCGGGCGAGGACTACCTTGTCCAGCTTGGAGGCTTCGATGGTGGCGATGGCTGCTTCAATGCGGCGCAGGTGTTCCTCCGGTTCCGGATCGAAACCGGTAACCCGCGCGTTGAGCGTGCCGCTGCGGTAGTAGGCGTGCGGCTCGAGCGGTCCGTCCTCGCGGATAATGCTGCGCGGGACTGTCAAGGCGGCCGGATCTCCCTTGTGGAAGGGAAGCGCGCCGACGATCATCGGAACTGTGCCCGCACGCAGCTGGGCTACGGCGGCATCGACATCGCTGAAGGTCGCAGCCGAACCTTGGGTACGCACAGACCCAGTCGCGCGGGACAGGAGGAAGTCGGGGGCGGTGGAGGGTCTGTTTTCACACATAAGGAATAACTCTAGTTCCTTCTTTCCTTCTTACCGAAACCAGATCCACTCCTTATGCGGGGTGCCCGCCCTTAGGGGACTAGTCGCGGTTGCGCGGGCGGAAGAACTGCACAGCGATGAACAGCCCAATACCGAGGAGAAGAGCAAGGGAACCCATGCCCGCAAGGAAGCCCGCCCAGAAGCCGGCCATCGGTGCGCCATAGCTCATAGCCTGGATGTTTGCGCTTCCAGCCTGCTGTTCCTCCGTGCCCGGGGCGGGGCGCTGCGCCGCGGCGGCATGCTTGGTGCTTCGTTCCTTCTTGGGCGCAGCGGTACTCTCGGACTCTTTCGCACGAGTAGCAGAGCGCCCGTTCGAGGTGTTCCGATGTGTGGAATCTCTCTGTTGTTCCACAGTGTGGGATGGTCCGTTCTGAGGGGCGCGCTGGCCCTGCGTCTCAGGACGTTGGCTTCTTTCAGAAGCATCTGCGGCGGGCTTCTTTTCGGTACTTCGCGCGGAGCGCTCAGACTGCTTCGAGTCTTTGGCGTCTCTCGCCGCGGAGGGCTTGCCACCGTTGAGGACGGTCTCGGCCTCCTTGAAGGTTTTATCCATCGTCTTGTCTAATTGAGCGATGGACTTGGAGGTGTCGTTGATCTCCTTGGCCAACTTCTGCGGACGGTTCTTCGCGCTGCCCGAACCAGAGCCCTGTCCAGCACCGGCACTGGCACCCCAGTCCAGTTGACACAGCTCGTCAGAGTCTGATCCACCTACGAGGAAGGGCACGTCGATGGAATGCTCCGCGCCGTCGTTGAGCGTAAACGTGAAGGTTGCGGCATAGGCGCCTGGCTCGGTGAAAATGATCCCGGTGTGGCTGTGGAAATGATCGGGGTAGTTCCAGGTGATGTCTGGGTCTTCCGAGTCAAAGAGGACGGTGGGTGCTGCACCCAGGGAGTTTTGGAAACCGACCATACGTCCGCCTTCCGGTGCGCTGTGCAGCGTCAGCGACAGGGTAGCGCCCTCAGCGGTTGCCGGGTCGAGGTAGCTGGTGTTGAAACCAAGCCAGGGGATGGCCGGGTCTTGGGTTTGGGGGATCTGCCAACCACTCGACGGGATATCGCTTCCGGCTGACTCATCGAAGGCGGCGTTGCTGCCGACCTCTATGTAGAACTCGCCAGAGTCGTAGTCCTTGCCGGACTCATCGTCGCGGGCGATAAAGGAGATGTTGCCAGAATCTCCCACCAGCGCGAGGTCCTGGTGCCCGCGGCTAAAGGCATGCAGAGAGCTGGCATCGCAGGAGGACTCGCTTGCGCGCTCCGCGGCGACAGCGGGCGCTGCAGAAGCAATCATCGTCGGCGAGCTCAGGGCGATAGCGGCGGCAGCGGTCAAGGTGAGGGGACGGATATTCATGCGGACAGGGACTCCTTTGAATCAGAGGGGTGCGGGGAGGACGCCGTGGCACGACGAGAATGCAGAAGAGGGGACAGCGCCCACGCCGCGAGGAAGCAAACAGTAAGCAGCAGCACGATGGTCGCCCCAGCGGGAAGATCGATGGCCCACGCCAGATAGATGCCGAAGAAGCTGCCGAGCGAACCGATGGCCGCGGAGGCGATCATCATCGACCCCAGCGAGTCACAGAGCAGCCGCGCCGTGGCCGCTGGGGTAATGAGTAAGGCGAGCACGAGGACGTTGCCGATGGTGCCCACAGAGATGACCACCGCGCCGGTGACGCAGAGGTAGAGGACGATGTCCAGAGCAAAGACGGGCAGCCCCATCGCGCGGGCAGTCTCTTTGTCCAGGCACGTGGCGGTGAGCTGGGGGCCGAGCAAGACCACGGCCCCAACGATGAGCACCGTGACGGCGAACGCGGTGTAGAGATCGGCACGGGAGACACCCGTCAGCGATCCGAAGAGGAAGCTCGTGAGCGAGGCCGTATAGCCCTCCACCCGGGAGATAATGACCATGCCCAGCGCAAAGGATGCGGCGAAGAAGATACCGATGACGGAGTCCTCGCGGACCGTGCGCCGCTGGGAGAAGCATGCGATGAGCACGGCGACGGTGCAGCCCGCCACGGCGCCGCCGAGCAGCACTGAGCCCTGGAGCACGAAAGCGATAGCCAGCCCCGGGAACACCGCGTGGGAGACGGCATCGCCGATAAAGGCCATGCCGCGCAGCACGACGTAGCACCCCACCACCCCGCACACGATCGCCGCGAGGATGGAGATGCCGACCGCGCGGGCCAAAAAGTCCAGGTGCGGATTGGCCAGGTCCTGGAAGAACTCAACAAGCGAAATGTCGATCATGCCGCCACCCCAATCGCAGAGAGCAGCGGTGAAGAGGCCGATACCCCGAAGGTCTCGCTCCACGGCTGCGGGGTCAGGCGCAGGGCTTCCGCGGGCCCGTCCGCGACGATCCCCCGGTTAAAGAGCACGAGGCGCGAACACGAATGCGCGGCCTCGGAGAGGTTGTGCGTGGACATGACCACGCTGCTTCCCTGGTCGGTGAGATTCTGGAAAAGAGTGAGTAGCTCCTCGGTGTTGGGAGCGTCGAGGCCGGTAAAGGGCTCGTCGAGAAGCAGCACCTCGGGCTCGCAGGCCAGAGCGCGGGCGATGAGGACGCGCTGGCGTTGGCCGCCGGACAGTTGCGCGATGGGGCGCTGTGCGAACTCTTCCAAGTTGGTCAACTCGATGGCGCGGCGGGCAGCCTGCTTGTCAGCACGGCCCGGCCGCCGGAACCAGCCCACCATTCCCGTGCGCCCGCTGAGCACCGCCTTGGCCACGCTGATGGGGAAGTCCCACTCCACGTCGTGGCGTTGCGGGACGTATCCCAACGAGGTGGTGACGTCGATGGTGCCGGTGAAGGGGACCAGCCCCAGGACGGCGCGCATCAGCGTGGTCTTACCGGCCCCGTTCGGTCCGAGAAGTCCAATAAACTCGCCGGGGTCGACGTCGAAGCATGCGCCGTCGATGACTCGGCGGCCAGAGAGCGACACTGCTAGGTCGTTGATTGAGATGAAGGGATTAGCCACGGCGCCCGCCTTTCGCGCGTAGCACCGCGAACACAGCCCCGACGAGGACGAGTAGGCCCGCGCCGGCGAGCGCCCAGACCCACACCGGAACCGCGGTGCCCGCCGAGGCATCTGAGAACTCGGCGCTCGGATCCCATTGTGCGGCGTGTGCCTGCGCGCCGTCGGTGCCTGCACCGACGGCGAAGGTCAACGTGGCCTCGGCTGCCACCTCGCTGCCCGCGCTTTCGCCCGCGCCCTCACCGCTCATGCGGACCCGAACCTGGTGGATGCCGGGTTCGGTGAAGACCCAGTTGGCGTGCGTGTGCGTGCCCAGGTCCACCCAGAAACCGTCCGCGGCCTCGGTCGCGGTGGACCACAGCAGCTGCGGTTCTTCGAAGCCGCCGTTCTGTAGGAAGAGGGAGAATTCGCCCGGCCCCTGGTGTCCAAGGAACTCCATAGTTACTCCGCGTTCGACGTTTTCTTCTAAGGAAGGCGCCTGGGTATTCCAGCCCAGCCAGGGCACGTCGGCTTGTTCGGTTTGGGGAACGACCCACACCTGCGATCCAGGCTCGGCGCCGACAAAGGAAAAGGCTTTGTCCTCCGGAAGGGTGAGCTGGGCATTGTCGCCGACGTCGAAGACCACGTCAGCAGGATCACGCCATACCGGCGTGGCTGCCGAATCGTCGCGGGCGAGGAACTGGGCCTGCCCGTCGACAAGCAGTAGCCCGAGGTCCACGTGACCGTGGTCGATGGTGGCCTCTGTCCCAGGTGCGGCTACCTCTTCATCGGCGCTCACAACCTGGGCCAGATCACCGGCCGAAGCAGTCACCGGCGCGAAAGCCAGCGCCGCAGCGGTCAGCGTTGCCGCCAGGGACGTGCCTAGTGTGTGGATGGTGCGATTAGACATGAGTTTCCTTCGTGGTGCTGCCTAAGCAGCGATTGAGTGAGTGTGCGTTGAATCGCAGGAGGTCGAGATACGTGGGGACGGTGTCATCGAGAGTGTCGCCGTAGATGGGGCACACCGCGATCCCTAGGGATTCGGCAGCCTCACGGATGACATCGGCGCTGGCCTGTTGGGTAGGTTCGACGAAGACCGCGGGCAGTTGGAGATTCTCCAGCGTGCGGCGCAGGGCGATGACGTCCCGCGGTGAAGGCTCGATGGCCGGGTTGGGGGTGACGAATCCTGCAATGTCAAGTCCATAACCTTGTTTCAGGTAGGCATAGCCGTGATGAGGTGTGACCAAGTGCCGATTGCGCTCCGGGATGTCTTCGATGAGCCGCCGCACCTCCGCGTCCGCGTCGTGCAACTGCTCGATGTAGATCTGAGCGCGCTCCCGATACTCCGCGCCGTGGGATGGATCCGCCAAGGCCAGTTGCTCGGCGATGACCTCGGCATAGCTGATGCCGTTGGCCGCGTTGTGCCACAGGTGCGGGTCAACCTCGCCATGGATGTGCTTGCCCAGGACAGCCTGAGGCAGCAGGTAGGTCTCTTCACCCGAGCGCCCCAGGAAGCGGTAGGCCGGGTCCGGTGGTATCTGCTGCAGGGTGGAGTTGGGAATGCTCAACGCCGTGGCGCGCGGGTCGAAACCTTCGCCTTGATCCTCCAAGTCGAGCTCGCCCGTGGACAGGTCCGCGGTGATATCTACGTGGCCCGCATCCAGGGAAGTCATTCCATCAGGTGGCTGTACGCCCACGGCCACCGTGAATTCCTGCGGTGAGCTATCCGTTGCGCCAAAAGTGAGACGGTATATGCCCGGCTTGGTGAAAGCCCACGAGACGTGTGTGTGGGCGTTGGCTGGCAGCGTTGTGGAATCGTCGCGTTCATCCCGACCATCAGCCGTGTTGAAGAGTGCTTCGGGCGTGCCAAATGTGGATACGACGTAGGCCGCAACATCGCCTGGCCCCTCGGCATCGAGCAGGCGCATGTCGACGCTCGTTGTACCCGGCGGGGCATTGCGCACGCGCAGCCCCAGCCACACGGCATCGAGAACAACGTTTTCCACCAACGGCACGAGACGGGCCCCGCGCGTGGACGCTTGGTCCGCTACCTCGGTGACCGGCACATCCGATGATTCCCGCAGCGTCTTCAGCAGGTTCTGCGGCTCGAGGAGAAAACCATTGGCCAGCAGCACATCCGCGTTGGCGACATCTCGCACCGAGCGCAAGCTCGGCTCAAAGGTGTGTGGGTCCTTGCCCGCGGGAATCAACGTGGTCACCGCGGCATCGTCCCCGGCCACGTGCTTGGCGACGTCCCCGAGAATCGGCGTCGTCGCCACCACCTTGAGCTTCGCATCGTCCCCGCTGGTGGTGCTCGCGCAACCACTGAGCGTGGACGCGCTGATAAGTACCGCCGAGAGCAGCGCGATGTGGGGCGTCCGGGTGCGTACTCCGTGCGGCATTAGTCGCGACCCTTAAGGAGTGCGAGACGTGCTAGGGCTAGGCCTAGCACGAGCATGCCGAGGCCCAAGATTCCGATGCCCCACGGCAGTAGGTTTTGCCCGCTGTCGTAATAGCCGGCAGCAGCGACCGTGTCCACGTTCTCCGCGGCTGGCGTGGCTTTGTCGGCTGCGCGGGCAGGCTTGCGCTCCTTCCTTTCCTTGCGCTCGGAGCGGTCTTTACTCTCCTTGCTGCTTGCCCGTTGTTTCTCGTTCTTGGTTCCGGCAGTGGATGCCGAACCGCGGGTATTTCCTCCAGCGTTTCCAGCTCCAGAGCGTGATCCGGAGTTGGAGACAGCAGGGTGCTCAGGGGAGGCGTCGCCCAGCGCTTCGTCGCTGTCTTCAGCACCGCCATCACCATCATCAGTGTCGTGTTCCCCGTCGCCGGACTCCTGGGGTGCGGCGTCACCGTCACCGACATCCCAGGTATAGGTGACCTGGTTACTCGTGTCCCCGTTGGATTCTGCCTGCACCGTCATGGTGTAGATACCGGGCTCGCTAAAAGCCCAGTTGACGTGCCGATGTGCCGGGTAGGCTTGGTTGATGACATCCCCGGACACTAGGTCCAGCGCGCCGGCGTCGGTGACAGGCTGGATATCGCCGAAGCCTGCCGTTTCGAAGACGAAGATATCACCGGGGCCGGTGACCTCAACGAACTCGAAGTTGACGTCTGTGTAGCCAGCCGATTGTGCAGCTTGCGTATCCCATCCCGGCCAGAGCAGCGAACTGTCCTGGGTCTGGGGGAGGTAATACGTCGGTACGCCAATCCCATCGATGCCCTCTGTGGCCTCGCTCCAGGCCTCTTCGGCCACTTTGAGGGCGACATCGTTGCCAGGGCGGACGACACCGCTACCGGTGATGTCTTCCTTCATCGACAAGGTGAGCTCACCGCCGGGGGCGGAGACATAAAAGGCGTCAACGTGTCCGGTGTCGAAAACCTCGCCATCGGCGCGGGCCGGGGCCGGATGGCCCGTGAAGACGACTGCCAGCGCCACGGCGATGGCGCAGAGGGCAGCAGTGACTCTGTGCAGCTCTGTGGTGCGGTGCACGCTATGTCCTTTCTAGCGATGAAGCAGGCCGTTGAGGCGAGACTCAATCTGGCCGCGGTGGTTGTTGTAGAAGTTGAGGAAACCTTGAAACACGATGGCCAAGACAACGGGAAGCACGAGGCCCCACAAACCCTCGAGCTTGGGCATAGAGGACTTCATGTCCTTCTCGCTGCTGGATTTGTTGTCGTTCGGCTTGGTGCTGCCAGGCTTGTCGTTGCCCTCGCCCTTGTTTCCGCCCTTCGCGCTCACGCAGTCCTTGATCGCGGCGTCGCCGGCGGCCACGGTGAGCGTCTGGGGCTCAGAGGTGATCTGCTTGCCATCTGTAGTGGTGGCCGAGTAGCTGACCTCGAGCTTGTACATGCCCGGCTTCGTAAACGCCCAGTTGGTGTGGGTGTGAGAGGCGAAGGTGGTTTCTATGGAGTAGTCACCTTCGGCGGAATTGATCAAGGGAGTAAAGCCCTTGCCCAACCCTTCGGTGGTGAACAGGCCCACCTGTGCGCCGTCGGGCATCTCAACGGGCTTGATGTTGAGGGTGACCGTGCCGTCTTTGTAGTCCTGGTAGTCAAGCGCCTGGGTGTTATAACCCGGCCAGATGATGCTCTGCTCTTGGGTTTGGGGGAGCAGGAAGAACTTATCCTCGCCCAGGTAGTTGAAGTCTTTGCCCTTGAGCGCCTCCGGGCGGGGGCGCAGGGCGTTGTTGTGGATGGCGAAGACAACGTCATCAAGCGGGCGCTCGACGGTCTTCTTGTCTACGATGGCCGTCTCATCCTTGAGCCGGGTACGGAACGTATCGCCGTCACGAGTGACAGCGATATCGACATGGCCATGGTCGAGCACCGCCTTGTCAACGCACGTACCGGTGTATTTTCCTGACTCTGGCTTGGTGTTATTGTCCGGGCTGGTGGAGGGAGCCTTGGAGGTTGTGCCGAGTGCGCCGCGGCCCTCGTACTTCTGCCCAAAGGAGAAGTTTTCGGTGAGCGTGATACTGCCGGAATCTTGCTTGATGCTCGGGTGCGGAAGGATATCCAGGCGCACGGTAGTGCCGTTGAAGCTTGCGTCTGCGCCGGCCACAAACTCCGCGCGGCCGTGGGTGATGACTCCGTCGAATTCCACGTCGGGAAGCTCGCTGCCCTTGCTGAAGAAGCCACCATGGACGTAGCCTTCGAGCTTCTTATCGGCGGCCTCCACGATGATGCGCGTTGCGCCCTCGCCCTCCGGAACGGCCCGCGCGGACAGCTCCGGGTTAGATACCGAGACCTCTTGATCGGAGGAGAGCTGGCGGGGGTTGGTGGTCTCTGCCCAGGACTCCGCTGACTTCTTCGAGGTGGTGGAAAGCTCTGCGTTCTCGGAGTAGGCGAGCTCCTCGGTGATCCAGCGTGGGCTGCCGTCCTCTGGGGTGTAGACAGCCTGGATCGTTGAGGACTCTGGGCCTAGGAACTCATCGAAGTGCGCTTGACCGTCTTTCACGGGCAGATCGGTGAGGAAGTAGCCGTCGATCAGCAGCGTGAGCGTGCCGTTGCTGCCGCCGGTGAAGTCGATGGAGGAGAGGCGCTCATCCCCGTCCTTGTCTCCGGACTTCTTCGGAGTGATGGTCAACCGGTAGTCCTGTGCGCTGGCATTTCCCGCGGTGGCCTTGTCGAACCGCTCCTTGAGTGACGGTGTTGGATCGGCAGCCGGACGCTGACCGCCCACCTGGATGGAGGTGGTGGTTGGTGCGGAAGCGATGAGCTTGCCGTCCTTGTCGCGAGCGGTGGTGCGGTAGGTCAGCTGGTAGCGCCCAGGCTTGGTGAAGACGGTGTAGTTGTGGGTGTGCGTGCCGCTCGTCAGCCAGGCAGAATGCGGGGCACCCTCGGTGGTTCCGAAGAAGCGCTGCAGGCCGCCGGGGCCGGGGTAGTAGCCAAACATCTCTACCTCGCCGGGGCCATCAACGCTGAGGAGGTCGAGAGAAGCGATGTTGTCGCGGAAGTCATCGACAGGCAGCTCGGTGTCCGCACCGAAGCCCATCCATACTGGGTCCAGGCTGCCCTGTACGCGGGCGGGTGCCATGTAGTAGGTCGTGCCAGCCTTTCCGAGGAAGGAAAGTGCAGGGTCCTCAGGGACCGTGAACTGGTATTGGTTGGTTCCGTTCTGGTCCCAGCCTTTGCCCACCCAGGTGACGGTGTCGGCTAAGTCGTGGTTGCTTTCTGCGGAATGGCTTTTGAGAGTCAGAGAATTACCCTCCCAAAATGCCTTGGGGGAGTCGATGTGCGTTTGGGTGGACACGTGCTTGCCGTCGTCGGGACCGGCAACGGCGGTGGCGGGAGAGGCGAGGAGTGCGGCGCACGTAAGCAGAGCCGCGTAGCGGGTACGAAGCACGATGGGAGACCTTTCTTCAGTTCTTGATCGAGATTTTTCACTATAGGTAATGGAAACCAATACCGTTAAGCGTGGGGGAAAGGCGCTGCTCAGCCTTAGTGGAAACGGAGTTCAACTACCCCCAAGTGGGGCGGGCGGTGCGGCGATGCGGCGCTGAACTACGATGGTGGGCATGACTGAAAAAACATCCGACGTCCGCGTCCGTTTTTGCCCTTCACCTACCGGCACGCCCCACGTGGGTATGGTCCGCACGGCTCTGTTCAACTGGGCTTATGCCCGCCACACTGGCGGTACGCTGATCTTCCGCATTGAAGACACTGATGCCGCCCGTGACTCCGAGGAGTCCTACCAGGCCATCATCGACTCCCTGAACTGGCTTGGCCTCGGCTGGGATGAAGGCGTCAACGTCGGTGGCCCGGACGAGCCTTACCGCCAGTCGCAGCGCATGGACATCTACGCCGACGTCCTGCAGAAACTGAAGGATGGCGGCTATGTCTATCCGGCTTACTCCACCAACGAAGAGGTGCAGGAGCGCCACAAGGCAGCCGGCCGCGACCCGCAGCTAGGCTACGACAACTTCGACCGCGACCTCACTCAGGAACAGATTGACGCCTTCGAGGCGGAAGGCCGCAAGCCGGTGTGGCGCCTGCGCATGCCGGACAAGGATTGGTCCTGGACCGATCTGGTGCGCGGCGAAATGACCTTCAAATCGGAGACCCAGCCGGACTACGTCGTGGCACGCTCGAACGGTGCGCCGCTCTACACCTTGGTTAACCCGGTTGATGACGCGCTGATGGGCGTGACCCACGTCCTGCGTGGCGAGGACCTGCTGTCCTCCACGCCGCGCCAGCTTGCCCTCTATGAGGCACTCATTGAGTTGGGGATTGCTAAGCAGACTCCGGAGTTTGGCCACCTGCCCTTCGTGATGGGTGAGGGCAACAAGAAGCTGTCCAAGCGTGACCCGCAGTCCAACCTGTTCAATCACCGCGACAACGGCATCATCCCGGAGGGCATGCTCAACTACCTGTCGCTGTTGGGCTGGTCCCTGTCTGCGGACCAGGACATCTTCTCCGTTGACGAGCTCATCGCCAACTTCGACGTTCACGACGTGTTGGGTAACCCAGCTCGCTTCGACCAGAAGAAGCTGGAGGCCATCAATGCGGATCACATTCGCTTGCTGGAGCCAGCAGACTTTGCGCAGCGCCTGCGCGACTACCTCACCGAATACACCGACTTCCCGGCCGACTATCCGGAGGAGAAGTTCGCTTTTGCTGCAGATCTAGTGCAGACCCGCATCAAGACGCTATCCGATGCCTATGGCCTCATGTCCTTCCTGACCACGCCGGATGCCGAACTGGAGCTGGATGAGAAGGCAGCCCGGAAGAACCTCAAGGAGGATGCGGTGCAGCCGCTGGAGGTTTCCATTGCCAAGCTGGAGGAGCTCGGGGAGTGGAAGACGGAGGAGATTGAGAAGGTGCTCTCCGCCGCGCTTATCGACGACCTCGGCCTCAAGCCCCGCAAGGCCTACGGCGCCCTGCGCGTAGCTATCTCTGGTCAGCAGGTCTCCCCGCCGCTGTTTGAGTCCATGGAGCTGCTGGGCAAGGAGTCCACTCTGGCTCGCCTTAAGGCTGCGCAGGCACTCACGCCGTGGAGCGCTGAGTAGTCTTCCTGGGCAGTCTCACAGAGCTGTAATTTCGGGGCGTTAGGTGTCACTCCTAACGCCCCGAAAATGCTTTCTGGCCTGGCGATTTGTGTGTATCGGTAGTGCTGGATATAGTAATAAACCGTTGCAGCGAGCAGCGAGGGGTTAAAGCCCCGAGCTAGTTCACAGCAATAATGGCCTATGGTGTAATTGGCAACACAACGGTTTCTGGTACCGTCATTCTAGGTTCGAGTCCTGGTAGGCCAGCAGTGATAGCGATGTAACGTGGCACTGCACGTTACAGTACGTCGTCACAGTTCTAAGCCCCGTTCGTCTAGCGGCCTAGGACGCCGGCCTCTCACGCCGGTAACACGGGTTCAAATCCCGTACGGGGTACCACCACAGAGTGGCAAGCACGATGAGCTTGTCGCTCTTTTTCGTATGATTGGCGGCCATGCACTTCTACATTGTTCATGGATACCAAGCCAGCCCTGACAGTCACTGGTTCCCGTGGCTCGAGCGCCTGTTGACCGCCGATGGCCACACCGTTCACACCATCGCGCTGCCGGAACCGAACGCACCGAAGCTTGATGAGTGGGTAGAGGCGATACGCAACGATATTGAGCGTCCGAACGCTAATACCTGCATCATCACGCATAGCCTGGGCGGCACCGCGCTGCTGCACTATCTCACGGCCTTGGAGGGCGAGTGGGAGCTTCCTGGGCTCTTCATCGTCTCGGGGTTTGTGGACAAGCTTCGCGTCATCCCAGAGCTTGACGAATTCATTGGCCAGGCCCGCGTCGACGTGCCTGCTGTCAAACCCCACATCGCTCACACAGAGGTCTTCGTGTCCACTAACGATGTCCTGGTTGACCCCGCCCTCACGCAGCAGCTTGCCGACGCCCTCTCGGCCGCGCCCATCACTATCCACGACGCGGGACATTTCCTTGAAGATGACGGCTATACCGAGTTTCCTCAGCTAGTGGATCGCATCACGCAGTGGCTGCGAAGTCTATAGTCCCTCAGTCATAGCTCTGAGCGCCTCTACGTGCTGCACGTAAGCCTGTGTGCCCGCCTCAGTAAGCGTGACCCACACGGCGTCCTTGGCGCGGGTAGAACCGTACTCTCTGGTGCGGCTAATGTAGCCGTGGCCTTCGAGGTGCTTTAGCTGCTTGGAAAGCGTATCGGCGGGAAGCCCGGTCAACTCGGCGAGCGTGCTGTACTTCATCTGCCGACCGTCGGTGGCACCGGCGGAGTAGAGCGTGGCACAGATTCTGAGGCGGTTAATCGGGTGGATAACTGGATCCAGCTCAGGGGATTGGTTGGGTACGTCCTTAGGCATTGGAGCCCTTTATGGCCGCGTTGCGGTTCTCGTAGAGCATCCAAGCCGTCGCTGCGGAAACGACGACCCCGCTGGTGATCATCCAAGGCCATGTATCAGGTGTCGGCGTGGTGGAGAAAATCATTGCGGCGGGAAGCAGTACGCGTGACCACGTGGCGCGATCGTTCCTTGGCCCCTTGTTGGGATTGGGGCGAACAAAAGGGTTCGCGACTTTGTCCTTGAGGAGGTAGCCGAGAATGAAGGTTGGTATGAGGATTGCGAGGGTGTACCACCACGACAGCTTAGAGATTGCGAGGCTGCTGCCGATGCCGAGCGCTACAAGTGCTACCGCCCACTCGCTCTGCTTCCAGGCTGTACGTTGTTGAACCTCTTCAATGACTTTGAGTTCGTGGCTCATAACTTGCCTTCCTTATTTGCAACTAGTGCAAGCTTAACGCTTGCAATGGCGGCAAGTAAAGGAGTGCGAATAGCTCTTGCCCCGGAGTGGTCTGGTTCTACCCCATACCGGCTTGCGTCTTCGGCGAGGTAGTCGGGAGGGGTGGAGGAGTACCAGGGGGTGAACCAGTTCCCAATTGGTCTAAGTCCTACCGGTATGCCTTTTCTGGTCATACACTGCAGATACAACGCATTCCCGACAGAAAGGAGAGCGGATGGCGGAAGCTGAAAATCATCACTATCGCCGACGCGACTCTAGCAGATAGTACTAGGCGGCATCGCCATAATCCACAACTTCTTAAAGCCAACACTCGAGCGAAGTAGGAGCCTTGCACCACATGCTGTTAGCGCACGTGTCCTCCCGAACCTCTAGCGATGACTAACGAGTGCTCCGGCCCCAGCTGCCCACGGCACGCCAGCGGAATAACCACTGATTCGATCCGCGCCTAGGCCTTGAGAGCCCATGTTTCCATCGCAGCCGAAAGCGGCAACGAGGTTCGGGATTTTATCTGTGTAAAAGGTGCTTCTACGTGCCGATTTGTGCAACCTTTCGGGGATCCTATAGTGTTTAGCAAGTCCGCAACGGACAGCTAAGCGAGCCCCGTTCGTCTAGCGGCCTAGGACGCCGGCCTCTCACGCCGGTAACACGGGTTCAAATCCCGTACGGGGTACAACTGTGAAGTCTCGAGACATCGTTCCGGTCGGTGTCTCGAGATTTTTAGTTTTTAGTTGCCCCGTTGGGGGTTGAGTTCGTTGTCTTTCTTGTTGTAATAGATCTTTTCTTCGGTGAGTGTGTAGGCGGCGATTTGTGCCCCGGTGGCGGTTATTTTGATGTCGACGTGGTTGTCGACGCAGA
>NZ_CABTZR010000014.1 GCF_902489365.1 uncultured Corynebacterium sp. | reverse complement strand
GACACCTCAGAACCGGCCTGGGTGAAACGGAAGATGTTGTCGATGAACAGCAGCACGTCCTGGTTCTGCACATCGCGGAAGTACTCCGCCATGGTCAGACCGGACAGAGCCACGCGCATACGGACTCCTGGCGGTTCATCCATCTGGCCGAAGACAAGTGCGGTGTCTTGAAGAACACCCATCTCCTCCATCTCGAGGAAGAGGTCGGTGCCCTCACGGGTACGCTCGCCGACGCCGGCGAAGACGGAGGTACCGGAGAACTCGCGTGCGATACGAGTAATCATCTCCTGGATAAGAACGGTCTTACCCACACCTGCACCACCGAACAGGCCGATCTTGCCGCCCTTCACGTACGGGGTCAGCAGGTCGATGACCTTAATACCGGTCTCCAAGATCTCCGTCTTACCCTCCAGCTGGTCGAATGCCGGCGGCTCGCGGTGGATGCCCCACTGCTCGCCATCGCGGCCCAGACCCGGCTGGTCAAGGCAGTCACCGAGGGCGTTGAAGACGTGGCCCTTGACCACATCGCCCACCGGGACGGAAATCGGCTTGCCGGTGTCGGTCACGGCTGCACCGCGGACGAGGCCGTCGGTCGGAGCCATGGACACGGCACGGACGAGGTTGTCACCGAGGTGCTGAGCGACCTCAAGGGTGACGGTCTTTGCAACAGCCTCGAGGGTCACCTCGACGGTCAGTGCGTTGTACAGTGCCGGCAGCCCGCCACGCGGAAACTCCACGTCGACGACCGGACCGATGACACGCACCACACGGCCGGCGGTAGCCGACGACTGTGTGTTCTGCTCTTGCAGAGCTGTAGTCATAATCTAGTCACTTTCTGCGCTTTCGGCGAGCGCCCCAGCGCCACCGACGATCTCTGTGATTTCTTGGGTAATCTGCGCCTGACGAGCCTGGTTGGCCACGCGGGAGAGGTCCTTGACCAGCTCGGTTGCGTTATCAGTTGCAGACTTCATTGCGGTACGGCGTGCGGCTGACTCGGAGGCCGAGGACTCCAAGAACATCGCAAACAGGAGGCGGGACACGTACTGCGGAAGCAGTGCGTCCATGAGGGTGTCCGCATCCGGCTCGAAGTCGTAATCAGGAGTGATCTGATTGTTCGGCTCGGCGTCGGAAAGCGCGGACTCACCCATGTGGTAGTCCTCTTCCTCGATAACCGGTACCACCGGCAGCAGCTGCTGCACACGCGCGGTCTGGGTCAGCATGGACTCGAACTCGGTGTACACAACGTGTACCTGGTCGAAACCGCGAACGGTCTCGCCCTCCAGGTGAATACCCTCGCGGGTCTTGGCCTGGCCATTCGAACCGGCAACGAAGCCGTCGATGATGTGGCGGCGCACGTCGTGCGTCTTCTCCCAGGTT
Organism: uncultured Corynebacterium sp.; assembly: GCF_902489365.1. Taxonomy (GTDB): domain Bacteria; phylum Actinomycetota; class Actinomycetes; order Mycobacteriales; family Mycobacteriaceae; genus Corynebacterium. Next base: position 41,948 of record NZ_CABTZR010000014.1, on the reverse strand, counting down.
GGATCCTGCGAGAATCCAGTCCAGCTGCCTGCGACCTCGGCCTCACGGAACTTGTAGAAGCCAACGCCCTTGTTGCCGGTCACGTAGCGGACGGTCTCGAAACCCTCACTCTTGAGCAGGGCTTCCAGCTCGGCCGCCTTCTTGAAGATGTTGTTGTTGTAGCCACCGCACATACCGCGGTCCGAAGAGACCACGAGAATGGCGGCCACCTTTGCATCTTCGCGTTCCCGGAGCATCGGGTGATCCAGGGACGTGTGCGCCGCCAGCTTGTTGAGCACGTTGGACAGTTCACGTGCATAAGGCTGCGACGCCTCTACCCTGGCCTGAGCCTTGGTAATGCGCGAGGTAGCAATGAGCTCCTGTGCCTTGGTGATCTTCTTAGTGGAATTGACGGACCGGATACGGTCACGCAGTTCACGAAGATTAGCCATGGTGTTCGCTCCTCCCTTCTTTTTCTAGACGGTTAATTCTTAGAGCGTGCGAAACTCTATTTGGCCGTCTTGCGGGAGACGTTGAGCTCGGTCATGTTCACGTCATCTGCGGCGAGCGGGTCAACCGGAGCCTCGGTACCAAGGTTGTTGCCCTCGGTCGTGCGGAATGACGGAGTGAAGTCCTTAGCTGCTGCAACAAGTGCATCCTTGGACTCGTCGGTCAGAGCGGTGCCGCCCTGGATCTGCTCGAACACCTGCGGGGTTGCAGAGTTGAGGTGATCGTGCAGCTCCTTCTCGAAGCGGCGTACGTCCTCGACGGGAACGACGTCGAAGATGCCCTGGTCTGCGAGGAAGATGGACACCATCTGGTACTCGACAGGCTGCGGGGAGGACTCGGACTGCTTGAGCAGCTCGACGAGACGCTCACCGCGCTCCAGCTGAGCCTTGGAGGCCGGATCCAGGTCGGATGCGAAGGCCGCAAAGGCCTGCAGATCGCGGTAGGCAGCCAGCTCAAGACGCAGATTACCGGCGACCTTCTTCATACCCTTGGTCTGTGCGGCACCACCAACACGGGAGACCGACACACCGACGTTAATTGCCGGACGGACGCCCTGGTTGAACAGGTCGGACTCCAGGAAGACCTGGCCGTCGGTAATAGAAATAACGTTGGTCGGAATGAAGGCGGAGACGTCGTTCGCCTTGGTCTCAATGATCGGCAGTGCGGTCATGGAACCTGCACCCATGTCATCGGAGAGCTTTGCAGCGCGCTCCAGCAGACGGGAGTGGAGGTAGAAGACGTCGCCCGGGTAAGCCTCGCGGCCCGGCGGGCGGCGCAGCAGAAGGGAAATCGCACGGTAGGCCTCAGCCTGCTTGGTCAGATCATCGTAAATGATCAGGACGTGGTTGCCCTGGTACATCCAGTGCTGACCCAGAGCTGCACCGGAGAACGGTGCCAGCCACTTGAAGCCGGCGGCGTCGGATGCCGGAGCCGCCACGATGGTGGTGTACTCCAGTGCGCCGTGCTGCTCCAGGGTGTGGCGCACACCAGCGATGGTGGAGCCCTTCTGGCCGATGGCGACGTAGATGCAGCGGACCTGCTTGTTCTTGTCGCCAGACTCCCAGTTAGCCTTCTGGTTCAGGATGGTGTCGATACAGACGGCGGTCTTACCCGTCTTACGGTCACCAATGATCAGCTGACGCTGACCGCGACCAATCGGGGTCATTGCGTCAATAGCCTTGATGCCGGTCTGCATCGGTTCTTCCACCGGCTGACGCTGCAGCACGGACGGTGCCTGCAGCTCGAGGACGCGGTCCTCTTCAGCGGTGATCGGGCCCATGCCGTCGATCGGCTGGCCCAGGGGGTTGATAACGCGGCCGAGGAATTCCTCGCCCACAGGGATGGAGAGAACCTCGCCGGTCCTCTTGACCTCGTCGCCTTCTTTAAGCGACTCGAAGTTGCCCAAGACCACGACACCGATGGAATTGGTGTCAAGGTTCTGTGCGACGCCAATCACGCCGCCGGGGAACTCGAGCAGCTCATTCGCCATGACGGACGGCAGGCCCGAAACCTGCGCAATACCGTCAGCTGCCGAAATGACCACGCCGACCTCCTCACGGGAGGCCTCCGCGGAGTAGCTCGAGGTGTAGTTCGCAATCGCGCTACGGATCTCGTCGGAGGAGATCGTCAGCTCCGCCATGTTCTTCCTGCTCTCGGTAGTATCTTCCAGCAATTACTTAATCGTTTCTGTCGTTTCGGCTTATACCATCTGCGCGCGAAGGCGAGCAATCTTGCCTGCCGTCGAACCATCGATGACTTCGTCGCCGACGCGGATGGTCATACCACCGAGGAGGCTGGTGTCAACCTCAGAGTGGATGGACATCGCACGACCATAAATTTTGCCCAGCTTTTCAGCGAGTGCTGCCCGCTGGCTATCGTTCAGCTCACCCGCCGAAGTCACGCGCGCGATGGTACGGCCCTGCAGCTTGGCTGCAGTGTCCGCCAATCCGGCGAGATCATCAATCGGGTTCTGCTCCGGGCGGCCAATGGCCTGCAGCGCGAGGGCTTCAGTAACCATCGTGACCTTGCCGTAGAGCACGCTTGCCAGCAGTCCAACCTTGCGGTCGGACGTCGCAGTACGGTCTGAAAGCAGCTGGGTCAGTTCGCCTTCGCGGTCAAGCACGCGTGACAGGGAGAAGAGTTCGTCTTCCACCTGGCCCAGCTTGCCCTCAAACTCAGCGCCACGCAGCAGTGCGCGGCGGCCAAGGATGATAAGGCCACGGGCGATATCACGCGGCGTCGACCACTGTGCGGCGGCTGCCTCCTGGAGCACCTGCAGTGCTACCGGGGAAACCTTGCCGCCGAAAAGGGTCTGGACCAGGGACTTGCGCTCCTCGGAGGTGGAGGCGTCGTCGGTCAGCGCGACGCGCAGCTCGCGGTCGCCGTCGAGGACGCGGACCACCTCGAAGAGGTCCTGGCCTGCCTGGGTAGCAGTCGCTACCGAGCGGTCACCGGAGAGGAACTCATCCAGCTTGGACTCAACGGTAGCGAGTGCTTCGCGGCTAGCTGCCTTCATCGTTGCCTACTTTCCGGCCGGTGCCACAGTGTCGAGCTCGGACAGGAAGTTATCAATGGTGGAGGACTGCTTGGTGGCGTCCGAAAGTTCGCCGCCGAGCAGCTTCTCTGCCAGGTTGATGGAGTTCTGTCCGATGTCGGAACGCAGCTCAGACACGACCTGTGCGCGGGAAGCCTGAAGCTGCTTCTCGCCAGCGGTCAGAATGCGACGAGATTCTTCTTCTGCAGCTTCCTTAGCCTCTGCCTCGATCAGCTTGCCGCGCTCACGCGCTTGCTCACGAATCTCCGCAGCCTCTGCTCGCGCGTCAGCGAGCTGAGCATTGTACTTTTCCAGAGCGGCCTTTGCTTCGGCCTGCTGAGCCTCCGCACGCTTAAGGCCACCTTCGATCCGGTCTTCACGCTCCTGCAACATCTTGTTGTATGCCGGAAGAACGAACTTCCAGAACACAATCAGGATGATGGCGAACGGAATGAGAGACCAGACCAAGTCGTACATCTTGGGCAGAAGGATGGAGTTGCCGCTCTCCAGCGGCAGGAGCTCACTTCCTTCCGCTGCAAGGTAGTAAATGACGTTGTTCATGGGGCTCCGTTCTTAAAGTTCGATTTACTTTGTGTAAAGCGCTCTTTAGAACAGGAAGCCTGCAACGAGGCCGATCAGGGCGAGGGCCTCAACGAAGGCGATACCCAGGAACATGGTGGTACGCAGCTGGCCAGCCATCTCCGGCTGACGTGCCATGCCCTCGACGGTCTTGCCGACGAGGATACCGATGCCCAGACCCGGGCCGATGGTTGCGATGCCGTAGCCGATAGCACCGAGACCCTTGAGGGTGGACTCGTCAGCGGCCTGAGCAAGAATGATTTCGTTCATGATGAAAGTCGTTCCCTTTCAATGTTTTCCCACGGATTTGTCCGCGGGGGATGTGGTGGTTTTGGGGTATTTAGTTAACCGCGAGGTTCGCGTTGTTGTTAGTGCGAATCTGCATGCAGCGATAGTTCGATGTATACCGCCGTCAGCAGGGCGAAGATGTATGCCTGCAGGAAGATGACGATAATTTCGTAAATCGTGAACAGAACCGCCGCGACCAGCGTTAGGCCACTCAGTGCAGTCCAACCGTTGAACTGGAAGAAGAAGAAGTTCGTTGCCGAGTACAACAGGACCAAAATGAGGTGGCCAGCCAGGAAGTTCGCCATCAGACGAAGAGCCAGCGTGACTGGGCGCATGACAAACGTAGAGAAAGCCTCAATCGGCACGACAAGTACGTGCAGCAACGGCGGCAGGTTAGGAATAACCACCGAGGACTTGATGAACTTGCCGAAGCCAAAGCGCTTGGCGCCGGCGTAAATCATGGCGATGTACGCGACGACAGCCAGCACGATTGGCATACCAATACGAGCGTTCGGAGAGATGTTTAGAGCTGGAACAATAGTTGCTACGTTCCAGAACAAAACACCGAAGAAGATCGTGGCCAGGATCGGAAGGAATCGACGCCCTTCCTTGCGGCCCAAGATGTCTTCTGCGATGTGAATTCGTACGAAGTCAATCGCATGCTCCGCTACGTTTTGCAATCCTTTAGGAACCAGCTTCGGGTTCCTGAAGGCGACAACAAAAAGGAGCACCAAGATGGCCGCCATGAACAGGCGAACCAGCATGATGCGATCCAAAGCGAACCAACCGTTGGCGAAATCGGCGAAAAGAAGATCGACGACTTCACCATCATCGGTTACGTGCCCCGGGAAAAATTCTGGATCCAGTTCGGGTGCGTGAAACTCACCCTTCATGGCCAATGTCGTAACGCTCAGCGTTCTCTCCCGTGTTCGGGCCACACAGCTTGTCGAAGGCTATGTGGTGCGATGGACGTCTCAAGCTCTTTGCCCTGTCCACGGACTCCGTCGCACATCAGCGTAAACAGGGCAAGGATAAACCGTACTTTTTCGGGATAGCATGACGCTAACCCGCGGTAACCCGAAGAGAATGCTATCAGTTCGCCCTCAAGTTTTCGCACGTGGGGGCCCCGTTGCGGCCCTAAAGGCACAGCCTAGTGCCAACGGGCCCTATAAAACGCCCACATTCTGCCGAAACCCAGCTAAGTGTATTTGGTCACATACCCGCGTTTTCCCACCTTGACGGGGGTAACGGGCACTGTTGCCGCCACCGCTTTACTACACAAAAAGCCACCCTCCCGGGGTCACCGGAAGCAGTGGCTCAGTCTAAAAGGTCGAGGCGGGTTAGGACACGCGGGCTAGGACACGTAGGTCACGTTGGATGTAATCACGCCCCAGACCTCGGTGCCGAGTGTTACCGCTAGCGCCAGCAGCACGGTGACGAAAAGCGCCATCGTGTCGTAGAACTCAAGGTCCTTAATCAGCAACAGCACCATAATCAGGATGACCACTTTGAGCAGCCAGCCGCCGAGCACCACCGCCATCGTGGTCGATGGCGTGGTACGCGCAGTAAGAAGAACTGAGGCCGCGGTAAAGAGCACGAAGCCGCCGCCGATGGCCGCGCCGACGAGAACGCCCCAGATCCCAGGCAACCCGCGGACACCACCCCAGATAGCCAGGGACGCGATGGTCACGACGACAAGGCCGATGGCCCCGAGGCGGAGCGCACGCTTGAGGGGACGCCGATGATCGTCGTACGGCGAAAGCTCTTCGGAGGTCGTTGAATCAGTCACAGCCCCATACCCTACCTCAGGAGGGATCCGTTTCCACCACCACGCTGGTGGGACGCGGCTGGCGCCCAAGCTTCCCCTGGCGCAGCGGAATCAGGGTCACACCGAAGGCCACAACGAGCGCGACAGCCGCTAGTACGACGGCCACGGGCGCGGGAACGATGGAAAAGGAGACGGCCCCAAAGGCCACCGCAGAGACCCACAGGTACAGCACCAACACGGTGCGGCGGTGAGTATGCCCCAGTGAGAGCAGCCGGTGGTGGATGTGGGCCTTGTCCGCGGCAAAGGGCGAGCGCCCCTGGGATACGCGCCGGATCACGGCCCAGACAAGGTCGAGGACTGGAATAAAGACCGCAGCAACAACGACGATGACAGGTGACATCAGCGCCACGATGTCCACGGTTCCATACAGCGACATGTTGATCTTGCCCGACGCTGAGGTCGACGCCGCGGCAAGCAACAAACCGATCAGCATCGCCCCGCTATCCCCCATGAAAATGCGGGAGGGCTCGAAGTTATGCGGGAGGAACCCGGCGCACACGCCCACGAGCGCCGCCGCGATGATCGCCGGCGGATAGGCCGAGACCGCGCCACCCTGGTCATGCAGCACGGTCAGCGAGAAGACCAAGATGGCGCCACCAGCAATCATGCCCAGCCCGGCGGCCAGCCCATCGAGCCCGTCCACGAAGTTGATTGCGTTGATGAGCAGGACCGTAAAGAAGGTAGTCAAGAGTGTTCCCTGGACCTGGTCGAGGATAACCGTGGTTCCATCACCAAAGGGCAAGAAGAGAAGAGTCCACGTCAGACCTAGACCGCTCATGATGGCCGCGGCCACCAATTGCCCGATGAGCTTGACCAGAGCACTCAGCTCCACCAGATCATCCACCACGCCGACGATGACAATCGCCGCGGCTGACCACAGCACAGCATTCATCTCCGGTGTGACCGGCATAAACCCGCGAGTCAAGGCTGGAAGCTGGCCTGCCAGGTACACGGCGGCCGCAAACCCCGTGAACATGGCAACGCCACCCAACTGCGGGGTCGGTTGCGAGTGACTATCACGCAGACGAATCTCCGCCACCTGGCCGCTGCGCACCAAGACGCTGCGCACCAGTCCGGTGGTGAGGTAGGTAAACGCCGCTGCGACGAAGATGATCAACGCCAGTTCGCGCAGCGGCACTCCGGTTCCAGCCACTGATGTCTCCTTAAGAGGATTGGCTACCCGGTCGGGTGCGCAAGGACTCTGCAGACACTCCGATGACCTCGCCGATCTGCTCGGCGCTCAGCGCGCCCTCGCGCAAGAGGTAGGGGCGCGGACCGGACAGGTCGATAATGGTGGAGGGCTTGCCGACCTCGGCCTCTCCCCCATCCAGATAGACCGTGACGGCCTTGCCCAGCTGCTGCTTGGCGGCAATCGCGGTGGTCGGCGGGGTTTGGCCGGAGATATTCGCGGAGGAGACAGCCATGGGGCCAACCTCGCGGAGGAGCTCAATAGCAATCGGGTGCAGGGGCATGCGCAGCATCACCGTGCCGCGGGTATCGCCCAGGTTCCAGGGCAGCGAGGGTGCTTGCGGAACGACGATGGACAGCCCACCCGGCCAGAAGGCCTCGATGAGTGTCTGTGCGGTGTCATCCAGCGAAGCCACCAGGCCCTTGACGGTGTCCCAGGAGCCGACGAGCACCGGTACCGGCATGTCCGGGCCGCGGTGCTTGGTGGACAAAAGGCTAGCCACGGCATCGTTATCGAAGGCATCGCAGCCCAGCCCGTAGAGCGTGTCGGTGGGCATCACGACGAGTCGGCCTGACTTGGCCGCTTTGACGGCAAGTGCCATGCCTTCTTCGCGCTCACTAGCGTCCGCACAGTTATAAATCTGTCCCTGCATTGGTCTCTCCTTTAATCCCGTTCCTATCGGCTTGTCGACCAATCTTCGACCAATCTACTGTACTCCTCGCTTCGCTGTGACAAATCGTGCCGTGCCAGTGAGGTCCTTGAGCACCTCGATATCGCTGAAGCCGCCGTGTGCGCGTAGGGCTTCCTGCACCTGTTGGGAGGTCTCGTCGTCGTGCTCAATGCCCACATGCCCGCCGGGACGCAGCAGCGCGGCGATGGTCGGAATCATCGCGGTGATGGTCTCCATGCCGTCTACTCCGCCAAACACCGCATCGTGCGGATCCTGGTAGACCTCCGGGTCCAGATCCGGGGTCTCCGGAACGTAAGGCGGGTTGGTGAGCACGAGGTCAACGGTGCCATGCAGCTCCGACAAAAGCTGGGCGTCGGTGACGTCGCACTGCACCACGTTCACAGAACCCGCCCCGCCGCGCGCAGCGGTTGCGGCATTGCGCCGGGTGTAGGCCAGGGCGGCGTCGGCTAGCTCCACTGCCCACACCTGGGCCTGCGGCACATAGTGGGCGACGTACAGCGCGAGTGCCCCGGACCCAGCACACAAATCCACGACGCGGGGAGATTGCGAGTTAAGTTTCGTCGTCTCCTCTGCGTTAAATTTCTTCGTCACCTCCGCGTTAAATTTCTTTAGAAATTTAACGCCCCAGTCGGCGAGCACCTCCGTCTCCGGTCGCGGGATGAACACGCCGGGGCCCACCTCGAGTTCGAGGGGGCCGAACCACGCCACACCCAGGATGTGCTGCAGGGGCTCGCGTGCTTCACGACGCCCCACCAACGCCCCATAGGCCACGTCAAAGCCGGGCATCGGAGCCTCGTTAAGCGGGATGTCCATGTGGCCGCAGTGGATGAGGTGGGCAGCCAGCAGGCGCGCATCCCACTCGGGTGAAGGTACCCCGGCAGCGCGAAGGCGCTCCGTGGCATCACGAAGCGCCTCCTTATAGGTGTGAAAAGTCACCGAATTAAACCGTGCCTTAGTCTTCTAGTCCTCAGCCTCAAGGCGCTCCGCGCGCTCTTGGGCTTGTAGGGCATAGATGAGGTCCTGCATGTCACCGTTGAGCACGGAGTCCAGGTTATTGGCCTTGTAGCCGATGCGGTGGTCGGTGATGCGGTTCTCCGGCCAGTTATAGGTGCGGATGCGCTCGGAGCGGTCCATGGTGCGCACCTGGGAGGCGCGCTGCTCGCCGGCCTCGGCCTCGCGGGCCTCGCGCTCCATCTGGTCCAGGCGGGCTTGCAGCACCTGCAGGGCACGCGCCTTGTTCTGAATCTGGGAGCGCTCCTTCTGACAGGTCACCACCAGGCCGGTCGGCAGGTGGGTAATACGCACCGCGGAGTCAGTGGTGTTCACGCCCTGACCACCCTTACCGGAGGAACGGTAGACATCGACACGGATGTCCTTGTCATCGATGTTGACGGAGTCGATTTCCTCCGGTTCCGGGTAGACCAGCACACCGGCTGCGGAGGTCTGGATGCGGCCCTGGGACTCGGTCACCGGGACGCGCTGTACGCGGTGCACACCGCCCTCAAACTTGAACACGCTCCACGCGCCATCACGGGACGGGGTCTTGGACTTGAAGGAGATGGACATGTCTTTGACACCACCGAGGTCGGACTCGTTGAGGCCCAAAACCTCCCACTGGAAGCCGACCTTATCGGCGAAGCGCTCGTACATGCGGGCTAGGTCGCCAGCGAAAAGTGCTGCCTCTTCGCCGCCGGCGCCGGCCTTGATTTCCATGATGATGTCCTCGGAGTCATGCTCATCGCGCGGGGCCAGCAGGTCCGCGAGCTTTTCCTCCAGTTGCACGACGAGCGGCTCGAGGCGGTCGACCTCAGGCTGGAACTCGTGGTCCTCGTAGGCCATTTCTTTGGCATCGGCCAGGTCTTGGCGAGCCTGGACCAGCTCGTCGTTCACGGCGACGATGGGCCGAAGTTCGGCGTACCGCTTGGACAGCTTGCGGAACTGAGACTGATCACCGGCTACCTCCGGGTCAGCCATCTGCATTTCGATGCCTTGGAACTCGGAGACAATGTCATCAACGAGGGAAACCTGGTTAGACATTACTTGTAGTCCTCCTCATCCGTGTCAGCCGCCATGGGCGCGGACGAGGCCACCTGCATGAGGAACTCGCCGTTGGAGCGGGTCTTCTTGAGCTGCTTGATCAGCAGGTCAATAGCGGCGAAGGAGTCCAAGCCGGAGAGGATGCGGCGCAGCTTGGTCATGATGCGTGCTTCCTCCGGAACCAGCAGGAGCTCGTCCTTGCGGGTGCCGGACGGGTTGACGTCCACGGCCGGGAAGATGCGGCGCTCGGAGATGGCGCGATCGAGCTTGAGCTCGGCGTTGCCGGTGCCCTTGAACTCCTCGAAGATGACGGTGTCACCGGTGGAGCCGGTCTCCACCATCGCGGTAGCGATGATGGTCAGCGAGCCGCCGTTTTCGATGTTGCGGGCAGCACCCAAGAAGCGCTTCGGCGGGTACAGGGCGTTGGAGTCCACACCACCGGACAGGATGCGGCCCGACGCCGGGGAGGAGTTGTTGTAGGCGCGGCCTAGGCGGGTGATGGAGTCGAGCAGGACGACGACGTCCTTGCCCTGCTCCACCAGGCGCTTGGCGCGCTCGATGGCCAGCTCCGCCACCGAGGTGTGCTCTGACGGCGGGCGGTCGAAGGTGGAGGCGATGACCTCACCGTTGACGCTACGCTGCATGTCGGTGACCTCTTCGGGCCGCTCGTCCACGAGGACCACCATGAGGTAGCACTCCGGGTTGTTCGTGGCGATGGCGTTGGCGATGTTTTGCAGGATCGTCGTCTTACCGGCCTTCGGCGGGGAGACGATGAGCGCGCGCTGGCCCTTGCCAATCGGCATGATCAGGTCGATGACGCGGGTGGTGAGGATCTTCGGGTCCGTCTCCAGGCGCAGACGCTGGTTCGGGTACAGCGGAGTGAGCTTGGCGAAGTCCGGGCGCTCCTTCGCGGTGGACGGATCCAGGCCGTTGACGGTGTCGACCTCCACCAGCTGGTTGTATTTGCGGCGGTTGCGGCCGTTGCCATGAGTGTGGGTCGGGCCCGAGACCTTGACCTTGCCGGTCAGGGCATCGCCGGAGCGCAGGCCCAAGCGGCGCACGAGGTTGTTGTTGACAAAGACATCGGAGCTGGCCGCGCGGTAGCCGGTGGTGCGCAGGAAGGCCACGTTGTTGTCGACGACCTCGAGGATGCCGCCCACTAGCTGTACTTCATCGCCCTCGCGGATCTGCAGGTCATTGCCACCGTTGCCACCGCCATCGCGGTCACGCCCGCGGCGGTTGCGACGATTACGGCGGTTGCGGCGGCCCCCGCCGCCGTTGTTGTCATCATCGTTGCGGTGGTTATCGCGGCGGTTATTGTTGTGGCCGCCACCGTTATTGCCACCGTTGCCGCGATCACCGTTATCGGAGTTGTGTCCACCGCGGGACTGGTTGTCCTCGGACTTGGATTGCTTGTCCTCGGCGCCGTTGTTATTTCCGTTGCCGTTGGCCTTAGCCTCTTCGCGGGCCTCGCGCTCCTGGCGGCGCGCACGGTTGCGGCGGGCGCGGCGGGCCTGGGAGCGGGACTCGTAACGCTGCTCGTCGTGGCCGTCTTTCTGCTCGGACTCCTGAGCACCGTCCTCGCCCTTATGGGTGTTCTCAGGCTCCGGTTTCTCGGAGGCCTGGTCAGCAGCGCCGGCAGGGCGGGAAGCCTTGCGGGTCGCGCGGCGCGGCTGCGCGTCCTTCTTCGACTCCTTCTGTGCGGAGTCCTCTGCGGCGGGCGCGTCCTTAGCCTCGCCTTGGGCAGCGGCCTTCGCGCCGCGCGCAGGCACCTGGCCGGTGGTCAGGGCAGTGATGAGATCCCCCTTGCGCAGTCCGGAGACGCCGCGAAGTCCGCGCTCCGCAGCTAGCTTGCGCAATTCCGGCAGCTTCAGGGAGGCGAGATCCTGTGCTGCGGTCTTGTCCGTATCGCTCACGGATATCCTTTCGTCGCTTCACCAACGCGCGCCGTCTTATCTGCCGCACCCGCACTGTGCGTGGTGCTGTTCCAAGCGGGCGTTGGAAGCCAGTGTGTAATTGAGATGGTCCTCCGCCACCAGCGAGTTCACGCAACCGCGATCCCCGTGGGCGGTGGTTGTCTTGGCTCTCCCCCCTCTCCGGCCCTGCGGTACGGAACGTGAAGGACTCCTTGTTGAACTCTTGAAAGCCCTCAAGGAATCGGCCGCGGGTCAAGCGCGGGGAGATATTTTAAGAAGGCGACTGCGAGCGTATCTCTCCCCTCTCACCGCCGCGCGCACCGTTGGACTGCCATGAGTTTTCACCGCAGGTGTGTGCGCCGTGGAGGGAGCTCGGAGGTGCGGGGAAAGCCTTCCCCGCCAGTCGCGGATAACTATACCGCATCCTTCCCCCGCGCTCACACTGACACGGCTAAAGTAGTGCGCATGCTCTCCACAATGCAGGATATCCCGCTGTCCCTCACCCGCATCCTGGAGTACGGTTCCTCCGTCCACGGCCAAACCCAGGTCATCACCTGGCACAGCGCCAACCCCGGCAACGAACGCGAGGAAACCACCTTTGCTGATGTCGGCGCCCGCGCCGCCGCCTTCGCCCACGCCCTGCATGACACGCTCGGCATCACCGGTGACGAGCGCGTGGGCTCACTGATGTGGAATTGCGCCGAACACCTCGAAGTACTTTTTGGCACCGCCTGTAAGGGGGCGGTGTTCACGCCGCTCAACAAGCAGCTCATGAATGATCAGATCCGGCACATCATCAACCACGCCGAGGTTCGCGTCATCGTCGCAGATGCCCGGTTAGCGGAGCAGCTCGCCCGCGTACTGGACGGCGTGGAGTGCGTGCGCGCGGTGGTCTTCACGGGCGTCGACAAGCCCAGCATTGCACTGCCGGGCAACGTTGAGGTTTATAGCTACGAACAGCTTCTTGATGGGCGCTCCACCGTGTACAACTGGCCGGTGTTGGATGAGCACACCGCTGCCGCCTTGTGCTACTCCACTGGCACCACCGGCGCGCCGAAAGGTGTGCTCTACTCGCACCGCGCCCTGTTTTTGGAGGGGATGCAATTGCGCTCCTCCGACTCCCTGTGCGTGACCCATGGCGAGACCTTCTTGTGCTGCATCCCCATCTATCACGTGCTGAGCTGGGGAGTTCCTTTTGCGGCCTGGATGACGGGCACGCCGCTGGTGCTTCCCGACGCCGACGTCTCCCCCGCCACCCTGGCCAACATCATCGCCGCCACCTCCCCGCGCGTGGCGCACGGTGTGCCCACCATTTGGATTCAGCTCTTCGTGCACTACCTCAAGAACCCGCCGGAGCGCATGACACTGACGGAGATCTTCGCTGGCGGCTCCCCTGTGCCACCGCAGCTCATCAAGAGCTGGGAAGAGCGCTACGGCGTGGACGTGGTCCACGTGTGGGGCATGGCGGAAACCACCACGGTGGGCACCGTGGCGCGCCCGCCCTCAGGCGCCTCGGGTGAAGCTCGCTGGGCCTACCGCATCTCCCAAGGGCGCTTCCCTGCCGCCCTGGAATACCGCGTGGTCAATGACGGCCACGTGGTCAACACCACCGACCGCAATGCGGGCGAGATTCAGGTCCGCGGCAACTTGGTCACCGGCTCCTACTACCACTCACCCACCTCGGAGGACGGCGGTGCTGCCCACGAATTCCGTGGAAAAGACGTCGAGGACGCGGCCTCGAAGTTCACGGCGGACGGCTGGCTGCGCACCGGCGACGTCGGCTTCGTCACCGAGGATGGCTTCCTTACCGTGGAGGATCGTGCGCGCGATGTTATTCGCTCCGGTGGTGAGTGGATTTACTCCGTGCAGTTGGAGAACCTCATCATGGCCAACCCGGTGGTGCTCGAATGCGCCGTCATTGGCTACCCCGACAAGCAGTGGGTGGAGCGCCCACTAGCTGTGACCGTCCTTGCCGCGGATATCAGCCCCACGATTGAGACCGCCGAGCGCCTGCGTGACGGGATGCGCTCCGAGCTGCCCTCTTGGATGCTGCCGGAGTACTGGACCTTCGTGAAGTCCATCGATAAGACCTCGGTGGGCAAATTCGATAAGAAGGACCTGCGCGCCCACCTTGCGGAGGGCGAGTACAACATCATCCGCCTCAAGGGCCCGGGTGAGGCGCAGCGCCTCGACGCTGAAGAGGTTGACGGGGAGGACTAGCCTCACCCCGCCTATTCATTCGGCTAGCTTCGATCTAGACTTGCCAGCAATGTCCGCCCAACGATCCCAACCTTCGCCACCCGCCCCCGCCCCGTTGGCACTGCCATTGCCGCGAGTACGGGACGCGGGGATGCCGCCCACGGACCTGCCAGGGGCAGGGCCAGACGGCCGCCGCGCACTCGTGGATCGCTACGGCCGCCAGGCCCGCGACCTACGCGTCTCCCTGACGGATCGCTGCAACCTGCGCTGCACCTACTGCATGCCCGCCGAAGGTTATGAGTGGCTGACCACCGAACACACGCTCAGCGATGAGGAAACCATCCGGCTGATCCGCCTCGCGGTAGAAAAGCTCGGCATCCAGCAGGTGCGCTTCACCGGTGGGGAACCTCTTCTTCGCGGTTCCTTAGAGAAAATCATCGCCGCCACAAAAGCGCTCACTACCGATGAGGGCCGCTCTCCTACTGTTGCTCTCACCACCAACGGGCTGGGCTTGGATAAACGCCTGCCGGGGCTAAAGCGCGCCGGGCTGGACCGCGTCAATATCTCCCTGGACACCCTCGATCCAGAACTCTATGCCCGGCTCACCCGGCGCGACCGCCTAGCGGATGTGCTCACATCCATCGACGCCGCGCTGGCCGCCGACATGGATCCGGTCAAGATTAACGCCGTCATCATGCCAGGCGTCAACGAATCTGCGATCCTTCCTTTGTCGCGCTTTTGCCTCGAACGCGGCGCGCAGCTGCGCTTCATTGAGCAGATGCCTCTAGGCCCACGGGAGGAGTGGGAGCGCTCTCGCATGGTGACCGCCGAGGATATTGTGACGCGCTTGGCCGAAGACTTCGAGCTCACCCCGGCTAAGAAACCCCGCGGCTCCGCGCCGGCTGCACTGTGGTCCGCGGTCTCGCGCGATGGCTCCCTCCCCACAGGACACATCGGGGTGATCGCCTCCGTGACGCGGCCCTTCTGCGGGGATTGCGACCGCACGCGCCTGACCGCAGACGGCGCGGTGCGCAATTGCCTCTTCGGCAATTCGGAAACCTCCTTGCGCGACCTCATGCGGGCCGGTGCCAGCGATGCGGAGCTCGCCACCGCGTGGGCGGGTGAAATGTGGAGGAAATTACCGGGCCATGGGGTGGATGATGAAGGCTTCCTTCAACCAGATCGCCCGATGTCCGCCATCGGCGGCTAGATTGGGTGCAATGACAAGCACTGGGACTGACTTAAGTATCGAGGAGTATTTCGACCGCCTCCACGCGCTCGTCCGCGCCCTGCCTGCGGAGCATGTCCCACTCTCGCAGGGTCACGTATTGGCTGAGCCCCTCGTCGCCCGCCTGCCCCTGCCAGCGCAAGATAATTCCGCGATGGATGGTTTCCTCATTTCGGAGCCCGGCTCTCCCGACAGCCTCACCGTTCCTTTCACTCTGCCCGTCGTGGGTGATGTGCCTGCCGGCGCGCCTGCCCAGGCCCCGCAGCCCGGCACTGCGCTGCGCATCATGACCGGTGGTGCAGTACCCGCGGGCTTTGATGGTCTGGTCATCCCCGTGGAGGACACCGATATTCCACCAGGCCCGGGGCCACTGCCCGAGACCGTCACGGTGCGCCGTTTGCCAGAGCGCAACCACATCCGGCGGCGCGGTTCCCACATCGAAGCTGGCCACCAACTAGCCGGTGCCGCCACGCTGGTCGACGCCTCCCTCATCGCCGCCGCCATCTCTGCCGGGGTCAGCACCGCCGTGGTCCACCGCATCCCGCGAGTGAGCATTATCGCCACGGGCGAGGAGCTGCTCAACGGCCAACTCCCGGATTCCAATGGTCCGATGCTCGACGCACTCATGAGTGCAACCGGGCCTGTTGACATCACTCGCGCGGTATGCGGAGATTCTCCCGCTGAGCTGCGCCGCCGCTTCGACGCGGCTGCCGCTGACTCCGATCTCATCGTCACCACCGGCGGGGTATCTGCAGGAGCCTTTGACGTGGTTCGCGCTGTCATTGAGGATGCCGTGGAGCGCGGCTCTTATTGGTTCGGGCACGTCAACCAACGCCCCGGCGCGCCGCAGGGCCACGCGCTGTGGAACGGCGTTCCCGTGGTGTGTTTGCCGGGCAACCCGGTGGCGGCGTTCGTCTCCGCGCATCTCTACCTCACCCCGCTTCTGCGTTCCTTGCGCGGCCTTCCCCGCCCCACCGGAGTTTTAGACCGGCCGCATCTGACGGCTGTCGCCCGGGCCGACTTCCCGCATCCGCACCGCCCGCTGATTCAGCCGTGCTCAATTGCTCTGGAGGGAAGCATTACTGCCTCTCCGCCGCCTGGTCCACGCATGCGCAGCCACCACGTTGCAGCACTGCCGGGCACGCAAGGTTTCGCGCTGCTGACGCGCCCCGTCACCGCAGGGGAGCAACTTACCGTCTACCCCTACTAGCTTCACGGTCTCCCCTCTACAGCCCCCCTCCGTTGCTGCCAAAGATCGCGCCTCAGAAACGCGGATCGGCCCACTCTTCGTCAGCTAGGCTAGGTCCACCGGAGGAAAGGACCCGCTGCAACAATGAAGTTCACTCATCTTAATGAGGCCGGCTCCGCCTACATGGTGGACGTCACCGAAAAACAGCCCACCGTGCGCACCGCCACCGCCCAAGGCGAGGTGGCATGCTCGCCGGAGGTCCTCACCGCACTGCGGGAGGGAGCCGTGCCGAAGGGCGACGTGCTTGCGGTTGCCCGAGTGGCCGGTATTGCGGCGGCGAAGAAGGTCCCGGATCTCTTGCCTCTGGCCCACACCATTGGTGTGCACGGGTGCGCGGTCGACATCGAGCTGCGCGAAGATCACGTTTTTATCGAGGCCACCGTGCGCACCGCCGACCGCACCGGCGTGGAAATGGAGGCGCTGACCGCGGTAAACGTCGCGGCCCTAGCGCTCATCGATATGGTCAAAGGTGTGGACCGCTCCGCTTATATCCGGCACTGCGGCATCACCGCGAAGTCCGGCGGCCGCTCTGGTGATTGGTCCCGCGAGCTGCCCGGCGCGGAAGGATAGAAAACAATGCCAGGTGTCATTGTTGTGGCGGGCGGACGCGGCACACGCATGAGAGGCGTGGACAAGGCAAGTATCACTCTCGCCGGTGAGCGCCTCATCGACCGTCTCCTGCGCCAACTGCCCTATGATGCGCCGGTGACGGTTGTCTCGCCCTACCACTTAGGCATGCCCCAAGTATGTGAAAAGCCCCTCTTCGGCGGGCCAGCCGCGGGAATCGCCGCGGGCCACGCCGCGCTGGTTGGTGCCGCAGAGTCCACGACCGCCATCTTTGCCGTCGACGCCCCGGATTCCCCACAGATGCTCCCCGCTCTCGAGGTGGCTTTGGCAAGCACCGGCGCTGATGTCGCGGTGGCCACACTCGATGGGCACCTCCAACCGCTGTGCGCGCTGTGGCGCACCGAGTCCCTCGCCCGCGCTCTGAATGAGCTCGGCAATCCCCGCAATCAGTCAGTCATGCGCTTATTGGGACTCGCGAAGAAGATCACCGAGGTCGAAGGCTCCGCCGCAGTGCGCGATATCGATACCCTGGACGAGCTACGCGAGCGGCGAGCTACTCAACGATGATCTGACCGTGCTGGCCCTTCTCCGCATTCGTCATGAGGTGGTTGACAAAGGAGTAGGTCCCCGGCTCGTTGAAGGTCATCTCCACGAATCCGCCCTGGGCGGGCAAGAGGTCGAGTGCTTGGGAGCCGGAATCCTTCGCGCCCTTAATCAGGTAGGTGCCTTCCTTGTACACGGTGTCGAATTGTTCGCCCACGACGTGGAAGCTCAACGGCAGATCTGGGCCGAGGTTAACCAGCCAGATACGCACGGTATCGCCCACCTTGGCGCGCAGCGGGGCTAGGCCCTCGTCATATTGGTTGGGATAGTAGTTGAAGGCGGTGAGGTCATAGTCGCCGTCGCTGACGCGCTGCGCGTTAGCGCCCTCAGCTTCCTTACCCGCAGAGGCTAGGAAGACCTCGCTTGCCGTCATGACGTACTCCGCGTCAACGTCCCCCAGTGCATCCTCACCACGCGGATCGATAATGACTGCTCCTGCCATGCCGTTGGCAATGTGCAAGCTCATCGGCATGGTCGAGCAGTGATACATCCAGATGCCCGCCCTGTGGGCCACGAATTCATAGGTCAGCGACTCGCCCGGCTGGATCGTCTTCATGTTCTTATCCGGGTTGACTTCACCGGCATGAAAATCCACCGAGTGTCCCATCGATCCCTCATTCCTGATGGTGATGCGGAATCTATCCCCTACTTTGCCGCGCAGGGTTGGGCCGGGCGCCTGCCCGTTGAAGAGCCACCGCGTTTGGCGCACTCCTGGGGCAACCTCGACTTCTTCCTCAGTCATCACCCACGTTTCCTCGTGAAGGTCACCTTCCGCAGGGGCAAGGGAGGCATCGACGGCGTCAAATCCCTCACGGGCTTCCATGCGCTCGGCTGCTGAAGGCACCGTCGCCGGGGCACCAGCAGAGCCCGTGCTTGCCGACGCCCCCGCGTGGTCATGTTCCCCGGAGGATGACCCGTTGACGTTGACCATAAACGTCATGCCCTGCATCTTGTGTCCTGCGATGGTGCAATAGCCTTCCATGGACTCCTCAATGACTCCGGCGTCGAGCTGCACTGTCTCGCCCGGTTCTACCCGGCCCGTCTCCTCGCGTCCGATTTTCAGGTCATGGACCTGGTCACCGGTGTTGTGGAAGTTCACTACGAGATGGCTGCCCGCTGCAACATCAATGGAGGACGGAACAAAAGCCATGCCTTCAACGGACACATCAACGGTTACGGCGTCGGTGGAAGCTACCGTAGCTGGGCCCTGCTTACCTGTGGTGGAGTTAAACACTGCCAGCCCAATGACGGCAAGGAGCGCAACAATGATAATGAGCCAGGAGGCCCACTGCTTCTCAGAATGCTCCTTTTTAACGGGCACGCTTGACATGAACTTCTCCTTGAGATGACGAGACGGCCCACACTAGGGCCGCACAATTGGCGATGAGGCCTAGCCCCATCATGATAAGCCCGGCGAAGGACACGCCAGTAATGCCAGTGAGGCTCAGCACGCCGCCAAGGTTGATGAGCGCTACGCGCACAAGCCCTGGAAGGTGGCCCCGCGCGGGATGAGCAGCCCCGGCCAGGATGGGCAGCATGTGGTGGAGTACCCCGGTCACGAGCTGCAAGAGGCCGGCGCCAAGAAACGCGGGCATCAGGAGTAACGTCACCGCGCGCGGGTAGGCCCCGGCGAGAGTGGCCGCCGCGTCACCGGCGCAAAGCGCCACCATCCACACCAGCCCCGCCATCGCGGACACGCTTGCCGTGGTCTTCACGCCACCAAGCGCGCCGGCGAGCACGGGCTGAATGATGAACACAGCGGCAAGGACGGTGAGCAGCTGCGCCATGCCGGCGGCGCGGGTGAGCCCGGAGGCGTCGGCAAGCATGGCCACCCCCAGCCCCACGCAATGCACGGTCAATGCTCGACCACACCGGGCCCGGGCGACCGATGAAATTGGAGTTCGGCTCAACGTGGGCAGCAGCGTGACTACGGTGCCCACAATGGTAAGCAGTGCAAACCCCCACACCATGCCGCGTGAATGCGCCGCCACCAACAGCGAGTAATTCCCCACCCCGTGCGCGGCCAGAATAACCATCAGCGCAGAGACCACCATGAAGCAGGCCGCGGCCAGATAAAAGGGCACGGTGACTGCGAAAGAGCCAGAAAGAGAGCCTCGAAGCCTGGTCCACAACGCCCACAGGTGCCACCCCACTGCGACGATCACAAATGCGGATCCAGTATCCGCGAGCACACCCCAGTCGTAGCCAGCGCGATCAACGAGTAGCAGGACCAGACCCACCTGAACTAAGCCCACCCGCGCGCCTACCCCGCGGAAGCCGGTAGCCGGGGTGCGGGTCAGCGCCTCGGTGAAGTGGGTACTGAATACGAGGATCGCGGTGGTAAGCGCTCCGAGGCTAAACGGATGGATGAGATCCCACCACACGACGGGTGCTCCCAGATAATTCGCCACGCTGATTCCCACGCCCACCGTGATCCACAAGGCCACGAGGCTAAAGGCGATGGTGTGCCAACGCCGGCGAGCAGTCAAGGAGACGTCACGCAGAGGCACGTCTGACATTTTTATTTGCACGGATATAATCGTAGTAAATTGCTTGTAGGGGTAGCAACGCCCGCTCCCCCTAGAGAATCGAAAAGGAAAAGATCAATGAACTTGCCGCTTATCGACGCTTCCAAGGGCCACGACATCCCCACCCTCAACGCCTCCGAAATCCCCCACGCAGTAAACATCAAATTCACGCGAACGGCCTAAAGCTTCCGTAAGCTGACTGACCATGCACCTCGCAAAGATTGCAATCCCCGTCATCGCCGCCGCGCTGACTGTTGCCGGTTGCGCCTCTGATTCCACAGAGCCCTTGCAGGTGTTTGCTGCATCCTCGACAAGAGTGTTGAATGACGAGCTTGCTAGCGCCTCCGGGACTCCCCTGGCTTTCAACAACGGCGGCTCTTCTGCTTTGGTGCAGCAAGTCGATGAGGGAGCGCCCGCAGATCTGCTGATCACGGCATCCCGAGAAACCATGAAAAATGCGGTTGCGCAGGGAAGCGTAAACGCCCCCGTAGCCCTAGCCAGCAACGTCATGGTTATGGTCGTGCCGAAAGGTAATCCCCAAGGTCTGCGCTCCGCAGCAGACCTGGAGCCCTCGGCACGCCTGGTTCTCTGTGACCCGAGCGTGCCTTGCGGAGCCATTTCAACGCGCATTATGGAGACCAATGACTGGGATCTGCAGGCCTCCTCTTTAGAGGGCCAGGTAGCTGACGTGCTGGGAAAGGTTGCCTCCGGTGAAGCGGACGCCGGTTGGGTCTATTCCACCGACGCCGCCGCCAATAAGGACGTCGAGGCCATCCCTCTCGCCCACGCCGAGGACTTCCGTAATGAGATCATGGGTGCGGTGGTCACTGATTCACCCCGACACGACGAAGCCCAAGAGATCCTCTCGCTTCTCCAGTCGGATTTTGGCAGCACCTGGGAAAAGTTCGGTTTCACGCCGGTGAACTAGGTGTCGCGTATGATTCTGCGCGAGCAGCGCCCACGGACCCCTTGGCTGGTCATTGCCGCCGGCGTGCTCGCCGCTATCTACATCCTTGCTCCTGTCCTCGCCCTGGGAATACGGGTGCCCTGGGAGCAACTCTCTGACACGCTGAACTCTCCGACGACCCACGACCTTCTCCGCGTCAGCCTTTCCGCGGCAGCATTGTCTACCGTGCTGTCTACGCTCCTGGGCACTTGTCTGGCTCTGTGGCTACAGCAGCTACGCCGTGTATCTCACCTCGTGCGGCTGGTGGTTTATCTCCCTTTGGCCATGCCTCCCGTGGTGGGCGGCTTGGCTCTTACCGCGCTGCTCGGGCGCCGCGGACTGCTTGGCCCGGTTCTGGAGCAAGCTGGGCTGCAGGTGTCGTTCGCTTTCCCCGGTGTTGTGGCAGCGCATCTCTTTGTCACCCTCCCCTTCGTGGTTGTTGCGGTGGATTCTGCGCTGCGGCAGCTCGACCCCGAGGTCGTGGCCAGCGCGCGGGGCATTGGCCTGAGCCCAGGCACCATCCTTCGGCGCATCACCCTCCCCGCGATTTCCCCCGCGGTGCTCACTGGCGGCGCGCTGGCGTTCGCTCGCTCGCTAGGTGAATTCGGAACGACGATCACCTTCGCCGGTTCCCTGCCCGGTTCTACCCGGACCATGCCCAGCGGCATCTACCTTGAACGTGAGGTCAGCGCGGACAATGCGTATGCTCTTTCCGCCGTACTAATTGGAATAGCCATCCTCACGCTCACCGCCGCCGGAATGCCCCTGCTGCTGGGCCGCCGCCGCGAACAAGCTGTGCGCGCTATGCAGCCGATGGACCCGGATGCGCTCCGCACGATGACCTCCCCGCAGGACTCTCCCCGAGATCTCTTAGTCACGGTCGACAACACCACCACGACGTTCCGGGGCGGGCGCGTGACCACGGTGGTCGGCCCCAACGGCGCGGGCAAGACCACGCTTCTGCGTTTCATTAGCGGGCGACTCCAAGGAGCACAAACCAACGCCGAACGCGTGATCATGCTCTCCCAGACCCCCGGGCTTCCCCCCACTGCCACCGTGGCGCAAGCGTTGACGATGGTGACCAAAGACCCGCAAAGGACAGAGGAACTGCTCAACGCCGCCGGGCTGCAGGATCTGGTCCATGTATCGGAGCTGTCCGGTGGCCAGGCCGCGCAGGTTGCTCTCTTACGCGCGCTGGCGGCGCGACCAGAGGTCTTGGTCGCGGATGAGCCCTTTGCAGCCTTGGACGTAGAATCCGCCGCGCGTTGGCGCCACTTACTGCGCCTTTCAGCCGCTGACCGTACCACCGTCATCGTCACCCACAGCCGTGTGGACCTCGACACGCTGGCGGACGACATCCTGGTGATGGAAGCCGGCGACATAATCGCTCAAGGCCCCGCGGACCGTCTTCTGGAGCGGCCCCCGACCCCCTTTATGGCCGAACTGGCGGACGTTAATGTGCTTCGCGGCTCACTGCAGAATGACGCATTCGTGCCATCCCGCAACGGCGAACACTGGGCGGCTTTCCCCCAGACTGCGCTGCACTTCGACCCCGCTGGCGCACTGAGCGCCACCATTGTGGCCGATCTGGGCAAAACCACCCTCATCGAGATTGACGGCCAACGAGTCACAGTGGGCCAGCCAGCACCCCACAACGCCCCCGGGAATAAGGTGTCCGTGGCCCTCAATGCAGACGCCCTAACGGTCTATACCCGTATTTAATCTTGTGGTTTTACCCACGTCATGACATAGATACTGAAGCCTCTGAGCACCGCAATGGGAGAAAATCAGTGCGCCGGATGTAGGATCCTCATAGCGTTTTCAAGGAGTCACAATCCATGTCTGCTTTTTCTACACCTAGCCCCCGCTCATCCAGCGAGCTATTTCCTGACACGATGAAGCTCTCCCCCAAGCAGCGCGACGTCCTCTCGGTCTTACAGAAATTCCCGCAAGGAGCACGGGCTGCAGAGATTGCTAAGAAGATGGGCATGCATGTCAACACCGCGCGCGGCCACCTGGATGAGCTGGTTCGCGCCGGCGCGGTGCGGGTAGTTACTGCTCCGGCGAAGGGGCGCGGACGCCCCTCACTGATCTTCCAAGTACGGGTGCCCGACAACCGTTCAGTGGCGGAGGAATACGTCACGCTGATTAGCGTCTTAGTCAAAGCACTGGCGGATAAAGATCAGCTCAATGACTTTTCTTCCGAGCAAGCGCGAGAGATCGGCCGCGCTTGGGCGAAGGCCACGGCCACCAACCACGGTGCTGAGGCGCTGGCCCCGCTCTACCGGACGATGCGCGATATGGGCTTTGACCCGGTAACCTCGGTGGAGCAATTCACCGAGGAAGGCCGCACCGATGTGGAGCTACACGCCTGCCCATTTGTCAGCGCCGGTGTGGAGCCCTCCCCCTTCGTCTGCGCCATCCACGATGGCTACTTAGAGCAAACAGCCGCCGCTTCGGGCGGGCGGCTGAGTCTGAAGCTCGTCCCTAAGGCCGGAAACGGCGTGTGCCGAATCGACGTGGAAGAGAGCAGTTAGCTAGGCTAACCGCGCTCAACGGAGACTGGCCCGGCGACCTCCAGTTCCAGCACACGCAGGTTCTGGCCGCGGGCATCATCGAGGATTGCTTCCTCGATGGGCTCGGTGTGCAGGACCATGACGGTGGGGCCAGCGCCCGACAGATAGGCGGCGTAGCCGCGGTTGCGCAGGCGGTTGACCCACTCTGCGGTGACCGGCAGGACATCAGCGCGATAAGGCTGGTGCAGGCGATCACGGGTGCCCTCCCACAGCAGGTCCGGGTAGGTGGTCAACGCCGCCACGTTTACTGCGGTGCGGGAGACGTTGAAGGCGGCGTCGGCATGCGTGACGTGCGAGGGCAGAACACGGCGCACGGCTTGCGTCGACGCATGAAAGTCCGGGACCAAGGCCGTGGCCTTAATGCTCGGGTGCACGTCCAAGGTGGCGGCGCGGTACTCCGGCAGCGAGCGGCCGTCGACAGGCACGGTGGTCCAGGAGACCACGGCGTTGCCCAACACGGAGGCCGCGGCGTTATCCGGGTGGCCTTCGAAAGCCGAGGAGAGCTGCACAACCTGCTGTTCCGAGAGCGGGAAACCGGCCAGGCCGTTGCCTGCGGCCACGCCAGCCACCGCGGCAGAGGCGGAGGAGCCCAGGCCGCGGGACTGCGGGATGTTGTTCGTGCACACCACGCGCAGGCCAGAGACTTCTACGTCGGCAGCTTTGAGCGCTGAGCGGATGGCCTTGACAACCAGGTGGGAGCCATCGCGCGGCAGCTCATCTGCGCCCTCGCCGAAGATCTCCACCTCCAGGCCGGAGCGGGTAATTTCTACCTCCACGGTGTCGTAGAGGCTCAGCGCAATACCCAGGGTGTCGTAGCCCGGGCCCAGGTTGGCAGAGGATGCCGGGACATGGACGGTGACCTTGGTGCCTACTTCGATATCGATACTCATTGTTCTATCTGAGTCCCTATACGCCCAGGCGAATGACGGAGTGGACGGCCTTGACCTCATCGAGCTCGCCGAGGGCTGCGACGATATCTTCGAGCACCGCTTCCTTGGCCGCGTGGGTCACCACGATGAGGCGAGCGGTGGCATCGCCGTCTTCCTGGCGCACGGTGCGCAGGGAGACACCGTGGCGGGCAAAGACACCGGAGATGGCGGAGAGCACGCCGGTGCGATCTTCAACTTCCATGTCGACGTGATAACGAGTTTCCACTTCTCCGAACTCCGCAATAGGTAGGTTGGCGTAGGTGTTCTCCCCCGGCGCTTGGCCGCCGTGGACGATATTGCGGGCGGCGCCGATGACGTCACCCAGCACAGCCGAAGCCGTGGGGTTACCACCGGCACCGTTGCCGTAGAACATCAGGGAACCGGCCGCTTCCGCCTCCACGAAGATAGCGTTGTAGGACTGGCTAACCGACGCCAACGGGTGATCCTTCGGGACCAGCGTCGGGTGCACGCGGGCATTGACGGATTCCGCGCCGGTCTCCTCATCAACCAAGCGCTCACAAATAGCGAGCAGCTTGATGGAATAACCGGCTTGGTTGGCGGCAGCGATATCGTCCGCGGTGATCTTGGAAATGCCCTCGCAATAGACATCGTTGAAAGTCAGGCGGGTGTAGAAACCCAGGGAGGCCAGGATAGCGGCCTTGGAGGCGGCGTCGTGGCCCTCCACGTCCGCGGTGGGATCGGCTTCGGCGTAGCCCAGGCGGGTGGCCTCAGCCAACGCGTCCTCATAGGAGGCGCCGGTGGTCTCCATAGCGTCCAGGATGAAGTTGGTGGTTCCGTTAACGATTCCGGAGATGCGTTGGATCTTGTCACCGGCCAGGGAACGGCGCAGCATGCCGACGACCGGGATGGCGGCGGCCACGGCGGCCTCAAAATATAGGTCGACGTCAGCGCGCTCAGCGGCCTCCGCCAGCTCATCCGCGTGCGCGGCCACGAGGGCCTTATTGGCGGTGACCACGGATTTACCGGCATTCAGGGCGGCGAGGACGAGCTCGCGCGGGAAATCAATGCCGCCGATGACCTCAACGACGAGATCGATATCATCGCGCAGGACGAGCGCCTTGGCGTCGTCCGTGAGCAGCTCCTTCGGCACACCCGGACGAAGCTTGTTCTTGTTGTGTACGGCTACGCCGCGGATCTCCACCGAGCCGCCGATGCGGTGCGCAAAAGCATCCGCATTCTCCTGCACGAGGCGGAAAACCTCGGCGCCTACGGTGCCAAACCCAAGCAGCGCAATACCTACTGGTTCGCCTTCGGGCTTCTTGCTACGGTTCGTCGTCATAGTGTCCCTTTGTTGATGTTGCGTTTGATTGTTACGTGCTAGCCCATCACTATACAGAACGAGCTGTCTATTTCTATACAAAATGGCCGGCACTGGGCGCGACCGGCCATGTCATAGTGAATAAAATACGGTGAGCTGTGACAACGCCGCGCTAATCGACGTCCAACGCCAGCAAGTCCTCCACCGTCTCCCGTCGCAGCATGAGCTGGGCCTTGCCATCGCGCACGGAAACGACCGCCGGGCGCAAAGCGCCGTTATAGCGCGAGGCCATCATGTACTGATAAGCACCCGTGGTGGCGAAAGCGAGGAGATCACCGGTAGTGATATCCGAGGGGAAACGGCGCTCGTTGACCAGGATGTCACCGGATTCGCAGTGGAAGCCGACGATGCGCGAGTCCACCGGCTCGCCCTGGGTGCGGCGATTGACCACGCGCACGTCATACTCAGAGCCATAGAGCGCCGGCCGGATGTTATCGGACATGCCACCGTCCACGGAGAGGTAGCGGCGCATCGGCAGATCCGCCTTGCCGGTCTCCACGTCCTTGACCGTGCCCACACGGTACACGGTGACCGCGGAGGCACCCACCAGCGAGCGGCCAGGCTCCACCAGCACGAAGGGCGGCGTGATGCCGAGCTCAGTGGCGGTGCGCTCCACGGCGTCGAGCAGATCCTTGGCCAGCGTGGCGACGTCGAGCGCTTCCTCGTATTCCATGTAGGGAATGCCGAAGCCGCCGCCCAAGTCTAGCTCCTCGAGGGCAACGCCGAGCTCGGAGTGGATGCGCTTGTACAGGCTGAGCACGCGCTCGGCGGCCAGCTTGAAGCCATCAGCGTTGAACACCGAAGAACCCACGTGGCAGTGCAGGCCCACGAGCTTAAGGTTCGCGGATTCCAACACGGTGCGAGCGACTTCGAAGGCGGCGCCGGTGGACAAGGAAATGCCGAACTTCTGGTCCTCGTGGGCCGTGGCGATGAACTCGTGCGTGTGGGCATCCACGCCAGGCTTGACGCGGATCATTACCGGCTGGACTCGGCCGGCGGACGCCGCGATGCTGTTGAGGCGCGAGAGCTCCTCCTCGTTGTCGAGGACGACGTGCCCGATACCGTTGTCCACGCATAGCTGCAGGTACTCGTCTTCCTTGTTGTTGCCGTGGGCGGTCATGCGCTCCGCCGGGAAGCCCGCGGCCAGCGCTAGCTTGGCCTCGTTGAGAGAGGCCACGTCGAGGCACAGGCCCTCCTCATCTACCCAGCGCACGATGCGCTTGGTGATGAAGGCCTTAGAGGCATAGTGCACGTGCTCAGGCCCGCCAAAGGCTTGGGCCATATCCCGGCAACGCGAGCGGAAGTCCTGCTCGTCGAAGACGTAGAGCGGGGTGCCGTATTCTGCAGCCAGCTCGGTCAGGGAGACACCGCCAATCGATACCACACCATTCGAGTCTCGAGCGGCGTTGCGCGGCCACACGTGGGCCGGGAGGGAATTGAAGTCTGACATCGGCGCCTGCTCCTACATCTTCTCTGGCGCGCTCACACCCACCATGGTCAAGGCATTGGCCATGACCTGACGGGTGGCTGCAGCCAGAGCGAGGCGCGCGGAGTGGATCGGCTCGGTTTCTTCGCCAGCCTTCGGCAGCACCTGGCACTGGTCGTAGAAGCGGTGGAACACAGCGGCAAGCTCCTCGGCGTAGCGCGCGATGCGGTGCGGCTCGCGCAGCGTCGCGGCGGTGGCCACGACCTCGGGGAACTCGCCCAGGGTGCGGATGAGGTCGCCTTCCTTGTCGTGGGTGAGGAGGTCGAGGGGGGCGTCGGCAAGCGCCGCGGTGTCGAAGCCCAGGTCCGTGGCCTTGCGCAGGATGGAGCAGATGCGGGCGTGGCCATACTGCACGTAGTAGACCGGGTTATCGGACGACTGGGAGGCCCACAGGCCCAGGTCGATGTCCAGGCTGGAGTCCACGGAGGAGCGCACCAGCGAGTAGCGCGCGCCGTCCACACCGATGGCCTCGACGAGGTCATCCAAGGTAATGACGGTACCTGCGCGCTTGGACATCTTAACCGCTTTACCGTCGCGGACCAGGTTGACCATCTGACCGATGAGCACCTCAACGGCCTCCGGGTCATAGCCCAAAGCCTGGGCCGAGGCGCGCAGGCGGGCGATGTAACCGTGGTGGTCCGCGCCCAGCATGTAAATGGCCAGGTCGTGGCCGCGGTCGAATTTATCGGCCACATAAGCGATATCACCGGCGATATAGGCAGCATTGCCATCGGACTTGATGACCACGCGGTCCTTATCGTCCCCGTATTCGGTGGACTTCAGCCACCACGCGCCCTCGGCTTCGTAGAGCTTGCCGTTGTCCTTGAGGGTCTGGATGGCCTTCTCCACGGCACCGGATTCGAAGAGGGAATTCTCGTGGAAGTACACGTCGAAGTCCACGCCGAACTCGTGGAGAGACTCCTTGATCTGAGCAAACATCATCTCCACGCCGTCAGCGCGGAAGTTCTCCTGGACCTCGGCATCGCTGCCTTCGAGAGCCTGCGGGTTCTTCTCCACCACCGCGTGCGCAATGTCCTTGATGTAGTCGCCGCCGTAGCCATCCTCCGGGGTGGGCTCGCCCTTGGCCGCGGCCACGAGGGAGCGAGCAAAACGGTCGATCTGTCCGCCGTGATCGTTGAAGTAGTACTCGCGGGTCACGTCCGCGCCGGAGGCCTCGAGCACGCGGCCCAGCGAATCGCCCACGGCGGCCCACCGGGTGCCGCCCAGGTGGATCGGGCCCGTCGGGTTCGCGGAGACGAACTCCAGGTTGATCTTCTTGCCTTGGTAAGTGGAGTTGCTGCCGAATGCCGCACCGGCGTTAAGAACCTGGGCGACGATAGCGCCCTGCGCTGCGGCAGCGAGGCGAATGTTGAGGAATCCCGGCCCCGCGATGGACGCTTCATCGATGGCGTCATTGCCAGCAAGCGCATCCGCCAACCACTGCGCCAGCTCGCGCGGCTTGGCACCAGCCTTCTTAGCCACCTGGAGGGCAAGGTTGGTGGCGTAATCACCGTGCTCCGGGTTGCGCGGGCGCTCCACGGTCACGGTCTCCGGCAGGACTGAGGCGTCCAGCTCGTGCTCGGTGAGCACGGCGGCAGCGGTGTTCTTGATCAGGACGGAAAGATCTTCAGGATTCATAGGGCCAAAGTCTATCGTCCCCGCCGCTGGGAGGCACTATCAGGTCGCAGACGTTAGCAAGGTCACCCACCCCCATCAGGTAAACGATGCGGCACATATGAGCATGAGGTTCTACCCTAAAACTCGATATCTAAATCGATTTACCTTTCGCCACTCTCGCGCGGCCGAAACAGGTGGTGCCGCATTACAGGTGCCGTGCCTTTGGGCGTCGACGAGAGTCGACCTGAAAAGTGAGCGTTATGTCTACATTCACAATCACTACCGACGCCATCGCCGGCAACGTCGGGCTCACCGCACTGGTGTCCACACTGCCGCTCATCGCGTTCTTCATCATGCTCTTGGGCCTCAAGGCCCGGGCGCACACCTCGGGCGCGGTCGCGCTCGTGGTCGCGCTTCTCATCGCCGTCTTTGGCATGGGCATGCCGACGGGAATGGCGCTGTCCTCCGCGGTGCGCGGCGGGCTCTTTGGCCTCTTCCCCATCGTCTGGGTGATCATCACCGCCATCTGGTTCTACGAAGTCACCGTGGCCTCTGGCCGCTTTAATGACCTGCGCAAGACCTTCGACCTCTTGGGTGATGGCGATATCCGCATCCAGGCCATCCTCATCGCCTTCTGCTTCGGCGGCCTACTAGAAGCCCTGGCCGGCTTCGGCGCTCCGGTCGCGATTACGGCCACCATGATCCTGGCGCTGGGTGTCAAGCCCCTCAAGGCGGCCACCACCGTGCTCATTGCCAACACCGCACCCGTCGCCTTCGGCGCAGTGGGCATTCCGGTGACCACCGCCGGCTCCGTGGGCGGGCGCACCGCCGAGCAGACCGCTGACATCGCCGGGCTGATTTCCCTCCAGGTGCTGCTCATCGCGGCCGTCGTGCCCTTCTTCATCCTCTTCATCCTGGACGGCATGCGCGGCGTCAAGGAGGCTGGCCCCGCCGCGGCCGTTATCGGCGTCTCTTTCGCCATTGCGCAGTGGGCCGCGGCTAACTTCTTTGCTTACCAGCTCACCAACGTCGTGGCCTGCATCGTGTCCCTCGGCGCGGGCTTTATCTTCCTGCGCATGTGGAAGCCCAAGGGTGTCGACAGCCTGCGCGAGCGCATGGAGCTGCCCGCCCAGGATGAGGTCACGGATCTCAACGGCAGCCGCATCTGGATGGCACTTCTCCCCTATGCCGTGGTCACCGCGGTCTTCGCCATCGCCACCGCATGGCCGGCCATCTTCGGATTCCTCAAGATCGACGCTGCTTGGCCGCTTCTCGACGGCACCGTCTTCGACGCCGAAGGCCAAGCCATGGACACCGCGTTCAAGTTCAACGTATTGGGCAACCCAGGATCCCTGCTGCTGATTTCCGGCATCATCGTGGCCCTTATCTACATGTCCTTCAACGAGAACGGCCGCTACGAGCTGGCTGCCTCCGCGCCGCTGGCCAAGTTCGGCGAGGTTATCTCACGCATGAAGTTCTCCGCGCTGACCATCATCTTGGTCCTAGCACTGGCCTACACCATGAACTACTCCGGACAAACCATCTCTATCGGCCAGTTCGTGGCGTCCGTCGGCGGCATCTTCGCGCTCTTCTCCCCTGTCTTGGGCTGGATTGGCACCGCCGTCACCGGATCCGATACCTCCGCCAACGCGCTCTTTGCCAACCTGCAAGTCACCGCCGCCGAGCGTATCGGCGTCAACCCGGACCTCATGTTGGCTGCCAATACCTCTGGTGGCGTTGTGGGCAAGATGATTTCCCCGCAGTCGCTGGCCATCGCCGCCACCGCGGTTCAGATGGAGGGCGAGGAATCACGCATCTTCAAGGCAGTCGTCGGCTACTCCGTGGCCTTCCTTGCTGTCGTGTGCATCATCGTCTTCCTTATGAGCAACGTGCTGGGATTCCTCGTTCCTTAATTCCCCTTCCCGTTTGCTCAGTCCAAACGGTCCCTGCCTCTAGACCCTAGCCGCCGTGTGTGCATTAATCGCAGCACGGCGGCTGTTGTTTTACATCACTGCACGTGAGAATTTCACAACATTAGTGTTGCGTTAAAGGCCCAGGTAGGGCGGCTATTCTGCCTCGATATTCTTGATTTTGCACGCTAAACTTGAAGACAAACCTATAAGGCACATGTCTACCGTGTCCGCCCCTCGGCTTCGAGGGATACAGTCGGGCGCGCAGGGCAGAAAAGGAGCACACGCTAATGCGAATAGCATTGTTTTCCACCTGCATCGGTGATTCCCTCTTCCCCGATGCGCACAAGGCCACGGCCCTCATTCTCTCCCGCTTAGGACATGAGGTGGTCTTCCCGGAGCAGCAGACCTGCTGCGGCCAGATGCACATCAACACCGGCTACCAGGAGCAGACCTTGGGCATGATCCGCACTTACGCGGATGCCTTTGCAGATCCGTCCATTGATTACGTCGTCTCCGCCTCCGGCTCCTGTGTGGGCGCCGTGCGTGAGCAGCACGAGATGATCGCCGACCGCTTCGGCACCTCCGCCGATGTGGACGGCGCCAAGAAGGCTGCCGGCAAAACTTTGGACTTGCCGGAGTTTCTTGTCGACGTCGCCGGTGTCACCAACGTCGGAGCCTTCTTCCCCCACCGCGTGACCTACCACCCCTCCTGCCACGGCCTGCGCTTCCTCAAGTTGGGTGACCGCCCGTACCAGCTTCTTAAGGAGGTCGAAGGAATCGACCTCGTCCAACTGCCTAATGCTGAGGAATGCTGTGGTTTCGGCGGTACCTTCGCCCTCAAGAACGCTGAGGTTTCTGCAGCGATGGTCGGTGACAAGACCCGCCACGTGCGTGAAACCGATGCCGAATACGTCACCGGCGGTGACTCTTCCTGTCTCATGAACATTGGTGGCGCTCTGGCTCGCCAGCGCTCCGGCGTTCGCGCTATCCACTTGGCGGAAATTCTCGCCTCCACCAAGGAACACCCGTGGACTCCCACCTCCGCGGCCTACTCCAAGGAGAAGATGCTCTAATGACTTCCTTCCTCGACACCACCCCTCCCCGCGCCCCCGAAGGCTACGGCAACCTGCGCGGTTCTAAGGCGTTCGTGCCGCTGGCACACGTTGGCCTTAACAACGCCACCCAGCGCCGCAACCTGCACCACGCCACCACCACCATTCGCAACAAGCGCCAGCACGCCGTGGAGGAAACCCCGGACTGGGAGCAGCTGCGTGACGCCGGTTCCGCTCTCAAGGATGACGTTGCTGTTCGCATGGGCGAACTGCTAGTCCAGTTCGAAGAGCAGGTAACCAAGCGCGGCGGCATTGTCCACTGGGCACGCGATGCCAAAGAGGCCAACAAGATCATCGAGGGCCTTATCCGCGAAACCGGTGAGACCGACGTGGTCAAGATCAAGTCCATGGCCACCCAGGAGATCGCGCTCAACGAGCACCTGGAAGAAGTCGGCATCCACGCCCAGGAAACCGACCTGGCGGAGCTCATCGTCCAGTTGGGCGAGGATAAGCCTTCCCATATCCTGGTCCCGGCCATCCACCGCAACCGCGCGGAGATTCGGGACATCTTTGTCAACAAGATGCCGAACACCGATGACTCCCTCAAGGCCGAGCCGGCGGAGTTGGCTGAGGCCTCCCGCAGCTTCCTGCGCGAGCAGTTCATGAAGGCTAAGGTCGCTATCTCTGGCGCTAACTTTGGTGTGGCTGAAACCGGCACCATCAACATCGTGGAATCCGAGGGCAACGGCCGCATGTGCCTGACCCTGCCGGAGACACTCATTACCGTGATGGGCATTGAGAAGCTGGTCCCGACCTTCCAGGACCTCGAAGTCTTCCTGCAGCTGCTGCCGCGCTCCTCCACCGCCGAGCGCATGAACCCGTACACCTCCATGTGGTCTGGTGTGACCGAGGGCGACGGCCCGCAGAACTTCCACATCGTGCTTTTGGACAATGGCCGCACCGCAGCCCTGTCCTCCCCCAAGGGCCACGAAGCACTCAAGTGCATTCGCTGTTCTGCTTGCCTGAACGTCTGCCCGGTTTACGAGCGCGCCGGCGGACACGCCTATGGCTCGGTCTACCCCGGCCCGATTGGCATCTCCCTGACGCCGCAGTTGACTGGTATGAAGGACCACAACGATCCGTCGGCAAGCTTGCCCTATGCCTGCTCCCTGTGTGGCCGTTGCGACGAGGTGTGCCCGGTGCGCATCCCGCTCTCCCAAGTCATTCTGGAGAACCGCTACCAGAAGGTCACCAACGCCACCCCGCCGGTGGAGGAAAAGCTCTTCCAGGTAGTTGAGTTGGTGTGGAAGAACCCGAAGATCTGGAACCAGATCACCCACATGGTGGCGCTCGGCCGCGTCCTCGGTGGTTTCAACGGGGTCATCGACAAGCTGCCACTGTTTATGTCCGGTTGGTCCGAAGTACGCGATACCGCCGTTCCGCCGAAGAAGTCCTTCCGCCAATGGTTCAACTCTGACGAAGCTCAAGAACTCCTCGCCCAAGCCAAGAAGGAGGGCATCAAGTGACCACCGCCAAAGAGGAAATCCTCAACCGCATTGCCGCCGCCCAAAAGCAGGCCGGTTTGCCGGACCACGTAGACATTCCGCGCGAGTACCAGAAAGAAGGCACGCTCAACGAAGATGAGCTGCGTGAGATGCTGGTAGGCCGCCTTGAGGACTACAAGGCTGACGTGCACATCACTGATGAGTCCGGGCTGAACTCCACGCTCGTGGACATCCTCAAGGAGCGCGGCTGCTCGAACGTCGTCTACGCACCCGGCATGGACGCAGGGCTGCTCGACGGGTTCGAGGGCACCATTACCCCGGATGACAATGCCAAGGATCCGCGCGAGCTCGACGCCGTCGACGCCGTGGTGACCGAATCCCACGTCACCTCCGCCCAGACCGGCACCATCGTGCTCGAGTCCAATGAAACCTGCGGCCGCCGCGCACTGACCTTGGTGCCGGACCGTCACGTGTGCATCGTGCGCAAGGACCAGATTGTCTACGGCGTCCCAGAAATGGTCTCCCGCATCAACCCTGAGCGCCCGGCAACGTGGATCTCTGGCCCTTCCGCAACCTCGGATATTGAGCTCTCCCGTGTGGAGGGTGTCCACGGCCCACGCGATCTCATTGTGGTGATTGTTAAGTAATGTGACGTTCGGGGGCACCCGCCCCTTGTGAGCACTCTGCTCACATCACCCCCGGCGCATAGGATAAGGCACGTACTTATTAACGATTTTAGGAGCCTTATTCTATGCGTCTTTCTCGCGTTTTAGGCTCGGTGCTGGGGCCCGTAGCTGTTGCTGCCGGCCTGGTTGCCGCGCCCGCTGTTGCTCACGCCGATCAACCCACCATCAACTGGGGCGCGTGCCCGGAAGGGGTCACCGAAGAGCGCGCTGAGTGCGGGCACGTGACCGTTCCGACCTATCACGATGCCCCGGAGAAAGGCACCGTCGACGTCGGCCTCATCCGCCTCAAAGCCACCGGAAACCGACAGGGCACCCTGTTTACCAACCCGGGTGGCCCGGGCGGTGACGCGTATAGCTGGGTGAGCTTCGCCGCGTGGCCGGAGGAAGTCAAACAGAGCTACGACATCATCGGTGTGCAGCCTCGTGGCCTGCGCGAGTCGGGAGAGGTAAACTGCACGGCCAGTCAGCTGGGCGCCAATCCCCTTGCGGAGATCACGCAGATCGGCGCGATTACCCGCAATGACTGCGAGAAGAACACCCCTGGCTACACCGACTCCCTGACGACGGAAAACACCGCAAAGGACTGGGAGGTTGTCCGCCAGGCACTCGGCGAGGAGAAAATCAACATCGCCGGTCTCTCCTACGGCACCTTCCTGGGCTCCACCTACGCCACGCTCTACCCACAGCACACCGACAAGGTCGTGCTGGATTCCGGTATGAATCCGAAGATGGCGTGGAACCAGATCTTCGCCTCCCAGCAGGCAGGCTACGAGAATGCGCTGCATGACTTCTTTGCGTACGTGGCTAAGAATGACGACACCTACCACGCCGGAAAGACCCCGCTGAAGGCCTACGAGCGCTGGTCCCAGATTGTTGCCGCCGAGGCAGGCGTGCGCCCCACCGTGCTTCCACCGAACGCCCAGATTGGTGACCTGCCCCCAGGACTGGAGTTCGCCGGCCAGCCAGGCGCCAACATTATGACTGCTACCGGTGAGCTGCGTGTGCAGGCGGAGCACCTCGCCGGCAAGGTACGCAACCCACAGGCTGTCCAAGTTGCCTCGCCGACGCTGTCCGCGACCCGTGAGCTTCTCCCCCGCCCAGAGTCCTGGGACACGCTGGCTAAGCACATCGGCGGCATCGAGCCAATCAACTTTGAGGAGCAAGCTGCACAGCAGCAGGCCCAGCAGGATCCGCAGCAGGCTCAGCAGGACGTTCTCAATGCGGTGAGCATGCAAAACATCATCATGTGCAATGAGAACACCGCGCCGACGGATCCTACCCTCATTCCGGCGTTCCTCTGGTCGAACTACGTCACGATTGACCCCTTCACGCTGTTCAACTCGATGTACGCCTCCGGTGCAGGGTGCGGTGGCCGCGCACCGGTCAATACTCCAATTGCCGTCTCCGGCCAGAACCTGCAGACCAAGCCGCTGCAGCTTCAGTCCACTGGTGATCCGCAGACCCCGTATGCCTTCTACCGCGGCCTCTCGGATCCAATGCAATCCCGCGTGGTGACCGTCCACGGCCCGGGCCACGGCCACTTCGCGATGGGCAACAAGGCCGTCGACCAGATCGTGGTTGATTACCTGCGCACCGGTGAGGTCCACACCGCGGATGCGCCGGGCTTCTTTGACCAGCCCCAGGCACAGGAGCAGCCTGCCCAGTAACACAGGCTCCGGGAAACAACGAGGCAGCGGCTCCCCTAGCCGCTGCCTCCTCCCATCACACCCCCATCGGCGTGAGGCCAATTACTGCGCTTCAGTCTTTATAGGCTAGAATCGCATCGTTGGCATTTCGCCAGCAATGCCCTTGTAGCTCAGCGGATTAGAGCATCGGTTTCCGGTACCGAAGGTCGCAGGTTCGATCCCTGTCAGGGGCACTGTCAGGGGCACTTTGTCAGGGGCACTTTTTCATGCCCACAACTCTCTCCCATCCGGCCGCACCCCGGCCCTCATTTTCAACGATGCCACGAGTGCGGGAAAGCCTTTCGCTCTCTGCATTCCCCCAGACCTGAAACCCGCAACCTGCAGGTGGGCGTCGTCAAGCGCTCTGCGGCACCCAGCCACTCACTTGGAGGTTTCGGGATCGAGGTCTGGGGATATGGAACTAGCGCAAGCGCGCCTTAATATCCGCAACCACTTCTTCCGGATCTTTCGCCGAAGCGATAAAAGAACTTCTGCCCAGCTCGATACGCACGGTCGGCCCAGAAACGATGTAGGCCGGTGCGCCGTCGACAACACGCGGGCCCGCGCCTTCCTTGAGCCCAGTCTCAGGCCCGACGCTGGCACCGGTGATATCGCTGAGTGGAATTCTCTTCCTGAAGATACCCAGGACGGAAACCACAACGGCATCGTCACTCACGCCGATTTTCACCCGCATCATGATGCAAGCCACGGTTGCAACGATAACTAGGGCGCCAAACAGGATGGCCGCCCACGTGGAATCGATCATTGTGGGCACTACCGCTGCCACGACGGCAAGGCCAACGATGATTCCGGACCACAGGAGCGGGCCATTGAGATAGCGAACGTAGATGCGAGAGTCCATGCCGTTCACACTATCGGACGAATACTCCCTTCGCGCTCACCGGGAGAGCGCGCGGCAGCCGGTTAAGGCCCACGGTGAGCGCGAAGAGCGAAGGCGAGGAATGAGTGAGCGCGAAGGGCGGCAGTAAAAACCTGGACGGGTGAGAAAGGCAAAGCCCCAGCAGGCAATTCTGCTGGGGCTCAAAGTCAAGCTACTCCCCGCTGGCCGGCAGCGTGGGGCGAACCAGGCTACTGGGTGATGTGCTGGTTGACGATGGGCTGCGTGATATCCAGAGTGCCGTGCTCGACGTAGTACATGCCGAACATCAAAGCACCAAGCATCACCACGGAGAGAAGCATGGAGGGAATCCACTCAACGAAGACGGAAACCCAGCCATCAGCCTTGTCACGGGCAGCTGCTTCGCGCTGCTCCTGAGCCAAATCGCGCTCGACGATCATGTTTAGTCCTTTCACTTAGCTCCCCTAGCCAGACTGCATTCTCATTGAATGCCTTCTCTTCACTGCACGGGGGATGCTCGCCCATTAACACAGAGTATCTTAGCAGTTTATGCAGAGCTGACCGTAGTTAAACGCAGATATTTCAGAGCGCATCCGCCTTTAGTTTGACGCCGACTGTGGGCTAGACCCCAGGGTCTTCATTGTTGTTGAGCGCTTCGACAAAGTCCTCACGGTCCTGGAGCATGCGCTCGATGTCCTTCTCCGCGCCGATAATCCACAACTGGGAGGCATCATCGAAGGTCAGAGCCCCCTCCGGGTGCTGCTCGAGGACTGTCTCAAGCGCGGCGGCTTGCTCCTCGCTGAGCTCTTCCAAGTCCTCGACGGGGCCTACGTGAGCGCTGAGTTCCTTCAGCGGAGTGATGCCGTATGTGGTGTACTGGCGCTTTGGGTGCTCGAACAGTTCTTGTCCCATCATGATGTGGACAGGTCACCTCCTAGTGCATAAACGGACGGGACCCACTGTACCCCGGTGGGCGCAGCTAGTGGTCACGAGTGCCTAGGCGCTCGTCCGGCACGAAGCCGTCATAGCCCGGAAGGTTTTTCTCCGAGAGCACGCCTTCACAAAAGCGCAGAAGCGCCGGAACATCGGCGGGATCCAGATGGTCAAAGACCATGCGGCGCACGGACTCGACGTGCTCAGGAACTGCCGCCTCCAGGCGTTCCCGGCCGGCCCTAGTCATGACGACCTCCACGCCGCGGGCATCGCCTGCGCACTTTTCTTTGCGTACGAGTCCACGCTTTTCCATGCGAGTGATCTGGTGGGAAGCGCGGGAGCGATCCCACTCCAATTCCGAGCACAACTCGCGCAGGCGCAGGGTGTGCTCGGGCGCCTCCGAAAGCGAAACGAGCACCGAAAACTCGGCCGCCGAGATATCGCTGCAGGATAAGAGGGTTTCCTCCATGCCGCGATTAATCTTGCGAATGCTCGCCAAAAGCTGGCGCCACAGCTCCTGCTCGCTGCCGGTGAGCCATCGAATATCCGCTGTCATGGAACTTACCCTACACTCTGGCTGTTAAGCGCTCCTAAGTCTCTCCATGTCCAGGTCTATGCGCCCGGGTACCCAGGAATAGCGCTGCGGCATACAGGTGAGCACGATGACCTGTGTTGTCTTCCCTGCCTTTGTAAACAGCGCAGCCATGAGCTGGAGGCGCTGCGAGTCGGTGGAGCCCAGCGCGTCATCGATAACGACAGGAACCGGTTCACTCGACACCAGCTGAGCGATGGCGAAGCGCGTCAGGATGCTCAGCTGCTCCTTGGCGCCGCCGGAAAGCGCATCGAAGGCCACGGTTTCGCCATTGCGGCTGCGAGCCTGCACCTTGAGCTCCTCGGAGAGCTCAAAGTCCACGTCACCGCCGAACACGGTGCGGGCTAGGCCGTTGAGCGCGGTGACGAACGGTGCGGCATAACGCTGACGGGCGGCATCGCGGTGGCGCAGCATGAGCGTGCGCAGGTAGCGCGCGGCCTCCGCGCGGCGCTGGATGGCAGCGTGGCGCTCACGAGCAACGTCCAGTTCGGCAGCGGCCTTCTCCTCGTTTTCGGCTGCGCCCGAGTACATATCGATAAGCCCGCGGAACTCACGCATATCCCCCACCGCCTCATTGACCGCTGCCTTCAGGGAATCAACGTGCGTGTGGGCTCCCCGCGCCAACTGCTCCGCGGTGTCGACATCGACGGCAGACATCTCCTCCAGCGCTTTCTTCTCTTTCGCCAGCTCAGTCCCTGCTGTCTCAATCGCGGCGGTCACCTCGGCATCACTGAGCTGGGCACGCGCCGACTCCACTGCCGTGGCCTTGGCATAGCGCTGCGCGGTGGCGTCCTCCGCACGGACCACCGCCACCTCCAGTGCGGCGCCCGCCTTGTTTTCGCGGTAAGGACCCAAGGCGCGATCAAGCTCATCCAGCTTCCTGCGCAGCTCCTCTTCTTCCTGCTCCACGACGTCGAGCTCCCGCGGCGTCGCGTCGTCCTCAGTAGTCCCGCCGGCCCCCTCGGCGTCCTCAGCATCGGCCGCGCCCGCCTCAAAGCGAGCACGCAAATCACCGAGGTCCTCCCCGCCCAGGGCCGCGGCGAGTTCGCGGGCCGCGGTATCGACAGCGGATGCTAGCTCTACGTGTTTTTCGTGGGTGGCACGGGCGGACTCAAGGTCCTCGCACCCGGCGTCCTCCAGCAGACGTGCGAGCTCAGCGCGAGCCTTCTCCACGCCTTCCTCACCACTATCGCCCGCGCCGGCTGCATAGCGGGCGGTGATGTCACCGATCTTCAGCGCGGTGCCCTCGTGCAGTTCAACTACCAGTTCTTGACCGCTCTCCAGCGCACGCTGTTCGCCATCGACGCTAAAAGAACCCTCGCCGGAAAAATAAAGCTTGGCCGCCGCGGCCGCCCGTAGGCGCTCTTGGATGGTGACCTCGCGGACCGCGTCCTCTAAGGCCTGAAGGTTCGGTACGTCGGGAGTCGCCGCCAGCTCACGGCGGCGGGCCGCCAGAGTCTCTTCCAGCTTGTTCAGTGTGTCGAGTCGGGTGCCCAGGGCCTCACGTTCAGCGCGCTGCTGCGCGCGGCGGGCGCGCTGGCGCTCCTCGCGCACGGCCTCATAGCGCTTGTGGACCTCGGCACGCTCTTCCTCTAGTTTCGTGCGGGCGGCGGCTTCTTCCTCGGCGCGCTCGCGGGCTTGAATAACCGCAGCGGCGGCACGTTGAGCGGCGTCAACAGCTGCGGCATGCTCAGCAACCACAGCTTTACGGCGCTGCGCTTCCTCCTCCGCGCGCGTCACGGCCTCCGCTGCCCGAGTCACCGCCGCCTCCTGCGCGGTGACCTTCTCCTGGGCGGCCCGAGCAGCGAGCAGCTCACCATCACGGCGCTCGCATTCTTCCGCGGCCGCCGGCAGAGCGGCTTCAGCCTCCTTCTTCTTCAGCTCGGCGGCTTCATAGCGCTCCACCACGCCGTCGAGCTCCCGCAGCGAGGCCTCGGCGGCAGCGTGCTTCTCCTCAGCATCCGCTAGCGCGGCGATGGCGAACTTATAGTCTCCTGCCGGCTTATCTGTCTTCGCGGTGAAATACTCCTTGTACTCCGCCTCGATGCGTGTGAGCAGTTCAGACTCTTCCGCCACGGCGTTCGCCCCGGTCTGCTCCTCTAGTGCCGCAGTAAGGGAAGGAATGCCCACTGCGGCAATGCCCTCGTGGCTATCGTCTTGGCGGATAAAGAGGGCGTCGACAAGCGCGCGGTCCATATGCTCACTGAGGATGCGCTCCAGCTCCCCATCCGCTTCCGCACCAGTCCACTGGCCGGCGCGCGGGGAGAACACATGCAGCTCCGAGGTGCGCTTCTTCACCCACCGCTTGCGAATGCGGAAGCGGTGGGGCCCCACGGTGGCCTCCAGCGTGACCTCGGGCCCCACATCGCGGCCGGCAGGCTGCAGCGCCCTCACCGCCTTAGAGTTGGCCGTGTGTTTTTGCGTCAGCACAAAATCAATAGACTCCACCAATGTGGATTTGCCAGCCTCGTTCGGCCCGCCGATAACCACCACACCCGTTTCTGGAAGGTCCTTGACCTCGAGGTGATCCACGCCCCGGACGTTGTTCAGTTCAACAGAATGCAGCTGCATCATGGTTTAGGCTCCCTTCGCGCTGAGGCGGAATAGCAGGTTGGCGGCGTCGCGGGCGGTGGGATTATCTAGATCCTCGAGCAGCTCCGCTAGCGCATCGGCGGCATAGCCACTCAAGCTCAGTTTGCTGAGCTCTTCTTCTGAGGGCGCCAGATGCAGGTCCATGGTCCTCTCGCGCGGCTTGAGGGAGGCAAAGACCTCCTCCATCTCCTCCAGGCCCTGCTCCAGACGGGCCTGCGCGCTCAAGCCCACGGTGCCGCACAAGCTGTACTTGACCGCGGTACGAATCTTCTCCGGAACGGCTTCGAGCTCCGCCAGAAACGCTTCGACCTCCTCCAGTGAGTTAACGTCAGCATCAATCGCCCGGAAGTCCCAGCGGCCAACGCGATGCTTGACGACGTCCACCCGCTCCCCCTCAACGGTCACCACCAAAGCATTGCCCGAATCGCGCTCCCTATCGTCGAAGGCCGTGGTCTCCGGGCTGCCCGAGAACCACACCTTGCCGGAGCGGCCCAAAGATTCGGTGGAGTGCGTATCCCCCAGCGCCAAGTAATCGATAACGCCCTTATCCAGGCACTCTTCCACGAAGGCAAGGTCGATCATATCCGCATCCGAATCCTCGCCCTCGCCCGCGCGGGATTCCACCTGACCGTGGCCCACCGCGATGCGAACCGCGCCCTCCTCGGCAGGCTCTAAAGGCTCCAGCGCACGGCGCACGAGGTCATAATTAGCCCGCTTGGACAGGTAAGGGGCACCAACGATTTCCACGCCTGGGCGCACCTTAATCGGCTCCGAATCAGCGATCACGTGCACGTTATCCGCAAAGGAGTTGAAGAAGATGGAATCCGCCACCAACGGATCATGGTTGCCGGGCAACAAGTAGACCGGAACCGGCAGGCGCTTGAACATGTCCTTTGCGCGCAGCAGCGTGGACCTGCTCAAGGAGTTGTGTTCAAACACGTCACCGGCCACGACGATGAACTCGGCACCTGTCTCGGTGGCCAACTCCCCCAGCCGCAGCACCGCTGCCTCGCGGTCATCATCAAAACGCGACTGCGCCGCGGGACCTAAAAACCAGCGGGTCATGCCCAGCTGGAAATCGGAGGTGTGAATGAACGTGACCGCGGCCATGCAAACTCCCTACAACGTGGTCCGGGGCGGGACGTGTGAGCCCCACCCCTAAAAGGTGGCAATGTCTAGTGCGTCAGATGATAGTAAAGGTCCTCGACATCGGAGACCGCCCGAAGCAAATCTATGTTCGTATGCCGTATTGTGCTTGTGGAATTGCGCACCAATTCCGGCTCGGAGCCAGCCACCGCAGGAGCAGTCTCCGGG
>NZ_CABTZR010000013.1 GCF_902489365.1 uncultured Corynebacterium sp. | reverse complement strand
CGCCCGGGAGCTGGCGCCCGTGGTTAGCAAGGCGGGGGCGGAGCTGCTGTTTACCCCCGGCCCCCTGTTTCCCGCCGAGCACGTGCAGACGGGCGGGGAGCCGCTCAACTTGAAGGAGTTCATCGGCTCGCTGGATACCCCGGTGGTGGCCGGCGGCGTGGCGGATTACACCACGGCGCTGCACCTCATGCGCGCGGGCGCGGCTGGCATCATCGTTGGCTCCGGCGTGAACACCAACCCGGAGACCGTGGGCATTGATATCCCCATGGCGACGACCATCGCGGATGTTGCGGCCGCACGCCGCGATTACCTGGATGAGACTGAGGGCCGCTACGTGCACGTGCTTGCCGACGGCGACATCTTCACCTCCGCAGACATCGCCAAGGCCATTGCCTGTGGCGCCGATGGCGTCGTCCTGGGACCAGTCTTGGCCCGCGCGGCGGAGGCTGGTGGCAAGGGCTGGTACTGGCCGTCCACGGCCGGCCACCCGCGTTTCCCGCGCGGCCTCATTGAGCCGATTGGCGTGGCCGATTCCCTCCTGGGCACCGGCACTTCCGGTGTTGACGCTTCTGGCACCGCCGAGGACGCTTCAGCGACCTCCCTCGAGGTCGTGCTCCACGGCCCGTCCAACGAGCCGCTGGGTGAGCTCAACTTGGTCGGTGGGCTTAAGCGCGCCATGGCCAAGTGCGGCTACACGGACCTGAAGTCCTTCCAGAAGGTGGGCCTGGCCGTTCGCTAGCTCCTGCTCGGCGCAGCTGCCCGTTGGAGCGCTACGCCGAGCATCACTTATTTTGCTGTTGCGTGGCTTGCGAGCCGGTGTTTTTTCTGACAGCGTGGGCGTAGTGCCACCTTGCGGAAAACCACGCACCCGCGCACAGCAAGAAGAAGACCCCTCGCAGGTCGAGGGGGTCTCCGTTTCCCAGCAGCTAGCACAGTGCGAGAAGGGCGTCGGCGTGGCGCTCTATGAAAAGGTCGGCCGGCGAGTGCGCGTAGATTTCTTGCCTGGTAATCCCACCCGCACGCTCTACACCGCGGTGCGCGCCGGGCGCGAGGGACACCCTGCCTTGCGGGCGTTTTGGGCGGCGTTGGGCAAGGCAGCTGCCACCGCTAAAGATTTTGGACCTCTCCCTGCGGTCTAGGGTTCGAGTTCTTGCGTTAAACTGATGACCGTGACTAACCCAAATACAACCCCGCGTCCTGTCCTCGTGGTGGACTTTGGCGCCCAGTACGCGCAGCTCATCGCCCGGCGCGTGCGTGAGGCCAACATCTACTCCGAGGTTGTCCCCAACTCTGCCTCGGTGGAGGACATCAAGGCCAAGAACCCGGCCGCGCTGATCCTCTCCGGTGGCCCGTCCTCCGTATATGCGGACGGCGCCCCCGCACTGAAGCCGGAGCTGCTCGAGCTCGGCGTCCCGGTCTTTGGCATCTGCTACGGTTTCCAGTCCATGACCCAAGCTCTGGGCGGCACCGTGGCCTCCACTGGTGCCCGCGAGTACGGCCGCACGGACATGACCGTGTCCGGCGGCGTGCTGCACAAGGGCCTCGAGGCCACGCACAAGGTGTGGATGTCCCACGGCGATTCGGTCTCTGAAGCTCCGGAGGGCTTTGAAGTCACCGCCTCTTCCGAGGGCGCTCCCGTGGCAGCCTTCGAGTGCCTGTCCAAGCAGATGGCCGGCGTGCAGTATCACCCGGAAGTTCTCCATTCGCCGCACGGCCAGGAGGTGCTCACGCGTTTCCTGACTGAGGTAGCAGGTTTGGAGCAGAACTGGACCGCAGAGAACATTGCGGAGCAGCTCATTAACGATGTGCGCGAGCAGATCGGCGAGGAAGGCCGCGCGATTTGTGGCCTGTCCGGTGGCGTGGATTCCGCCGTGGCCGCAGCCCTCGTGCAGCGTGCCATCGGTGACCGTTTGACCTGTGTTTTCGTCGACCACGGCCTGCTGCGCGCGGGTGAGCGTGAGCAGGTGGAGAAGGACTTCGTGGCGTCGACTGGCGCCAAGCTCATCACCGTGGATGAGCGCGAGGCCTTCCTTTCCAAGCTGGCCGGCGTGACCGAGCCGGAGGCTAAGCGTAAGGCCATCGGTGCGGAGTTCATCCGTTCCTTCGAGCGCGCCGTCGACCAGGCCCTGGACGGCCAGGATGCCGCGTTCTTGGTGCAGGGCACGCTGTACCCGGACGTGGTGGAGTCCGGCGGCGGTGACGGTACCGCGAACATTAAGTCCCACCACAACGTGGGCGGCCTGCCTGACGACGTCGAGTTCGAGCTCGTCGAGCCGCTGCGCCTGCTCTTCAAGGACGAGGTCCGTGCGGTAGGCCGTGAACTGGGCCTGCCGGAGGAGATTGTGGCGCGCCAGCCCTTCCCGGGCCCGGGCCTGGGTATCCGCATCATCGGTGAGGTCACCGAAGAGCGTCTTGAGACCTTGCGTCAGGCGGACCTCATCGCGCGTACGGAGCTGACCAACGCTGGCCTGGATGGCGAGATTTGGCAATGCCCGGTGGTGCTGCTTGCCGACGTCCACTCCGTCGGCGTCCAAGGCGATGGCCGCACCTACGGCCACCCAATCGTCCTGCGCCC
The DNA here is from genome assembly GCF_902489365.1 of uncultured Corynebacterium sp. Taxonomy (GTDB): domain Bacteria; phylum Actinomycetota; class Actinomycetes; order Mycobacteriales; family Mycobacteriaceae; genus Corynebacterium. The sequence goes on along the minus strand of NZ_CABTZR010000013.1, from coordinate 41,448 downwards.
AGTCTCCTCCGAGGACGCCATGACCGCGGACTGGACCCGCCTGCCGTACGACGTGCTGGAGAAGATCTCCACCCGCATCACCAACGAGGTCAAGGAAGTCAACCGCGTGGTGCTCGACGTGACGTCGAAGCCGCCGGGAACCATCGAGTGGGAGTAAACGCGAAGCAAAGCAAACTCCCAGACGCTGCGTAGCGCGGCCGTGCCCTAACTAACTGGGCGCGGCCGCGCTCCCGTTTTCCGCCCCTGGCACTCAGTTCCGCGGAATGGAGCTGAAGCTCCTGCGCGCCCGCCGCAGCCGCAGGCGTCAGCCGGCACCATACGGTTAACACGCATGCCGCTAGCGTGCCCGTTGCCAGTATCGACGGCGTTAGTACGCACGGCACAAGGGCACATACCTCTTTAACGCGCGCGCGAGTAGCCGCACGCCGAGCAAGTTTTCTCAGCGAGCGGCTGGTTAAAGCGGCTGTGTGATTAGGACGAAGCTCTACAGGTGGGATGAACCCGGTGGCGGGTCCGGAGGTTCGACGGAGGCCCCAGGGCCGTAGCCGTAAGGCGGTCCGGGCGAGCCGTATGTCGGCGGATCCGTGGATGTTCGAGCAGCCCTACTCTCTGGAGCATGATTAGCTGTACGTTTAGTAGCACGCGGCGGGTGGGCCGGGCTTTCGATGGGAATCGGCGGGCCCGCCCACGGCGGCAGGTAGTGCACGCGGCCATCGATGCGGTCGAGATGCCCGCGGCCGGTGGGCTTTTGCGGGTCATCGTCGTTGACCGCGTTGTGGTACGCGCACAGCGGCACCAAATTGGCCATGTTCGTCGGTCCGCCATCTTGGAAGCGGGTGAGGTGATGAATCTGCGAGTCCTCAGCAGGCGCGTTGCATCCCGGCCACGCGCACGTCGGGTGCTCCGCCGACAACGCGAGGCGCTGCTTTAAGTTGGCAAAGCGGCTCGCCATGTACAGGTTCACGGGGCCGTGATGGGGATGGACGAGGGTGATGAGGCCGACGTCGGCAAGCTTTTCGCGCACGAATTCCGCACCGGTCATCGTCGCCCCATTCGTCAGCTGCAGTTCGATCTCCTCGCCATCACCGTCGACGATGCGGTCGAGCTCATCTAAGCGCACGATGACGTTGGACTGCAGCTTCTGCCCGGAACCACCGCCGCCGCGGAACACGGTATGCGCCGCGGTGAGCAAGTCCTTGTCGGTGGTCTTCAGCACGGCCAGCAGCTTGGAAATATTGAGCGAGGAATCCGTAATACTCAGCGTGTGGTTGCGGCCCGCGCGCCGCGTCACCCGCACGCCCGGGGCGGGGTCCTTGGGCGGGCGCCACTCTTTGAGCTTTGCCTTCGCCACCATGGGGATTTTCTCCCGCGGGGTAGCGGCCAGCAGTTGGCGCAGCTCCCACGCTTTGCGGGCTTTGAGCCTGGAACAATAGCGCTCAATCTCAAGGAGCGTGAACACGTCGTGGCCCGTACGGCGTGCCTTGCGCTGCCGGGAGCGGAACATCGTGTCCCCGAAATACACCGCGTGTAGCCCCAGGAGCTTCTCCGCGAAATCCGGCCGCGCACCCATCTGAACCAGCTGCGCGCGCGTAACACCGGCGCATTGCTCGACCACGTCGAGCCCGCGCGCTAGTGCTTGAATGTAACCCCCCAGTTGCATAGCCCACAGCCTAAACCAGGTTGGGGAACCTCGCTACTTGAGCGCAGAAATCGCAGCGCAGAGCTTATCGACGTCCCCCTCCTCCGTCGACCACGCCGTACAGAATCGCACCACCCGCAGGCCTTTGTGCTCCTCGAAGAACTGGCACACGAAGTCCCGCGAGAGCTTCTCTTCCTGCTCGCGGGTTAGCAGAGCGAACTGCTGATTGGTGGGGGAGTCAAAGAGCATGTCGATACCGGCGGCGCGGAATGCCTCGGCGATGCGCTGGGCCTGGGCGTTGGCGCGGGCGCAGATCTGCTCGTAGAGGGTGATTTCTGCCGCGCTGGTTGCGTTTGATCCAGTCAACGCGCCGGTGGAGGGAGTAAGTGGGGTGCTGAAGAGGGCGGCGAATTGCGCGCCGAGCAGCCAACCTTTGGCCAGCAGGCCACCGTTTTGCTTCATCGCATTGCGAAAGCGCGGAGCACCCGCGGGGAAGACGATGGCTTCGCCGAAGAGGGCGCCGCATTTGGTGCCGCCGATGGTGAAGACGTCGACAAGCGCAGCCAGGTCCGGCAGGGTGATGTCCGCAGCGGACAGGCCGTAGCCGAGGCGGGCGCCGTCGACAAACAGGCCCAATTCGTACTCGTCGCAGACCGCGCGCAGGGCCACGAGCTCCGCGCGGGAGTAGGCGGTGCCGAACTCAGTGGGCTGCGTGATGTAGACCAGTGCGGGCTCCGGCATGTGTTCCTCCACCCCGGAGGAACGGTACTCCTCCATGCACGCGCGCACCTGCGCGGCGGTGATCTTTCCCAGCTGGTTCGGCAGCGTGATGACCTTGTGCCCGGTGTGCTCGATAGCACCCGTTTCATGGGTGGCGATGTGCCCGCTATCCGCCGCGATAACGCCCTCCCAGGGGCGCAGGCGGTGGGCGATGATGGTGGCATTGGCCTGCGTGCCACCGACCATAAAATGCACCTCGGCGTTCGGCGCCTGGCAGGCAGTGCGGATGTGTTCAGCAGCCGTGGCACAGAGCTCGTCGGCGCCATAGCCGGCATAAGCCCCACCCGCCTCCGCGATGGCTTCCAGGACGCGGGGGTGGGCGGTGCGGTGGTAGTCGTTGCCGAAGTGAATCATGGTGGGCCAGTTTAGCTGGTGACCGTGACTTCGCCGATGCCTGCGTCGATGTGAATGTTCAACAGCGCGTCAGGGTCCTGGCGTTCGGTGCAGTTGCTCTCGCCCAGGCCGTCATCGCAGGTCAGCGAGACAGGGACGTCCTTCGGGAGGATGACCTCGACGGCGCCGATTCCGGCGTCGACGGTGACGTCGTGCTCGTCTTTCAGGCCGTGAAGCTGGCTGAAGTCTACCGTCGATTCGCCGATGCCCAGGTCGTAGTATTCCTCGAGTTCATCTTCATGGGTAGGCGCGATGTCTTGCTCACCGACGTTAAAGCGGAAGCTGAAACCGGATTCGTCATCGGCCTCGGTAACGAAGGAGACCCCAAGGAAGGCGATCGTCAGGGCAGCGCCCACGGCGCCGAGGGCAATTGCACCCTCGATCCACTGCGAACCGCGCTTCTTTGTCGGTTCCTCCCGCGGGCCCGGCTCCGGCAGGTCCCAGGCATCGGGCACCACACCGAGCGGATCCCAGGACGGCGGGGTTCTACGCCCTGGCGGGAAGGGGTGGCCGTCTGCCGGGGTATAGGGGTTGAGGTTGACAGGTTCCTCGCGCACCGGCTGTTCGGCGGCCAACAGCCCGCTGGGCGGTAGTGGTTCGCGTTGGTGAAGGGCGTACCACGCCAGCGCCAACAGGCCGAAGGTGAGCGCAGCGGGCGGAAGGCCGGCGAGGAACTGTCCGCTCAAGAAAAGCGGGCCGGAGCTAAACGTAAGAAGGACGCCCACAATCAGAATCCAGCCGAGCTCTTGCTCCTCCTTGACACCATCCTTGCCCAAGGCCGCATCGAGCGGGCAGTAGGGCGAGCCGAAGCGCGGCATGAGCGCCCACGCGGCGAGGTAGGCGGCGATGCCGCCGCCGAAAGCGAGCGCTGCGACCACGAAGGCTACGCGCACAATCGTGGGGTCAAGCTGGTAGCGCACCGCGATGCCTTCGCAGACACCAGCGAGGTGAGCGTCACCGCCCTGTTTCTTGGGAAGGCGGACGGGGCGGGTCGTCCACATCTGGTTGAGTGTGCTGTTCTTCGTCATGCTTTTATGGTGCCGTGCGGGGCCTTGCGGCGGTATCGGTAATCGCCCTGATTTTTCGACCTCAGGGTTGTCCCTGATGTGCCCGAGGGGCGGTGCGTGGGACTATGGCTAGTATGACTTCGCCCTATGTCCCCGCCGAGAACGCGGCGCCTTATCCCGTGATGTCGCGCCCCCAGTCTGGCCGTGTGGTCGCCGGCGTGGCGGCGGGGCTGGCACAGAATCTTGGGGTCTCGGTGCTCTCGGTGCGCATCGCCTTGACCGCGTTGACCCTGCTGGGCGGGGTGGGGGCGATGGCCTATGCGGGGCTGTGGATCTTCACGCCCGCGCTTGACGACGCCCCCTCCGCCCGCCGCAGCCCCCTCTCCCTCGTTCTGGTGTTCCTGGCGCTGGCGGGTAGCGCGGTGGGTGTGCTGGGGGTGTCGGGGGCGTCGCTAAGCGTGGCGGTGCCGTTGGCGGTGGTGGCCATCGGCGCGGTGCTGGCGTGGTTGGCGTATGACCGCGGACTGAACACGCCGGTGGGCCTGGTTGCCGTGGCGGCGGGTGTCGTCTTGGTCATCGGTGGCGTCGTGGTGGCGGCGGTGACGTGGGAAAGCGGATCGGGTTCGGCGATCCTGGCCACGGCGCTGACGCTGGTGGGCTTTGGTGCGCTGGTGGTGCCGCTGGTGCTCAAGCTCTGGCGTTCGCTGTCGCAGGAGCAGGCGGCGAAGGCGGTTTCGGAGGAGCGCGCCGAGATTGCCGCCCGCTTGCACGATTCGGTGTTGCAGACGCTGGCGCTGATTCAGAAGCGGGCGGGGGATTCGCGTGAGGTGACGCGTTTGGCGCGCGCCCAGGAAAGGGAGCTGCGCGCCTGGCTTTTCGACGCCCCCTCCGCCGCCCCCACCACCTGCTTTGGTGCTCTCGAAGCTGCGTGCGGGGAGGTGGAGGACCTCTTTGACATGCGGGTATCCGCTGTGACGGTGGGTGAGGACACGGAGCTGACGGAGTCCGCGAAGCTGCTTATCCAGGCAGCGCGTGAGGCCATGGTGAATGCCGGCAAGCACGCAGGCGTGGACGTGGTGGATGTCTACGCGGAGTTGTTGGCGGGCGAGCTGAGTATCTTCGTGCGTGACCGCGGGGTGGGTTTCGATGTGGATCGCATTCCCGCTGATAGGCACGGGATTCGTGACAGTATTCGCGCGCGCGTAGAGGGATCTGGTGGGAGCGTGCGGATTTCCTCGACCCCGGGGGAGGGCACCGAGGTGGAGCTGGCGGTAGCGTTATGAGCATGGTGAAGGTCTTTTTGGTTGATGATCACTCCGTCTTTCGCGCGGGCGTGCGCGCCGAGTTGGCGGCGGCCCCGGAGATTGAGATTGTGGGCGATGCTGGCACTGTTGCGGAGGCGCTGGAGGGCATTGCGCGTACCTCGCCGGACGTGGTGCTTCTCGATGTCCACATGCCCGACGGTGGCGGTCTCGCCGTTATTAACGCGACGGCTAATCAGCCGTCGCGGCCGGTGTTTTTGGCGCTGAGCGTGTCGGATGCGGCGGAGGACGTGATTGCGCTGATTCGGGCGGGGGCGCGTGGCTACGTGACGAAAAATATTTCCGGCCCGGACCTAGCCGAGGCGGTGGTACAGGTCAATAGCGGGGATGCGTATTTCTCGCCGCGCCTAGCAGGCTTTGTCCTTGACGCTTTTGCCTCCGGCTCGCCCGCGCCGGAGCCGGAGGAGGGACAAGACCCAGCAGTGGATGCGCTCACGCGGCGCGAGCTAGAGGTCTTGCGGCTGCTCGCGCGCGGCTATACGTACCGCGAGATTGGCAAGCAGCTGTTTATTTCGGTGAAGACGGTGGAAACGCACGCCTCCAATATTTTGCGCAAGACCCAGCAGTCCAACCGCCATCAGCTCACGCGCTGGGCCACCTCGCGCGACCTGGCTTAAACAGCCTGGCCTAGGCGGGCCGGTAAGGCGCCGGCTCAGACGTCCCGGCACTAACCAGGAACGGGGGCCGGTAGAGGCAGTCGTCGTTCACACAGTTAGTCCGGCATAGGCGGGTTGGGTTTAGTCGGTTGGGTCTAGGCAGGGGGTGCGTAGGCGAGCTTGCGGGAGCCGTCGACGTGGGGAAAGAGCAGGAAGGCCGCGCCTGAAACGAGCACCCACACCAGCGCGCTGCCCCAGGCAGGCAGCGCGAGGAGCGGGGAGAGCATAACCATCAACCACAGCGCCATAAGCGGGATGAGCTGTGCGGCGTTGGGCAGCATGGTGACGTTGTGGCGCTGGGCATAATCGCGCAGGTCCGCGCGGTAGGGGTGCAGGAGTACGAGCGCGCAGGCCGCGAGGAGGAAGAGCAGGCTGAGCCCTAGCGCGAGGCCGAAGTGGATGCGGCTGGTCCCCACCGCCACGGCGGCGCCGGCCAAGGCGGATCCGCCGAGTCGCACCCACAGCGGGGTGGGGATTGGGGTGGTGTGCGCGCGGAGGGGATTCATGGCGCCTAACGCTACCAGCGCAATTGCGCGCGTCCGGAGAGAGGTTCATAATAGGAGCCATGAATCAAACAGGTGTTCGTGTGGTGGGCGGATCGCAGGCCGAGCAAATTGCGGTCCTGCGTGCCCAGATTCAACGCCTGGAAACCCCGGATGTTGCTGCGCAGGTGCAGCCGGAGGTGGAGCTTCTCGGCGTCCCCGAAGGGCTATCTGAGCTGCTCCCGGGCGGTGGACTGCCCCGCAAACAGGCAACCGTCTGCGCGGAATGCGCCGCGCTCGTGGTGGAGCTGATATCTCATGTTAGCGCGGCGGGCGGACACGTCGGGGTAGTGGGCTGGCCCGATCTCTCACTCGCACAGGTGGCCGAGGAGGGTGATGTCTCCCGGGTTATCACGGTGCCCGAACCGGGCGCGGAGCCTTGGGCAGTAACCAGCGTGCTGTGTGAGGGACTGGACCTAGTCGTGCACAAGGGAACAGGCGAGCTGAGCCCCACGCGGGCGCGCCCCGTGCTGGCGAGAGTGCGGGCAGGGCAGGCGGCCCTGCTCACCGTGGGAACTCGGCTGCCGGGCACGGCCGTGGAGATTGGCGCGGAAGTTATCGCAGTGCATGGCTTGGGCCGGGGCAGCGGGCGGATTCGGGGGGTTGATATAGGGGTGCGGGTGGCGTCGGCAAGCATGCGCCCGCGGCGTGGAGTGCTCACGTGCGGGCAGCGGCCGGACACACGTCCTCACCTGGAGGCGGTGTGAGGGTCGCGGCGCTGTGGTTCCCGGATTGGCCCATCCAAGCGCTGCAGGAGGATAGCAGGGAGGCGTGCGCCATCGTGTCCCAGCACCGCGTCGTTGTGTGCAACGCGGCGGCGCGTCGGGCGGGGGTGCGCCGCGGGATGCGGGTGCGCCAAGCCCAAGCCGTCCTGCCGGAGCTGCGCGTGGAGGAGGCCAACCCGGACCGGGACGGGGTGGTGTTCGCGGAGATTGCCGCGGGGCTGGACGCGGTGGCGTCGTCGGTGGAGGTGTTGCGCCCTGGGCTGGTCATCGTGGACGCGGGCGCGGCCGGGCGTTTCCACGGCAGTGAGGCGAAGGCGGTGGAGATGCTTGTCGACGCCACCTCCAGATCCCACCTCGACGCCACCGTCGGCGTCGCCGACGAGATTGCCACCGCGTTGATTGCCGCGCGCCACCGCAACCTGGGTGCGGTAGTCCCGGCAGGCGGCTCGCGCGACTTTCTGGCTCAGCAGCCGGTAGGAGTATTGGCCGCGGAGGTGGCGCTGGGGTGTTCGGCGGACGTGGTGCATGCCTTGGAGCAGCTGGGCGTGCGCACGTTAGGGGAGCTGGCGGGCCTGCCGCTGCGCCAAGTCACCACCCGTTTCGGCGAGGCTGGACGGCGGTGCCACGCGGTGGCCGCGGCCGCACCGGATCGGCGCGTGGCGCCGGAGCTTGCGCGCCCCGACTTGGGTGTGGAGCAGGGCTTCGAAGAACCCCTGGAGCGCGTGGACGCCGCGGCCTTTGCCGCGCGCCAGCTCGCGGCGCGCCTGCACGTGGTGCTCGATGAGGCCGGCGTGGTGTGCCTGCGTCTGCGCGTTGCCGCGGAGTTCGAGGGCGGCGAGCGCCTGGAGCGGCTCTGGCGTACCCAGGAAGCGCTCAGCGAGGCCGCTACGGCGGATCGCGTGCGCTGGCAGCTCGATGGCTGGCTGAGTGCTGCGCGGGCGGGGAGTGCGCCGGGTGAGGGAGGGGGCATCGCCAAGCTGGCGTTGGAGCCGGTGGAGGTCGCCCCGCCGGGGGATGGGCTCCTGTGGGGCGCGGGTGAATCCGCCGAGCAAGCTAAGCGCGTTATCGCGCGGGTGCAATCCCAGCTGGGCGTAGACCGCGTGTTGCAGCCCCGCCCGGCGGCCGGGCGCGGGGTGGCCGAGCGCATCGAGTACGTTCCCTACGGTGAGCAGCGCGATCCGCAGCCGGAGGGCACGTGGCCGGGGCGCATCCCGGCGCCGCTTCCGGCGAGCTTGGCCCACCCGGCTGCGCGGATTCGGCTTATCGACGTCTCTTCGAAGGACGTCATCGTCACCGCCGAGGCCCTCCTTTCCGGGGAGCCGGCGGGCCTGGGGTGGGGGCGCCACCGCTACCTGGTGACCGGCTGGGCCGGCCCGTGGCCCGTGGACGCCGGGTGGTGGGAAGCAGGTGCGGCGCAGCGCTGCGCGCGCCTGCAAGTCGTCGGAGAAAACGAGAAAGGCCAGCGCGCCTGGCTCCTCGTGTGGGCAGGCGGGCGCTGGTCTGTGGAGGCAACCTATGCTTGAACTGCTTAGTTCAAGATGTCGATAACCAGGCGCGTCGGCGCCTTGAGCACCTGGACCGAATACGGGTGGCGTTCATTAAGCCCGATAACGAATTGCGAGCGGGCTTCGAAGGTGCCGCCGCTGACCACCTGGGTAACTAGGCCGCCGGCGCCGTTTACGGTGCCGATATTCGGGTCTTCCATGTTGAGCTGGAAGGGGTAGGCGGTGCCGTCAATGCTGACGTCGAGCGCGGTGGAACCTTCGTAGGCAATCGGGTTACCGGAGCCTTGTTGGGCGGGGGAATCGGTGTAATCGATGAACCAGCCCGGCGAACCATCCCCGACGAACTCGAAGACCACGCGGTCAAATCCTTCGTGCTTGCCCACGCGGACATCAGTCACCACCAGTTCCGAGGGGGCCGGCGGGCGGAGGGTTTTCATCTCCAGGTTGGCGTCCCCCAGCGGGGTCAGCCCAGCCGGTGCGGCGGGGGAGGGCGCCGTGGGAGTGACGGTAGCGGTGGAGGTGGAGGCGCCGGACAGGGTGGCGTCGAGAGTCTTCGTGGGGTCGCCGGTCCTGTCATCCGGGGAGGAAGATGGAGCGCATCCCTGAAGCACGAGCGCACCCGAGACAACGAGTGCGGCCACGGGGGCGGCTGTGCGCAAGAGACTGTGTTTCGGCATAACTTCGAGCGTAGCGGCACCACACGGGATTATATGCATCGAGCTAGGCATCGTAACCACATTGTTGTGAAGAAAGTGATGCCAGTTAAGATGGCGCCATGACCTTCTGCTCCGACGTCCAGGTTGAGCCCCTGGCTGGTACCGCGAAACAAGAATCTGTGTACGTCCTCTTTGAGTGGCCCACGGCGTGGTCGCGCGACGTGCTCGACGGCCACACCTTTGGACCAGGTCTCACCGAGAAGCTCAAGTCCAAGCTCAAGGGCGTGGCGGGCCTGCAGCTCATTCGCCGCCCAGGGCGCGCCGGGCATGAGCGGGGGACGGGGCGCTTTCGTTGTTTCGTCGTGTGGGCGCGCGAGGGACTGGTGCAAGATTATGTCCTGAACGGCCCGGAGGACATTCTTGACTTGGATCTGGAGCACCCCACCGGCACGTGTCTGCCGCTGGTGCTTGTGTGCACCCACGCCAAGCGCGATGCCTGCTGCGCAATCAAGGGGCGCCCGCTGGCTGCCTCCCTGGCGTGTGAATTTGAGGAGACCGTGTGGGAAACCTCCCACACCAAAGGCCACCGCTTTGCGCCGTCGGTGCTGCTGATGCCGTGGGGCTATTCCTTTGGCCGCCTCAACGTGGAGGCCGGCCGTGAGCTCGTGGGCAAGGCACTGCACGGCGAGTATTTCTACCCCGCCAACCGTGGTTCCGGTCTCACCACGCCCCAAGGTCAGGTGGCGGAGCTTGCGGTGGCGCGCCAGCTTCTCGACGCCTCCGAGACCCTCCACTACGGCGACCTCACCGTCGACGTGTCGAACAACACCGCGGCGGACAACACCGCCGCGAAGAATAGCGTCGTGGTTGTCCGTCACCGCGACGGCCGCGCATGGGACGTGGAGTTGGAAGAAAAAGAGGCCTCCGGCGTCGTCTCCTCCTGTGGAGACGAACCGAAGACCTCTCGAATCTACGTCGCGCGTCGCGTCGCGGTTAGCGGCGCATAATCTTGGCCGAGAGCCAGTTGCCGAAGAACTGCGCTGCCTGCACCAGCACAATGATGATGAGGGTAGCCACCACGGTGACCTCCCACTCGAAGGCGCGGTAGCCGTAGACGATGGCAAAGTCACCCAAGCCACCGCCGCCGACGTAGCCGGCCATCGCGGACATGTCGACGATACCGATGAACAGGAAGGTGTAGCCCAGCACCAGCGGGCCGAGCGCCTCCGGAATGATGACCGTGGTGATGATCTTCCACGGCGAAGCACCCATCGCGCGGGCCGCCTCAATCACGCCCGGATCCAGCGCCACGAGGTTCTGCTCCACGATGCGCGCCACCGCGAACGTAGCCGCAATAACCATGACGAAGGTCGCCGGCTCGCGGCCGATAGAGCTGCCCAGCACCGCCACAGTCAGCGGCTGGACAAAAGCCAGCAAGATAATGAACGGAATCGGGCGAACAAAGTTCACCAGGATGTTGATGATGAAGTAGATGGGCTTGTTCTGCAGGATGCCGCCCGGGCGGGTGGTGTAGAGCAGGATGCCGAGAACCAAGCCGATGATGCCGGCCACCACCAGGGTGGTGGCGACCATGATGAGGGTGTCCTTGATGGCGTCGACAAGCGTGCCACCCAGTCGATCCCAATTGGCCTGCGCGAGGTAAGTGACGTTCATCGTTGGATCTCCTCAATGTCGGTGGTGCGTTGCATATGTGCGTAGAAGTCTTCGATGGCGGCATCCGGGCCGTTGAGGCGCACGGTGATCTTGCCAAAGGAATGCTTCTGCAGGGTGGTGATGCCGCCGTGGACCACGGCGATGGACACGCCCTTGTCTGCGAGCTTGCCGGCGGCGTCGAAGAAGCCCGACTTTTCCGTCAGGTTGATGGTGAACAAACGTCCCTCGTGGGCCAGCAGGTCATCGGCCTCAACGACGTCCGGGGTGTTGCGCAGTGAGGTGGCCACGAACTTCTCCGCCACCTTGGTCTGCGGATTGGAAAAGACCTCATAGACGCTGCCGGCCTCAATGACGCGGCCGTTTTCCATGACGGCTACCTTGTCGGCGATGGAGCGCACGACGTCCATCTCGTGGGTGATGACCACGATGGTGATGCCGAGGTCGCGGTTGACCTTGCGCAGCAGGTCGAGGACCTCGTGGGTGGTGGTGGGGTCGAGCGCCGAGGTAGCCTCGTCCGCCAGCAGCAGGGAAGGGTTATTAGCCAGGGCGCGGGCGATGCCCACGCGCTGCTTCTGGCCGCCGGAGAGCTGCTCCGGGTAGTTATCGCCCTTGTCCGCCAGGCCAACGAACTCCAGCAACTCCTGCACGCGCTTTTTACGCTCCTGCTTCTCGACGCCCTGCAGCTTCAGCGGGTACTCAATATTGCCCGCCGCGGTGCGCGAGGACATGAGGTTGAACTGCTGGAAGATCATGCCGATGTTGCGGCGGATGCCCCGCAGCTTGGATTCGGGGAGGGGGACGACATCGGTGCCGTCGAGAAGCAGCTGCCCCGAGGTCGGCTTATCCAGGCCGTTGATCATGCGCACCAGCGTGGACTTACCCGCGCCGGAGAAACCGATGATGCCGATGATTTCGCCGGGCTCGACGGTCAAAGAGACGTCGTCAAGCGCTTTCGTGGTGGTTTTCTTGTTTTTAAAGACTTTGGTGATGTTGCGGAATTCAATCCGGGTGCCCCGGTGGGCGCCAGTTTGTTCAGTCACGTGGGTTTCCTTTGTACGTGTCCGTGTAGTGAGTGAGGAGGGAGTAACGGGCAAAATCCCCCGGGTCACGCAATCAAGCGTGAACGCGGGGGACATGTGGATTACGCGGGCTTAGACCTGCTCTTCGAGGCGGTCCAGGATTTCCTGGAGCTCTTCCTGGGAGCGGTCCACGGCCACGGCGGTGTCGCCGGAGGACTTCAGGACCGCGTCGGTGACCTTCTGGTCCTTCCACAGCTTGGCCAGCTCGTGGAGGGTTTCGTTATCGGCGTCGTCGGCACGCACGGCCCAGACGTTGATGTAGGGCTCGGCTTCGGTGGAGTCCGGATCATCCTGAGCAACGGCGGACTGCGGGTCAATGCCGGCGCGCTCGAGGAAGGAGTTGTTGATAACGGCAGGCTTGCCCTCGCCGTAGGCGGCCGGGGTCTGCGCGGCGTCCACCGGGGTGACCGTGACCTTGGACTTCTTTTCATCGATGTCCAGCGGGGTCGGGGTCAGCGGGCTGTTCTCCTTGAGCGTGACCAGGCCTTCCTGGACCAGTAGGCCGATGGCGCGGCCCTGGTTGGTGGAGTCGTTCGGGATGGCGATTTCCTGGCCCTCGATGCCAGCGAGGTCCTTGTGGTCCTTCCAGTAGATAGCCAGCGGGTAGATCTCGGTGGCAGCCAGCGGGACCAGGTCGGTGCCGTTGCCCTTGTTGTACTCAGCCAGGAACTTCAGGTGCTGGAACTTGTTGGTGCTCAGCTGGCCCTGGTCCAGAGCCTGGTTCGGAGTGTTGTAGTCGGCGAAGTTCTCCAGCTTGATGTCGTAGCCGGCTTCCTTGGCCAGGTCCTGGAAGACGGCCCACTCTTCCATGTTGGCGTCGGTGGTACCGATGGTGATGGTGGAGTCTTTGGTGATGGCCTCGCCGGAGTTCTCGGACTCAGCGGAGTCTGAGGAGCACGCAACCAGGCCGGTTGCGGCGATGACGGCTGCCGAGGTGGCAGCAAGTACGCGACGGATGCTCATAGTGGGTTCCTAGTGTCCCTTCTTGGTTTGTGCGGTAAGTCGTATCACCGCAGGAGTATGCACTGCACGAAAAACTAGCAACGATTGAACCGCTTTGTCTATCCGGGTGTTTGTTCAACGAAAACCTTGACTGGAATACGTGTTCGAATATAGTGTGTGGGGCTATGAGATTCAATGGGGGTGAGGCGCTGCCGTGGTCCCGGGTGGAGAGGATTCTCTCTGGCCGCCCGGGGCCCATTCCGGTGTCGGTGGACCATCTGCCGCAGGCCACGGACGCGCCGAAAGTGGGGCATTCTTCCGTGCCTTTCGCGGAGCTGCACGCGGTAAGTTCCTATAGCTTCCTGCATGGCGCCTCCGAGCCGGAGGAGCTCGTGGCGCGCGCCGTCGAGCTGGGTTTGCGGGGGATTGCGCTGGTAGATCGGGATGGATTCTATGGCCTCATGAAGTTTGCGGAGGCCGCCGCCAAGGTTGGTCTGCCCGCAGTCTTTGGTGCGGAGCTTAGCCTCGGCCCGGCCCCGCTGACCGTCCTGGCGCGCACCCCGGAGGGCTATCGGCGGCTATCCCGGCTCATTTCCCGCGCCCACATGGAGGCGGGGGAGAAGGGGGTCGTGTCCTATCCTCCCCTGGCGGAGATTGGTGTGCAGCTGCAGGATGAGTGCCTCTTTCTGGTGGACTGGGAATGGGCGGAGCATTTCGATCTTCTGGTCGAGGGAATAAAAATAGACAGCATGGTTTTGGAGTATGCGTGTACCCAGCTCCCGGAGGATGCCGACCACCACCTACTGTTGGATTCTTTGCCGGTTCCGCGCGCCATTGCTACCGCCCACCCGGCTGCCGCTACGCGGGACCAGGCGCGGCTGGCCGGGGCCAAACAAGCCCTGTCTAGACGCCTCGCGCTTGCCGACGCCTCCCCCAACTCCCACCCCATGGGCTCGTCCTGGCTGCGCTCCGGGGAACAGATGGCGCGCCTGCTGCCTGAGCGTCCAGAACTCATCGCGGAAACCGTCCGAGTGTTGGAGGACTGCAGTTTCACCTGGGAAGCCTTGGCACCCAACCTGCCTGATTTCGACGTGCCGGAAGGGCATACCGAGATGTCCTGGCTGGAGCACCTCACCTTTGAGCGCGCGGCAGTTCGCTATGCCACGCGCCCCGCGGAGATTCAGCGCAGGGCGTGGGAGCAGATGTGGTATGAGCTGGGTGTGGTTAAGCAGCTGGGCTTTCCCGGCTACTTCCTCATCGTGTGTGATCTGGTGGATTTTTGTAAACAGGAAAACATCCTGTGTCAGGGGCGCGGGTCGGCGGCGAATTCGGCGGTGTGCTTCGCTTTGGGGATTACGAATGCGGAGCCGATTTCCGCGGGCCTGCTCTTTGAGCGTTTCCTCTCCCCGGATCGTGACGGCCCGCCGGATATTGACATTGATATTGAATCCGGGCGGCGTGAGGAGGTTATCCAGTACGTCTATGCCAAACACGGTCGCGAGAGGGCGGCGCAGGTGGCCAACGTGATTACGTACCGGCGCAAAGGGGCGCTGCGGGATGCCGCCCGCGCGTTGGGCTACCCACAGGGCTCGGCCGATGCCTGGTCGAAGGGCATTGCGCCCGCGCCTAGCGCCGTTGAATCTTTGGCCGAACAGTTCCTGGGCCAGCCGCGGCACCTGGGTATCCACTCCGGCGGCATGGTGCTGTGTGACCGGCCGATTGCGGATGTTGTGCCCGTGGAATGGGCGCGCATGGAAAACCGTTCGGTGCTGCAGTGGGATAAGGATGATTGTGCGGCGGCCGGGCTGGTGAAGTTCGACCTGCTGGGCCTGGGCATGCTCGAAGCCCTGCACCACATGATGGACTTGGTGGAGGAGAGCACCGGCCGGGTGGTCAACTTATGGGAGCTAGACCTAGCTGACGTGGAAGTCTATGACATGCTCTGCCGCGCGGATGCGGTGGGCGTGTTCCAGGTGGAATCGCGCGCGCAGCTGAGCACGCTGCCGAGGCTCAAACCGCGGGTCTTCTTCGACCTCGTCGTGGAGGTCGCACTCATCCGGCCGGGCCCCATCCAGGGTGGTTCGGTGCACCCTTATCTGCGCCGCCGCGATGGTAAGGAGCCGGTCACCTATGACCATCCGGTGCTAGAGAAGTCCCTGGGCAAGACACTGGGAATTCCGCTCTTTCAGGAGCAGCTCATGCAGATTGCAGTCGATGCCGCCGGGTTCAGCGGCGCGGAGGCGGACGACCTGCGGCGCGCGATGGGCTCGAAGCGCTCGCCGGCCAAGATGGCAGCGCTCAAGCAGCGCTTCTACGAGGGGCTAGAGGAGACCAACGGGATTACCGGGGAAATCGCGGACAAGCTGTGGGCCAAGATCGTGGCCTTCGCCGCCTATGGCTTCCCGGAGTCACACTCGCAGTCTTTTGCCTCCTTGGTGTACTTTTCGGCGTGGTTTAAGCGCTATTATCCGGCGCAGTTTTGTGTGGGCCTGCTGCGCGCGCAGCCGATGGGCTTCTATTCGCCGCAGTCCCTCATTCAGGATGCGCGCCGCCACGGCGTGGAGGTGCTGCCGGTCAGCGTCAACGAATCGGGCCGCGAGGCGCGCGTGGTGGTGGGCGCGGACGGCCAGGCGCGCATTCGGCTGGGCCTTAACCTCATCAAAGGCTTGGGTGATAAGGCCGCTGACCGCATTGAGGCAGCCGCGCCGTTTGCCGACGTCCCCGATCTCTCCCGCCGCGCCGATCTCACCGTTGATCACGTGGAGGCCCTCGCGGTGGCGGGTGCCTTGGATGTCTTTGGGGTGGACCGGCGCCAAGCCCTGTGGCAGGCGGGCGTGGCCGCGACAGAACGGGCAGGGATGCTGCCGGGGCTGTCTGCTATTGAGGCGCCGTCCTTGCCGGGTATGAGCGCCTTCGAGCTCATGGCGGCGGACGTGGCTAGCACCGGCGTGACCCACAACCAGCAGCCGATGGAGCAGGTCCGCGGGGAATTGCAGGCCCGCGGCATCCTATCGGCGGCGGATTTGCCGGGCGTGGAGGATGGCACCCGCGTGCGCATCGCCGGGGTGGTCACGCACCGCCAGCGCCCGCAGACCGCGGGCGGGGTGGTCTTCTTCGGTTTGGAGGATGAGACCGGGTTGATGAACGTGATGGTCTCGCCTGGCCTGTGGGCCCGGGATAAGGTGACGGCTCGGACGGCGCCCGCGCTCATCGTGCGCGGCATCGTGCAGAACGCTTCCGGCGCGGTCACCGTTGCCGCGGACCAGCTGGAGCCGCTGGCCTTCGGCGAGGCTCTCTCGCGCGGCTCGCGGGATTTCCGCTAGCTCTCGACGCTGAAGAGATCCCCGGGCTGGCACTCCAGAGCTGCGCAGAGGGCGGCGAGGGTGCTAAAGCGCACGGCCTTGGCGCGATTGTTTTTAAGGACTGAGAGGTTTACCGGGGTAATGCCGACTTGCTTGGCCAAATCGGTGCCGGTGATCTGACGCTGGGCCATCACCTCATCGAGGTGACAGGTCACGATAGGATCAGTGTTTTTAAGCTCATTACTTTTAGACAAGGCCATCCACATCCTCTTCGAGCGCGCTGCCACGTTTGATGGCAACGGAAAAGAGAATCAGCACGCAGACTGCGATATAGGGGATGGCCAGTTCTGCTAGGGGCGTGCCGGTGTGGTTGACCCACCAATCAATACCTAAGTCATTTGCGGCCCAGTTGTTGCCCATGCCCTCGATACCGAAGCGGGCGATGGCCCACACGAAGATACACACGGCGAGTCCATTCAGCGACCGCGTCGAGCGGGGGTCGAAGAGCTTGCCCTGTTGCATTGTCCGGGCAAGGGAGAAGATGAAGCCCGCGGCAGCAAAGATAGCCACGATCTTGAGGATGAGCGCGGTCATGAGCATCCAGTAGGCGCCGCCGTCCAGGTTGTGGGCGCCGAGCCCCTCTGGCACGGCTGCGCTGAGCGCGGTGTTAAACGTGCCGTCGAAGACGTCCCGGGCGTAGTTGGGCAGGATGAGCGCGATGGTAAGAGCGGCGAGGAAAATGGCCGCGCCGATGTCACTGCGCTCCTTTTTAGCTTTCTTTGCGGGGTCTGTCATGGTTGTCCCTTCCGCCGATTGCTTATCGACTATCGATATTGTCGTAATTCGATAATATCGATTAGCGATAAACATGGCAAGGGGTTGGGACTATTCCTTTGAAATAAGCTCGTCGCGGTTCATCTTTCCGGCGAGGGAACGCGCCACGGAGAAGGGCAGCCACACCAGCAGGAGCAAGATGAGCTTGAGGTAGAGCTGGGATACGAACACACCATCCATGACGGGCATGGTCCTTGCGCCCCAGCTGATGACGCCGGTGAGTAGCAGCAGGACGATAAGCGCGGCGAGGGAGAACTTGAGGCCATCGTCGCGTGCTTCGACGTGCAGCTGCATCTGGTACTCATCGAGTTCGGCTGTGGGAAGGTCTGCCGAGTTGATGGTTGTGCGTAGGCGCGCCGTCATCAGCGCGCACAGCAGTGTTCCGAGGGCGGCCACCATCAGTGAAGTGAACAGGTCCCAGAACTGCAGGGGGAGGGAGAGAATGATGAGGCCGGCGGACAGGTCGGCCAGGGTGCTGTAGCGCTTGCGGGCTTTTACTGAATCGGGAATAGAGGCGGACATGTGTGTCTTATCCTTTTCGGTAGATTTCGGAGGACATGGGGGTGAATTCAGTCCGGGAGAACACGGCTTCCACGGGTAGGTCAAAGACCTCGCAGATATTGAAGGCGAGATCCAGGCTGGGGGAGTGGTCGCCGCGCTCGAGGGCGCCGATGGTTTGGGGGTTGACCCCGATGGCGTCGGCAAGCTGTGCGCGCGTCATGTCCCGTTCAGCGCGGAGCACGCGTACCCGGTTAAATAGTGGGCGAGTGGGCTTTTTCTTTGGGGACATGCACCACAGTGTTGTATAAACCCAACGACTTGTCAAGGGTTCGTGTTAGAGTTGCGGCATGAATTCCGTATCCCCGTCGCTGACCACAGCCCGCTACATTTCGCGTTTGAGTTGGGACGTTATTCTTGCTGCCCTGGCGGCCGGAGCGGCGTTTTTATGGTGGGACTGGCTTTATTGGGTCGCCGGCGCGCTCATCGTGTGGGCGCTCTACGAACTCTGGCTCATCCCCGCGCAGGTAAAAAACTTAGGCTGGCAGGAAACCGCCGACGAACTCTTGGTTACGCGCGGCAAAATCTGGCACACCTTCACCGTCGTGCCCTATGGCCGCATTCAATTCGTCGACGTCACCGCCGGCCCCGTCGAGCGCGCGATGGGGCTGAAGAAGGTGAAGCTGCACACGGCGTCGCCCAGCAGCGACGCCACGATCCCCGGCCTCCCTGCAGCTGATGCCGACGCCCTGCGCGAGCGTCTCGCCGTCAAGGCCCGAGAGAGGATGAGCGGGCTGTGAAGGACCGCGCGCTTGTCGACGCCGACGGCTACACCCGCGTCCACCGCCTCACCCCGCTGCTGCGCTTCTGGTCGCTGATTCTGGCGCTGCTCGCCATTTTTGCGGTGAATATCAACGCCTCCATGATTTCTGATGTCCTGTCTTACCTGCAGAGCGGGCACTTGGGCGAGATCGGCCGCGGCACTCTGCTGGGTGCCGGCGGCTTCGTGCTCGTGTGCGCGGTGATTTGGCTGATGTCAGGAATCTGGTGGCGCAAGCTGGGCTATAAGCTCACCGAGGATGAAATTGCACTGCGCCACGGCGTTATCTCTACGTCTTTCCGTTCGGCGCGTTATGAGCGAATCCAAGCGGTGGACGTCGTGGAATCCATCATCGCGCGCCTGCTGGGCTTGGCAGCGGTGCGCGTGGAAACGGCCGGCGGTACGTCCTCAGTGATCAAGATTGAATACCTGCCCAAAGCGAAGGCGGAAGAATTACGCGTGGAATTGCTGCGGCGCACGAATAAAGGTCCTACCAGTGAGCCAGAACCAGAAGCGGAGGAAGCCGCCGCCCTGATCCCGGAAATCCCCATTCTGCGCACGATTGCTGCCGAGGCGCTGCGTCTGCCCACGCTGATTAGCGCGCTCGTTATTGGCGGTTTGCTCTTCATTCCGGGCATGTGGACCGCGCTGTTGCCCATCATCGTGGGTTACGTGGGAAGTGTGTGGGGTTTGGTGGATTCTTCCTGGAAATTCACCGCGCTTCACGACGCCCCCACCAACGCCCTCAACGTCTCCTATGGCCTTGCCGACCGCCGCCGCCAGACCATCCGCATCAGCCGCATCCACGGTGTGCGGGTAAGCCAGCCTTTCCTGTGGCGGCGCTTCGGCTGGTACGAAGTGAATGTGTCGGTGGCCGGCTATGGTGCGAAGGGCAGCGGCAAGCAATCTGGTTCTACGCGCATCCTGCCGGTGGGCACCCGCGAGCAGGCGCTGGAGCTTTTAGAGCTCATCTCCGATCTGGACCGTACGCAGATTGAGGATTTCGCACGCCCCGAAGGGCACACCCAGCCCACCTATACCTCGCCGCGCCGGGCGACGTGGATCAGCCCCATCGACCGCAAGCAGCAGTCGGTGACACTGGTGGATTCCCCGCTTCCCGTGACCATCGTGCACCGTGGCCGCATTAACCGCCGCGTCATGGTGATTGGAACCCCGCACATCCAGGAACTCACGCTGAAAGTGGGGCCGCTGGGGCACCTCGCGGGTGTGCGTACTGTGCGTTTTGACCTCGTGGCAGGCCCCGTGAAGATGGCTGGCCAAGACCTCACGCCTGCCGACGCCTCCGAACTCCTCACCCGCTTGCGCTCCCGCCCCCTCCCAGCCCTGGAGTCAGCGCTAAGTCCCATGGACTCATCCGTCAACATCTCACAGGTTGACCCGCGGCAGAACCCACGTGAGGACTCCCGTGACAGCGCGGCTAGGGGCGACGACGAAGCTTAAGCAGTACCGGCCCGCGGGTGCTGCTAGGGCCGGCACACGCCGAGGCGGCCGAACAGGAGCCGCATCCGCCTGCGGGACAGGAGCCGAGTGGCTCCATATCGAGTACCCCGCTGGCGGTGAGGTGATCCAGGATGACATCGACCGTGCCGGGCTCGAGCCCCGTCTCGGCGGCGATGCCCACGCGCGAGCGTACGCCGTTCTCTATGGCTTCCTGCACGGCCTGGATGGGGGAGGTAGGCATTAGATAAACACCTTCAACACTTGGAAGGCCGCCACGGCCAGCGCCCACGCCGTGGCCAGCTGGACGCCGAAGCCGAAGAGCGTCCAGCGCCAGCCAATCTCGCGGCGCTGCGCAGCAATCGTGGCCACGCAGGGAGTGTAGGCCAGTAGGAAGAGCATGTAGGCCCACACTGCCGCGAGGGGATGACCGCCAGAAGCCTGCTCGAAGTCCGCGCGCACGTGATCGCTGAGCGCGCTATGGGATTGCTCCTCCGCGGAGGCGTCGGTGACGTCCTCGACCGCGTAGGTCTGCGCCCACGTGGAAATCAGCGCCTCCTTGGCCACGAAACCCGTCACCAGCGGGCCCGCCAGGGACCACGAATCGAAGCCAGCCGGGGCAAAGGCCGGGGCGATGACGTGCGCAACCGCACCATAGGCCGAATCCTCCGGCGCCGGCGGTTCGCCCCACGACGAATCCTGCGCCGCAGCGCCAACCGGGATGGCCATGAGCAGCCACACCACGACCACGGTGCTCACGATGATGCCGCCGGCCGTCTGTAAGAAGCCCTTCAAGCGCGTCCACATCACGCTGAGCGCCAAGCGCACCGTGGGTAGCTGATACGTCGGCAGATCAATAACCAGCGCTTCTTCCGGAACCGCGCGCCACAAAGTCTTGCGCAGGGCTAGCCCCACCAGCACGAGCAGCGCGATGGAGATGACGTACATGATGAACACCACGCTGCCGGCATGCTCCGGGAAGAACGTAGCCGAGAGCATGACGAAGACCACCAAGCGCGCCGAGCACGAGGTAAACGGGATGAGCAGCGCGGTCATGATGCGATGCCGCGGGCTTCCCAGCACACGCGTGGCCGAAATCGCTGGCACGTTGCAGCCAAAGCCCACCACAATGGGGATGAAAGCCTTGCCCGGCAGTCCGATGGCCCGCATAAGACGATCCGTGACCACCGCCGCACGCGCCATGTAGCCGGAATCCTCCAACACCGCCAAGCACAAAAACATCAGAGCCATGAGTGGGGCGAAGGTGAGGACCATGCCGACGCCGCCGATGAGGCCGTCGACAAGCAAGCCCGTGATGAGGGGATGACCCAGGCCGATGGCCTCAAGCCCAGCCCGCGCCCAGTCACTCAACGGGCCGGAGACCAGCGCCTCCAAACCATCCTGCAGGGGAGCGGCCACGGTGGTGGTGATCTGGAAGACCGCCCACATCACGGCCAGAAACAGCAGCGGCCCGGCTACCGGGTGAAGGGCTACCGCATCGAGGCGGTGAGACAATGGCGTGGCGTGCTCGACCTCGCTCACCGAGGCCTTTGCTGCCGCATCCAACTCCGCGAAGCGGCCCTCCAAACCTGCGTCCTCGCGCAGCTGTACGGGCTCAGCCGCCAGAGAATCTACAACCACCTCTCGCAGCTTCTCGACGCCCTCCCTCCTGCGCCCATCAACCACCACCACGGGGATGGAGGTAGCTTCAGCGAGCGCGGCGGGATCGACCGCGTGGCCGTGGTTGAGGGCCACATCCGTCTTCGTCAGCGCGATGATGAGGCGGTAGGGCTGTTCTGCTAGCTGGAGCGCGACGTTGAGGCCGCGCGCTACCGCGCTGGCATCGACGACCACAACAACGGCATCGGGGCGCTCGTCCTCCGCGCACTCGATGAGCATGGCGCGAGTCAGAGCCTCATCGGGGCTGAGCGGGTCGAGCGAGTAGGTGCCGGGAAAATCGATGAGATCGGCGGTTGTTTCACCGATCTTCCACGCACCGCGGCTGACCTCAACCGTGGTTCCCGGCCAGTTGCCGGTTTGCGCCTTCGCGCCGGTCAGGGCGTTAAAGAGAGTGGACTTGCCAGAGTTAGGGGAGCCGACGAGCGCGATGATGGGAGCGCCAAGAGGAGCTACCGCGCCGCCCGGATCGCCGTGGCAGCTGGGTTTCGTGGCGGCCATGATTTAGACCTCGATGGCCTGCAGTGTCGCTTTATCGATGGCGTAGCGGCAGCTGCCCACCGAGACAACGCGCGCGCCGCCGGCCACGCGCGGGCCCATGGTTAGCGTGGCGCCGGGGCGGATTCCCAGCTCGCCGAGGCGCACCGCCAGTGCGGCATCACAGGTGCAGGAAATGCACTCTTTCCCCAAGGTGATGCTGCACCCCACGGGGATAGCGTCGGCGGTTTGCCGTGGGCACTGAGATAACTTCACGGTGAGCCCTCTTCCTTAAATAAGCACTACCGAATAAGCATTACCTTTATAGGTTACCCTTAGTAAACATAGGCCCGTCTAGGTTTGCAGCTATCTCTTAGGTGATCCTCACCACGCGGCGCAGGTGCGCCGCGTATTAAGCGTTTGGAGTGGACCAGCTGCTCACCTGGCGTAGCTTCTGGCGGTTCTTCAGCCGCGACTGGCCCAGCTTGCGGGACATGCGGTCCAGAATCTGGATGGCCTCCGTGATGTGCGGGCCCTTGTTGAGCATGACGCACTCCGCGCGCAGCGCATAGCCCGCGTCCGTGATTTCCGCGCGGGAGGGAAGCCCCGTCTTGGCCAGGGTCTCCAGAACTTGGGTGGCCATGATGACCGGGATGTGGGCCGCCTCCGCGACCTTCATGATGCGCCCCGGAACCTGGACCATTTCCTCGAATCCCAATTCCACGGCCAAGTCACCGCGCGCAATCATGATGCCGAACTTGGCGTGGCGCATGCCTTCCAGTAACACGTCGCCCAGCTGCTCATAGGCGGGAACCGTCTCAATCTTGAGCACGATGCCCACATTCCGCACGCGCTGCGCCATCTCCTCCGAGGCCTGCTCGGCGGCAATCGCCTCGAGCGTGTCATAGAGGAAGGACACATCAGCTGGAGTGCGGATGAAAGAAACCGCCGCGATATCGCAGTGCGTGGCCACAAAACGAAGCGCTTCGATGTCCTCTTCGGTGAGGCTGGGAAGCGGGATGTCGGTATCCGGCAGGTTGATTCCCTTATAGGCGGCCAGATTGGTGCCGGTAGGCCCGGCGTGCTCCACGGTGACGATGGCCTCGCGCGCCGCACCATTCTTCCGTACCTCGCGGACGCGGCCGGAGATCGCTCCATCATCGAAAATCACCCGGTGACCCACCTCGAGCGCACCGACCACCTCCGGCAGCGTGCACCCAATGGTGGTCACCTCGCCCTCGATAATGCGCGCCGGCTCCGCGGACGTGCTCAGCACCAACTCCTCGCCGCGGTGCAGGCGAATCTTCTGCTCCAGGGCCGGAACCCCATGCACCTGCGTGGCGTCCCCGCCGTGGCTCAACACCGTTCCCTCGGCGAGGTAGCAGTTGCGATCACCGTGCAGCACCGCCACGCCTGCTTCCGCGCTCTCCACCGTGAACACACGGGAGCGCCCCCGCGCTTCGGTGAAGCGCACCTCGCTGCCGGGGTGCAGGCGCGCCAACCACTCGCCATCCACCTCTAGTGCTACAGCCGGACGCGCCGCGCTTGGCGACGCCTCCCTTGCCACCCCGTGGGCGCGGGTAGTTGAGGGGGCGTCGTGAAGCACGAGCGTTGCCGGGCTCAGCAGCTCACCCGCCGCGGTCCGCTCGCCGCGCACGCGAATGACCTGCGGACCCGGCTCGATGCTGCCGGTGCGCACCTTGGGGCCAGCGATATCGCAGGAAATCAGGATCTCGCGCCCCACCTCCTCGGCGGCATGGTGGACGTGCTCCACCATCTTCTGCCAGGCCTCCTGGCCGTCGTGGGCGCAGTTGATGCGGGCTAGTTCCATGCCCGCGCGGGCGAAACCGAGGACCAGCTCATAGTCATCTGCGGCCTCGGTGGGAAGCGTCACCATGATGCGGGCGTGCGTGTCCTCCTGGGTGGGGCCGAGGAGGGCTTCCGTGTTGGCGTCGAGGATATCGTCCGCGTCCGCATAGGCCGTGGCGATGGGGTGCACGGGGTAGGTCGGTGCGTGGCCATCGAAGGCGTCGAGCACGTTGCGCGCGGCGTGGAGGCGCTCAAGCACTGCGGGCTCCGGGTGGCTGAGGCTCGTGGCGCCCAATGCCGTGAGGCCTTCCTGGATTTCGACGGCGTCCTGGGAGCGCAATTCCATGTAGCGCACGAGGTTGACCGCGCCGGGGCGGTGGACGGGATCCACGCGCGCGATCTGCGCAGCGTGCGCGGCAGACGAAGCTTCGACGCGAGTAGTGAGGGAATCAAGAAGTGGGCGCAGGCTAGGCAAGGTGTCTCCTTCGGTGTGAAAGTCCACCCATATTGTGCCGCGACTTGTTAGACCGCGCCACGGAAGCCGAGCTGGCGCCAGGCCTCGTACACGGCCGTCGACGCCGCGTTGGACAGATTCATCGAGCGCCTAGCCGGCATCATGGGGATGCGCACGCGCTCAGTTACCCGCGGGTGGAAGGCGTGTTCCTCCGGCAGGCCAGTGGGCTCGGTGCCGAAGAGGAGGACATCGCCTTCCTGGTATTCGATGTCCGTGAACCACTTATCTGTGTGGGTGGTGAAGGCGAAGACCCGCGCGCCAGGAAGTGCCTCCATACAGGCGTCGAAATCCTTGTGGATCTTGAGATCCGCCAGGTCGTGGTAGTCCAAGCCCGCACGCTTGAGGTGCTTGTCCTCGAAGTTGAAGCCGAGGGGCTCGATGAGGTGCAGGCTCGCGCCCGTGACGGCGGCGGTGCGGATGGCGTTGCCGGTGTTGGTCGGGATCACGGGGTTGTCGAAGACGATGTGCAAGCTGCTCATAGGCATCAGTCTAGGATGGTGGGCATGAGCGCTACCAAACTAGATGGCAACTTGTACCGCGACGAGATTTTCGAGGACCTGGCCCAGCGCGTGGCCGCCCTCAAGGAGAAGGGGATTACCCCGGGACTGGCTACGGTCCTGGTGGGCGATGATCCGGGCTCGCATTCCTACGTGAAGATGAAGCACCGCGATTGCGAGAAGCTCGGAATCAATTCGATTCGCAAGGACCTGCCTGGCGACGTTACCCAGGAAGAACTCGAGCGCGTCATCGAAGAGCTCAACCATGACGATGCCTGCACCGGCTATATCGTGCAGCTGCCGCTGCCGAAGCACCTGGATGAAAACCGCGTGCTTGAGCTCATCGATCCGGCCAAGGACGCCGATGGCCTGCACCCGATTAACCTGGGCAAGCTGGTGCTCAACGAGGAAGCCCCGCTGCCGTGCACGCCGAACGGTTGCATCCACCTGCTGCGCCGCTTTGGGGTGGAGCTTGATGGTGCGAAGGTCGTGGTTATTGGCCGCGGCGTGACCGTGGGTCGTCCGATTGGTCTGATGCTGACCCGCCGCAGCGAGAATTCCACGGTGACGCTGTGCCATACCGGGACCAAGGACCTCGCCGCAGAAACCCGTGGAGCCGATGTCATTATCGCGGCAGCCGGCAAGGCGCACATGCTCACCGCCGATATGGTCAAGGAAGGCGCCGCGGTTCTCGACGTCGGAGTGTCCCGCGTCGACGGCAAACTCGCCGGCGACGTGGCTGAGGACGTCTGGGAGAAGGCCGGCTACGTCTCCCCGAACCCGGGTGGCGTGGGCCCGCTGACGCGCGCGTTCCTGGTGAGCAACATTGTCGAGCGCGCCGAAAAGCTCGCCGCTCAATAACGGCGCAACACGAACACCCAAATAATGAACATGTCCCCGCAGTCAGAAGGAAGCCCGCAGCACCGGGCGCAACGAATGCCTCGGCGCCCGGCTCAGGGCCGAGCCAGTGCGCAGGCTAAGGTTGCGCCGCCGGTGTCCTTGGCCAATCCCCACGACGCGCACCTGAAGCCCTCGGCGCTGCCGCCGGCTCTTCAATGGTTGGCCATCGGCTTGTTCGTGGTGGCGGTTGTGGTATCGGGGTTTTATGCCGTGTCCGAGCACTGGCGCCGCGCCACCCTGCTTTTGGGCGGGGCGCTGGTGTGGCTGACAGTGGTCCGCCTGACCTGCGACTCCTCGCGGGTCGGCGTGCTCGCGGTGCGCTCCCGGCGCTTCGATGCCTGCTTTACAGGCATCTTGGGCGCGGCGATGGTGTTCACGGCCTTTTCCATCGATGCGCTTGGATCGTAATCAGGCAGGCTTAGATGTAATACTCATCGCCCACGTACGCAGGGCCCACATCGAGGCCATGTGGTGCGGAGAGTAGCAGGAAATTGCGCAGGATGCGGTTCATCTGCCGGGTCTCCGTTAGGAAGGCATCGTGGCCCACGGGGGAGACAATCTTGGCCATCGCCAGCAGGTGGTTGACGTTGCGGGAGATGTGCTCCTGCTGGTGATAGGGGTAGAGGATATCCGTGTCCACGCCCACCACCATCGTCGGCACCTGGGAGGCCGCCAGCGCCTTGATGAGCCCGCCGCGCCCGCGACCGACGTCGTGCCGGTTTAGCGCCTCCGTGAGAACCACGTAGGAGCCCGCATCGAAGCGCTCGGTGAGCTTAGCCCCCTGGTAATCCAGGTAAGAGTTCACCGCGAAACGCTGGTTGAGCTCTCGGTGCGGCCCCAGCGGGTTTTCGCCCTGCTGCGGCTGGGCGCCGAAGCGTTCATCGATCTCCTGCTCGCCGCGATACGTCAAATGCGCAATGCGGCGCGCTGCTGCCAGACCATCCCGCGGCGACTTATCGGTGAGGTAGTAGTTTCCGCCATGCCAAAACGGGTCGCGCTCGATGGCAGAAATCTGCGCGGATTGGATGCCAATCTGCCAGCCGGAAGCCCGGGCAGACACCGCAATCACGCACACCGCGGACACGCTTTCCGGGTGCAGCAGGCTCCACTCCAGAGTCCGCGCGCCGCCCATCGAGCCGCCGAGCACCGCGTGCACACGCGAAATGCCCAGCTCCTTCAAACAGTCGTGCTCAGCCTCCACCAAGTCCCGAATCGACAGCGCCGGGAAGCGCCCGCCCCACGGCTTTCCATCCGGGTGCAGTGACTTCGGCCCCGTCGATCCGTTGCAGCCGCCCAGCGCATTAGTCGCGATGACGCACCAGCGCGTGGTGTCCAGGGCTTTGCCGGGGCCGACTAGGTCGGACCACCAGTCCGCCACGTTGGAATCCCCGGTCAGCGCGTGCTCAACCACTACGACGTTGTTGACGCCGTCCGGGTCGCCGGCGAAAGCGCCCCAGCGTTGGTAGGCCACGTGGGCGTCGGCAAGCACGGCGCCTGCTTCGGTGGTGAAGTCACCGATGGGGACGACGGCGAGCTCGCCTTCGGGCGCGAGCTCCGGGACGGCGCTAACCAATGGCCGCAAACCCGCGCTCGAGGTCGGCGATGATGTCGTTGACGTCCTCAATACCGACAGACAGACGCACTGTGGCCTGCGTAATGCCCGCGGCCTTGAGCGCTGCCTCGTCGGACTGGGAGTGCGTGGTGGTCGCCGGGTGCACGACCAGGGAGCGGGTATCGCCGATGTTGGCCAGGTTGGAATGCAGCTTCAGCGCATCGATGAACGCCCACGCCTCCTCGCGGCCGCCGTCGATGTCGAAGGAGAGCACGGAGCCGGTGTAGTCGTATCCCAGCTTCTCCTTGGTGGCCTTGTACGGCGAGGTCTCCAGGCCGGCGTAGTTGACCTTCGTGACCTTGGCGTGGGACTCAAGGTACTCGGCCACGGCCTGGGCGTTGGCATTGTGCTTCTCGACGCGCAACTGCAACGTCTCAATGCCATTCAGCGTCAGCCAGGCGTTGAAGGGGGAGATGGCGGCACCTGTATCGCGCAGCAGGCCCGCGCGCGCCTTGACGGCGAAGGCCGGTGCGCCCAGGTCGGCGTACTTGAGTCCGTGGTAAGCCTCGTCCGGGGTAACGAAGTAGGGGAAGATGGGCTCGCCGTCGCGCTCGACGGTCCAGTCGAAGGAGCCGCCGTCGATGATGGCGCCACCGATGGCGGAGCCGTTGCCGCTGTAGAACTTGGTGGTGGACACCACGACGACGTCCGCGCCCAGCTCCAGCGGGCGGGCGAGTGCGCCGGTGGCGATGGTGTTGTCCACGATGAGCGGGACCTGGTTCTTGTGCGCAACCTCCGCGATGGCGGGGATGTCGAGGACATCGGCGACTGGGTTGCCGAAGGTCTCGCCGTAGAAAGCCTTGGTGTTCGGCTGCACGGCGTCCTGCCAGGAGGCCGGGTCATCGGGGTTCTCAACGAGGGTGACGTCGATTCCCAGGCGCTTCAGCGTCACGGTAAACAGCGTGGAGGTGCCGCCGTAGAGGCGCGGGGAGGTAACAATGTGGTCGCCGGCGGAGGCCAGGTTTAAAATGGCGGCGGTTTCGGCGGCCTGGCCGGAGGCAAAAGCCACGGCGGCGACGCCGCCCTCGAGGGAGGCGAGGCGCTCCTCCAACGCGTCCTGCGTGGGGTTGGTCAGGCGGGTATAAATCGGGCCGGCATCCGAAAGGTTAAAGCGGTTGGCGGCGTGCTCGGCATCGTTGAAGACATAGGAGGTGGTCTGGTAAATCGGCACGTTGCGTGCGTTGGTGGAGCCGTCCAGGTTCTGGCCGGCGTGGAGGGCGCGGGTGGCAAAGGACCACTCGTCAACTGCGGAATTATCGTATTTGGTGCTCATGTCACAAAAGGGTAGACCAAGCGGTTCAGTGCCGTTAGTAGTTTTCTAGAAACCGCAGGCAGGACCGAGAATAAAAATAGACCGAGCGGTTGGTTCGGTGGCCTGTGCGCGCTGTAGATCTCCCTGCAGCGCGAAGGCTCAAGGCCGCTGTTGGATGTCGATGGATTCCCCCGGGGCTAGGCGCTGATAGCCAGTCACGCCGGCACGTTGGAGCATGCCGTCGGTGATCTGCTTGCCGGCGTCGGAAAGCACGGCGTCGTGGATGGGCACCGTCACGCGCGCGCCGATGCGCATGGCGTAGTCCGCGGCATCCGCCCCGCGCACCCACGGCCCGGCGATGGGGAGCAGGAGGACGTCAACCGTGCGTCCTTCCGAGGCAACCCACTGGTCGCCGGGGTGCAGCACTCCATTGAAGAAATAGCCCAGGTTCTCCGGGCGCGGAATGTTGGGGTGGATTTCCTCGTGGAGTCCACCCACCGCGCGGATTCTCAGGCCTAGGACTTCGAACTCCTCGCCTGTGTGGACTGCGGTGCCGGAACCGATGGCGTCGACGGCCTCGCGCGTTCCCCACACCGGTAGGCCGCTCGCGCGCACGGCGTCGACGTCGAGGTGATCGCCGTGCGCGTGCGTGAGGAGCACCGCGTTGGCGTCCTCGAGGCAACTGAGGTCTGAAAGGGGGCCGGGGTCGATGACGATGCGGCCCTGGGGTGCCTCGACGGCTACGGCGGACTGTCCATGCAGAAAAAGCTTCATGCTGCCAACGCTAGCGTGGCGCAGAGTGGCTGCGCCACGGATTATTACGCTAGGGCCTGCTTGACCAGCTCGAGGGCGGCGGCGAGTTCGACGTCGCTCAAATGCCCGAACCCCAAGACCACGCCTTCCTCGGCGGGCGCGCCGCCCCAATAATCGCGCAGCGGGGTCAGCGTGAGTCCCAGATCGGCCGCGCGCTTGACGACGCCCTCCTCACACAACAACACCGCATGGAGCCCACCATGGATGGGCAGGAGGGTGGCGGGGGAATCAGCAAGCGCCGCTTGCACGAGGTCGCGGCGGCGCTTGTAGGCGCGGCGCATCCTGCCCGTATGCCGTCGCAGCGCGCCGCTGGCCAGGTAGTTCGCCAGCGCTGCTTGGGGGATAGCGCCGACGGGTTGGCCGAAGACCTCCCGCACGCGGTCCACGCTTGCGCGCAGGTGGGGAGGTGTCACGAGGTAGCCGCACGCGATCGACGGGGAAATCACCGAGGAAAACGTGCCCAACAAGACAGTGCGTTCCGGGCCGAGCGCGGCCAGCGCGGGCAGTGGCTGGCCGACGTAGCGCAGCTCGGAATCGAAATCATCCTCGATGATGAGCACGTCGTTGCCCCGCGCCCACTCGACAAGCTCCGCGCGCCGGGCAGCCGGCAGGGAACCGCCATAAGGGTGCTGATGGGAGGGAGTGACGATGAGAACGTCGAGGTCGACGGTGGGGACGGTGACGCCGTGGGTGTCGGTGGGGACGTCGACAAGCGTGTGGCCCAAGGCCTGGGGGATGCGGCGCAGACTGGGGTAGCCCGGCGATTCCACGCCCACGCGAAGCTCGCCGCCCAGCGCGCGCAGCAACACCGACAGCCCGTCGCGGGCGCCGGCGGTGATGACAACATAGGCAGGGTCGACCGTCAGCCCGCGCATGTGGCGCAGGTGCGCGGCCACCTCGCGGGGGAGGTCGCTGGAAGGGTCCACCGCGGCCTTGCGCCATGCCGCCCTCCATTCGGGGGTGATGATTCCGGCGGTATCGGGCAGACCGGGAGTCAACTCCACGCGCTGTGGAGTGGGGGTCGGCCGCGGCGCCGGAGAGGGCTGCGGGGCGCGCCCGTGCGGCAGGTGCGGGTTGATGACGGTGCCCGAGCCAACCTCCGCGGTGAGGTAACCCTCGGCGGTGAGCTGCTCATAGGCGGTAACCACGCTGCCTCGGGAAATGCCCAAGTCGCGGGCTAGCGATCGCGTCGACGGAACCTGCTCGCCGGGCAGCAGAATTCCGGCGGCAACGTGGGCGCGGAGGGCTTCGGCGATCTGCACCGGCAGCGCGCGCGTATCAGATGGGTCGAGGCGGAAAGACACGGCCCCATCATAAGTGGTCTAATTCAACACTCGGGAAATGGCTCTTGTCTTGGACCATTTTTCTGCGCCACTATGTGAGCCATGACTGAACAGAAGAATGAACAGGGACGCGCCACGACGCGCGTCAAGCGTGGACTAGCTGACATGCTCAAGGGTGGCGTCATCATGGACGTCGTCACCCCGGAGCAGGCACGAATTGCTGAAGACGCGGGTGCGTCCGCCGTCATGGCGCTGGAGCGCGTGCCGGCCGATATTCGCGCCCAGGGTGGTGTGGCCCGCATGTCTGACCCGGACCTCATCGAGGGAATCGTCAATGCCGTGGACATCCCGGTGATGGCGAAGACCCGCATCGGCCACTTCGTAGAGGCGCAGATTCTCGGCGAGCTGGGCGTGGACTTCATCGACGAGTCCGAGGTGCTCAGCCCGGCCGATTACGTCAACCACATCAACAAGTGGGATTTCGACGTGCCCTTCGTCTGCGGTGCTACCAACCTGGGAGAGGCCCTGCGCCGCATCACCGAGGGCGCGGCCATGATCCGCTCCAAGGGCGAGGCCGGTACTGGCGACGTCTCCGAGGCCGTCAAGCACCTGCGCACCATCAAGGGTGAAATCGCGCGCCTTCAGAACCTGGATCGCGACGAGCTCTACGTTGCAGCCAAGGAATTGCAGGCGCCGTATGACCTGGTTGCTGAGGTCGCGGAGACCGGCAAGCTGCCGGTCGTGCTGTTTGTCGCTGGCGGTGTGGCCACGCCTGCCGACGCCGCCCTCGTCCGCCAGATGGGCGCCGAAGGCGTCTTCGTCGGCTCCGGCATCTTCAAGTCCGGCGAGCCTGCGAAACGTGCGGAGGCCATCGTGAAGGCCGCGACCCTCTACGATCAGCCGGCCGAGCTGGCCAAGATCAGCCGCGGCCTGGGCGAGGCCATGGTGGGCATCAACGTCAACGACATCCCCGCCCCGCACCGCCTGGCCGAGCGCGGCTGGTAAACGCGGTGCGCGCAATGAACCGCGCGATGAACACAGAGCGTGCAAAGGGAATGATGACGGCGGCGGAGACAGCGCGCCCGCTCGTCGGCGTGCTCGCGCTGCAGGGTGGAGTGGAAGAGCACATCGCTGTGTTGGAGAGCCTCGGCGCTGCAACGCGCCGGGTGCGTCTGCCGCAGGATCTCGAGGGGCTGGACGGAATCATTCTGCCGGGCGGAGAGTCGAGCGCCATCGATAAGCTGGCGCGCTCCTTCGGCGTCGCGGAGCCGTTGCGCCGCGCCGTCGAGGGTGGGCTGCCGGTTCTGGCCACCTGCGCGGGGCTCATCTACAGCGCCCGCGAGCTGGAAAACCCCGCGCCGGGCCAACAGACGCTGGGGCTTATCGACGTCACCGTGCGTCGCAACGCCTTCGGCAACCAGCGCTTCTCCGAGGAGCGTACCGTGCCGGTCGCGATGGAAGGCCAGAGGTCCGGCGAGCCTCTAGCCATCGAAGCGAGCTTTATCCGCGCGCCCATCGTTACCCGCGCGGGCGAGGGCGTCGAGGTCATCGCCACCGTGCCCCTGCCCGTCCATGACATTGTTTCCAGTGGTGAGGGAAGTGACGTTCGCACACGAACTCGTCCTGTCGCGGGGCGCGAGGCTATTGTGGGCGTGCGTCAAGGGTACGTCACGGCGTTGAGCTTTCATCCGGAAGAAAACGGCGATTCGCGTCTCCATTCCGCGTGGCTCGCTTCCGTTGCCCATTAGCTCTTTCGGAAAATAACTATCGCCCAATAGTGATCTGGGATACATTGAGATGTGCTAGCTGAACACATCACGCCCAGAAAGGCTCCTCGTCGTGAGCACACCCGCCCCAGAACAAGTCCGCGAAGACATCCGCTTCCTCGGCCGGGTGCTCGGCCGGGTCATCGCGCAGCAGGAAGGCGAAGACGTCTTCGAGCTCGTCGAATCGACCCGCCGCATGGCCTTCGACGTGGCGCACGGCGATGCCAAGCCAGAGGACCTCGTCGCCATCTTCCGCGATCTCGACATCACCAAGGTCAACCTCGTGGCCCGCGCATTCAGCTATTTCGCGCTCATCGCTAACCTCGTAGAGGATCTGGATGACGAGTCCGTCGAGGCGCCGGTTTCCCTGCGCAAGACCTTCGCCAAGCTCAAGGAAGAAGGCGTCACACCAACCGACGCCTCCTCCGTCATCCGCGGTGCTCACGTCGCCCCCGTTCTCACCGCGCACCCCACCGAAACCCGCCGCCGCACTGTCTTTGATACACAGACCCGCATCAAGACTCTCCTTAAGGAAGCGCACCGCGGCGGCGACATGGCGGCAATCGAGAAGGAAATGTACCTGCGCATGACGCTGCTGTGGCAGACAGCGCTGATCCGCATCGCCCGCCCCACCCTCGAAGACGAGATCGATGTCGGCCTGCGCTACTACAAACTCTCGCTGCTCGACCAGGTCCCCGCCCTCAACCGCGCCATCCGCCACGCCATGCGCGAGACCTTTGGTCAGCAGCTTCCCGATTCCCCCGTCGTCCGCCCTGGCTCCTGGATTGGCGGCGACCATGACGGCAACCCGTACGTCGACGAGCACACCCTGACCTATGCCACCCGCAAGGCCGCGGCGACGGTGCTGCAGTACTACGCCGACGAACTCGGTGAGCTGGAACGCGAGCTCTCCCTGTCGGATCGCTATTCCTCCAGCTCCAAAGAGCTGGGCGCGCTTGCCGACGCCTCCCGCAACGACGAAAAATCCCGCGTCGACGAGCCCTACCGCCGGGCCATCTTCGGCATCCGGAAGAAGGTGCTGGCGAGGTTGGAGGGGGAGACGTCGCCAAGCGCATATGCGTCGCCGGAAGAGCTCAAGCGGGACCTGGACGTGATCGACCGTTCGCTGCGCCAGTTCAATGACGACATCATCGCCGATGACCGCTTGGCTCGATTGCGCTCGGCGGTGACCACGTTTGGATTCCACCTTTCGACGCTGGACATGCGCCAGAACTCGGAGTCCTTCGAGAACGTCCTCACCGAGATTTTCGCCGCGGCTACCATCACCCCGGAGTACCGCGCGCTGGGGGAGGAGGAGAAGGTTGCGCTGCTCGTGCGCGAGCTGCAGACCAATCGGCCGCTGCTCTTCCCGGGTACTGAGAAGGAATTCAGCGAGGATACCGCGAAGGAATTGGGCATCTTCCGTGCGGCGGCGCGCGCTGTGCGGGACTTTGGGCCGGAGTCGGTGTCGCACTGCATTATTTCTATGACGGGAACGGTCTCCGACATTCTGGAGCCGATGGTCTTGCTCAAGGAGGTGGGCCTGAGCCAGGTGGATGTAGTGCCGCTCTTTGAGACCATCGAGGATCTGAAGGCGGGGGCCGGCATTCTGGAGAAGCTCTGGCAGGTGCCCGTCTACCGCGAGCATCTGCGCTCGCGCGGGGATATTCAAGAGGTGATGTTGGGGTACTCGGATTCTAATAAGGACGGTGGTTACCTGCAGGCGAACTGGGCGCTGTACGACGCCGAACTGGCCCTCGTTGAGCTCTGCGCGCGCCACGGCGTGGAGTTGCGGCTGGCGCATGGCCGCGGTGGTGCGGTGGGCCGCGGCGGTGGTCCGACGTATGATGCGATTTTGGCTCAGCCGAAAGGTGCGGTGTCGGGTTCGGTGCGCATCACCGAGCAAGGAGAGGTGATTTCTGCGAAGTATGGAGCTCCGGAAACCGCGCGCCGCCACTTGGAGGCCTTCGTTTCCGGTGCGTTGGAAGCATCGTTGTTGGATACCGAGCCGATTGCGGATCCCGAGCTCGCCTACGACATCATGCGCGAGCTGGCGGCGCTCAGTGGCGTGGCCTACCGCCAGCTTGTCGACGACCCCGGGTTCATCACCTACTTCACCCAGTCCACCCCGCTGCACGAGATTGGCGAGCTTAACCTGGGCTCACGCCCGACCTCGCGCAAGCAGACCACCGCGATTACGGATTTGCGTGCGATCCCCTGGGTGCTGTCGTGGTCACAGTCCCGCACCAACATTCCGGGCTGGTTCGGCGTGGGCAGCGCGGTGACGGCGTGGGTACAGAAATCCTCCGGAGGTGCATGTGGAGTAGGACCGGCCAGCGAAGAAGAAGTAAATAGCGGCGATGGAGAGGTGGAGAAGCGCTGGGAAGAGCTGCGCGAGCTGTACCGTACGTGGCCCTTCTTCCGCTCCGTGTTCGCCAACATGGCGCAGGTCATGGCGAAGGCGGAGATGCAGCTAGCACGCCTGTATGCCAACTTGGTCGACGACAAGGAGACCGCGGACCGTATCTTCAGCCTGATTTCCGAGGAGTTTGAGCGCACCCGCGAGGTCTACCTCAAGGTCACTGGTAACGCGGATCTGGTGAGCGAGAATCAGCGCCAGGCGCGTTCGCTTAAGCGGCGCTATCCTTACCTGCTCCCGCTCAACGCCGTCCAGTTGGAGTTGCTGCGGCGCTACCGTCGCGGCGACGATCAGTTCCTAGTGTCGAAGACCATCCAGGTCACGATGAACGGGTTAGCCACCGCGCTGCGCAACGCCGGCTAGAACCCACGGCCAACCGACCCGCACGCCGAATGCCCCGCGAGGAGGTGGTTTCCTACGGGGTTCGGGACAATCATGCACCCTGACCGGCTTTAGGCTGCCAAGATGAGTCCTGCCAAGGGGCGCGGTGGTTAGTTGAAGGCTGGCTAATTGAAAGCGCTGGTGAAGACTGGTGCGGCGTCGTATGGCGGAATCCATGCCACCCGCCCGCCGATGCGATCCATGTGGCCGCGTGAGGGCGGGGCGTCGGGGTCGTCGTCGTTGACCCCGTTGTGGTACGGGCACAGTGGTACCAGATTGAGGATGTTGGTGGGCCCACCCCGTGCCCAGGCCTTGATGTGGTGGATCTGGCACTTCTCAAAAGGAACCTTGCAGCCCTCCCACGCACAGCAAGGATTCTCCGCAGCCAAGGCGAGGCGCTGTTTGGCGGTGGCGAAGCGCTGGAAGCGGAAGACATCGAGCGGACCGTGCTCGCGACTGACCGCCACGATAATCCCCTTGTCCAGTAAAGCACGCTCCACCAGCTGCGAGCCGGTCATCGTCGCGCCACTGGTGGTGCGGACGATGAACTCTTCGCCGTCCTTGTCGGTATTGCCCTTGAGTAGCTCGGCATAGTCATCGAGCTGCAGGACCGCCATGGTGGCAACCTCAGTCTTGACGCCACCGCCGTCCAGATTCTCCAAGAAACTCTCGCCGGGGCGTTCCTGGTCGATGCCCTCGAATACGCCGGTCAGCTGGAGCGAGTCCGCCGTCACGGTGAGCGTGGCCAGGCCATTGCCGTGCTGGGTGAGCTTGGCGCGCTCGGCATACGTGCGGGGCTTGCGCATCTGACGCAGTCTCTTGCGCGCTACCTTTTCCACCAGCTCCGCGCTGGTCTGGCACAGCTCTACGCGCAAATCCCACGCTTTGTTGTGGTCCCGGACTTTGGCCACGAAGTGCTCGATAAGCTGCAAGGTCACCAGCCCGTGCCCGCGGCGGCGCGCGGCTTCGACCGCCGTGCGCTGCTTCTTCGTCGAGGATGTTTGCCCGAAGTAGGTGTGGTGGAGGGAGAGGAACACGGTGGCGTCGGCAGGCGTGGCGCCAAGGGACACCAAGTCAGATTCAGACAGGCCCGCGCACTCGGCCACCAGGTCAATGGCGCGGCCGAGTGCGGCGAAGTATGTCTGCAATCTCATACCCCGCAGCCTAAAAGCACCCCACCCTGCCGCCAAGCGCCGGACTAGCCATCCGACGAAATCTGTGGATAACTAGTCGGCACTAGGCGCCGGCGAGGCCGCGGCGCTTGAGCAGCGGCGCAACGTCCTTGTCGCGGCCGCGGAACTCGCGGTAGGCCTCCGTGAAGTCGCGGGACGCGCCCTTCGACAGGATCACGTCGCGGAACTTTTGGCCGGCCTCGCGAAGGTCGCTCTGCTCCTTGAACCACTCGAAACCATCGGCATCGAGGGCCTCGGCCCACAGGTAGGAGTAGTAGCCCGCGGAGTAGCCACCGGCGAAGATGTGATTGAAGTAGGTTGAGCGATAGCGCGGCGCAATGAGTTCGTTGTCCAGCCCGGCCGCGCGCAGGGCCTCGGCCTCAAACTCGGCGACGGCCTCCGGAGTAGTCTCCAGCTTGGCGGCCTCGGCAGCACTCAAGGAATGCCACGCGAGATCGATAATCGACGCCCCCAGATACTCCGAGGTGGCGAATCCCTGGCCGAACTCGGAGGCGGCAGTGATGGCGTCGAGAAGCTCGTCGGGGATTGGCTCGCCGGTGTCGACGTGGTGCGCATACTCCTTGACTAGAGACCTATCGAGCGCCCAGTTCTCGTTGATCTGTGAGGGGAATTCCACCCAATCGCGCGGTACGTTGGTGCCGGCGAAGGTGGGGTAGCGGACGTCGGAAAGCAGGCCGTGCAGGGCGTGGCCGAATTCGTGGAAGACGGTGCGGACCTCGTCCATGCTCAGCAGCGGCTGCGAGCCGTCGGCGGGCTTGGTGATGCCCATGACGTTGACGATGACCGGCTTGCGCTCCAGCAGCCGGGACTGCCCCACGAACTCGCTCATCCATGCGCCGCCGCGCTTGGTGGGGCGCCCGAAGTAGTCGGTAAGGAGAAGACCGATTCCTTTGTCCCCGTGATTGACGTCTCCGTCAATCACCTCCCAGATACGAACCCCCTCCGCGTAGCCCTCGAGGTCATCGCGCGGGATAACGGTGATGCCGTAGAGGCGCTCGGCGGCGGCGAAGACGCCCTTCTCTAGGACCTGGTCCAGCGGGAAGTACTTGCGCAGTTCTTCCTCATCGAGGGAGAAGTCGCGGGCGCGGACCTTGGATTCCCAATAAGGCCAGTCGGCGGCGCTAAAACCTTGGCCGTTGAGCGTTGCTTCCTCCGCGAGGAGCTTCTGCTCGCCTTCGGCGTTGGCCGCGGCGGCGGGGGCGAGGTCGAAGAGCATGGTGCGGGCGGCGTCGGCAGTCGCGGCGGTTTCCTCGGCGATGACGTAGTCGGCATGCGTGGCGTATCCCAGAAGCTCGGCACGCTCGGCGCGCAGCTGGACGGCCTCGATGAGCCCCGGGATGTTGTTTTCGGAGCCCCTGCTTGCCGACGCCCCATACAACCTCCCCCTCGCATCCTCCCGCGCCAGACGACTCAGCTCCGATTGCACGGTCGGCAGCTCTAGCGGGATGACGAAGCCCTCGCGGCCCAATGCTTCGGCATCGGCCTTGGCGGAGGCGATGCGCTCGGCGGGCAGACCCTCGAGTTCCTCTTCGGTGAAAGAGACTGCGCGCTCGCGGGTAGATGCCATGAGGTTGCGGCCGAATTCTTCAGAGAGCGCAGAGAGGCGCTGGTTGATCTCGGAGAGGCGGGCCTTGCCGGCCGCGTCGAGGTCGGCGCCCTTGCGAGCAAAGGTGCGCAGGAGGTGGTCGTGGAGGCGCTGGCCTTCCGCGTCGTCGGCAGGCGGGGTGGCCTCCTTGATGCGCGCGTAGAGCACCTCGTTCTGGTACATCGCGTCGTAGTGCGCGGACAGGCGCGGGTAGATGTCGGCGGCGATCTCCTCCATCTCCTCGGTGACATCCGTGCCGGAGAGGTTGCCAAAGACCGCCATGACGCGGTCAAGGTCCTGGCCGGAGCGCTCGAGCGCCTCCACGGTGTTCTCCCACGTGGGGGCGGCGGGGTTGTCGGTGATGGAGGCGATTTCGGCGTCGTGAAGCGCGAGTGCTTCGTCGAAGGCGGGGCGGTAGTGCTCTACCTTGATCTCCGCAAACGGAGGGAGCTGGTAGGGCAGCGTGGAGGGTGTCAGAAGTGGGTTAGTCATAAGAAACTACCGTACCTAATAAGCTCCGCCCTATGTGATGGCTTTCACTAGATTCGTCTGACGTGGCGCGCGATTGCGGTGAATGAGGATGACATCGAGAACTAGGAACGCCGCCAAGGTGATTCCTAAGAGCGGCAGGAAGACGCCGACGGTGGCGGCGAAGAGCGCACCCAGTCCTGTGGTGGCCCAGGAGAAGTGGGCGGTCGGGAGGAAGCGTGGGCGGCGCTTCCACCACATGTAGTACCCCAGCGCTACGAGAGCGGCGGTGGCGAGGCCCAGTGCGAGGAGCGCAATCTGCAGCGGCAGCCCGAACATGATGCCCATGTGCAGGTAGATGCCCCAGCTGCTGAGCTTGCTAAACAGCGGCAGGCTGGAGAAAGGCTGGCGGTCGATGACGTCGCCGGTGGCGCCATCTACCGAAGTTGCATCGGAGGTGGTGCGCCATTCCACCCAGCGTTCGCTGACCTGCCAGGCGGAGTGGGCGTCCTCCGGCGGGTACAGGCGCAGCGGTCCAGTCAGCCCCTCGGCGCGGCCGGTGGCGAGGACGCGTTCGGCCTCGGTAGCTACGCTGGCGCTTTCCGACGCCCCGCTTATGTGGCTGCCATGTCCTTCGTGCCCTTCATGTCCGGTGTACTCATGCGTTTCGGCGGTGGTGCCGGGAAGGGCAGTTTCGATGGGGGTGGCCTTCCAATGCATGCGCTCCACCAGGGAATCGACGTTCCCGCCGGCCAGTCCCGACCAGGTGATGCCGGTGGCCGACAGTCCAAGCAGGCCGATGAAGATCCAGGCTCCGATGGTGGAGTGCAGGCGGGTGGCCTTCCAGCGGGCAGAGCGCTTGGGCTGCTGAGCGGCGTTCGCGGTTGCCTTGTTCTTCGGACGACGGCGAATCCACCACATGTACAGGCCACCGCAGGCCATGACCCACAACCACGAAGCCGCCAGCTCTGAGTAAAGCTCACCGACCTTGCCCAAATGGAAGCTTTCGTGCAGGGAGGAAATCCAGCGGCGCAGCGGCATCTCACCCAGGCCGGAATAGGTGGGGTAGTCCCCGATGACCTCGGCGTTGGCGGGGTTGATGAAGACGGTGCGCTGGAGGCTTTCGTCGATGCTGTCATCGGAGACCAGCACGCGCGTGGAATCCGTGGGGCTGGTTGCCGGCCAGACCTGGGACACGGGCATGTCTGGGTGCTCGTGCTGTGCAGCCTGGATTTGCTCTTCCAAGCTCACGGGGTGCTCGACCGCCGGAACGGTTATGACGTCGCGGTACACCACCTTCTCCAGGGTGGGTGCCACGGCATAGAGGCAGCCAGTCAATGCCGCAACGAGGATGAAGGGGCCGACGAACATACCGCCATAAAAGTGAATGCGCTGAATGAAAGATCGCAGAGCCGTCCGACTCATAGGTAGTGCTCTTTTCAGGGTCTATGGGTAAGTGCCCATTCTGAACGTTCGCGGGGCGTTCAGGAGGGACGATGGACAGGTGCTGATATCAACTGCACTACTAGTCGGAGGTGATGGTTTCTCGGTTCCCAAGTATTGAAAAACTTTTTAACTAACTAGGGTCCTCGGTGTGAAAAGGATGAAAGCCCCGCGAGATAAGGCGCGAGAAGCAAGAAACAGTCAAGAAAAAGTCTTCGCAGATCAACGGGTATAAATAGCGTCGCTGAGTACTGTTTCAGGCCTGTTTGTGGTTAATGAAGCAAGAAAAGGCTCGACCCACTCATCGTGGATCGAGCCTTTGCGGTGGCCTAGCCTTAGTCTAAGACTCCGGGGCTAGGGAAGAAGCACAGAATTACTTCTTCAGGCCATCAATGATGTCGTTGAAGGCAGCAACCGGGCGCATGGTCTGGTTGAGCTTCTCCTCGTTCGGGGCGTAGTAGCCGCCGAGGTCGACGGGGGAGCCCTGGACGTCGAGAAGCGCCTGCTCAATCTCGCCAGCCTTGGCCTCGAGGGCCTCAGCAACCGGCTTGAAGGCCTCGGCCAGGTCGGCGTCGTCAGTCTGCGCAGCCAGCTCCTTGGCCCAGTTAAGGGTCAGGAAGAAGTGGGAGCCGCGGTTGTCGTTCTCGCCCACCTTGCGGGACGGGGACTTGCCCTCATCCAGCAGGGTCTCGGTGGCCTTGTCCAGTGCAGCGGCCAGCACGCCAGCCTTGGCGTTGCCGTTGGTGTTGTGCTCGTGGCGGAAGGACTCAGCCAGAGCCAGGAACTCACCGAGGGAGTCCCAGCGCAGGTGGTTCTCCTCCTGAACCTGCTGGACGTGCTTCGGGGCGGAGCCGCCGGCACCGGTCTCGAACAGGCCGCCGCCAGCCATCAGCGGAACCACGGAGAGCATCTTCGCGGAGGTGCCCAGCTCGAGGATGGGGAAGAGGTCGGTGTTGTAGTCACGCAGGACGTTACCGGTCACGGAGATGGTGTCCTCGCCCTTGCGGATGCGCTCGACGGAGATCTTGGTCGCGGTGACCGGGTCCTCGATGGAGATGTCGAGGCCCTCGGTATCGTGATCCTGCAGGTACTTCTTGACCAGCTCGATGAGGTTGGCATCGTGGCCGCGCTCCGGATCGAGCCAGAAGATGGCCTTCATGCCGGACAGGCGGGCACGGTTGACGGCCAGCTTGACCCAGTCCTGGATCGGGGCGTCCTTGGTCTGGGTGGCGCGCCAGATGTCGCCGGCCTCGACGTCGTGCTCGATCAGCACCTCGCCTGCGGAGTTAACCACCTGGACGGTGCCGTCGGCCGGGATCTTG
The DNA here is from genome assembly GCF_902489365.1 of uncultured Corynebacterium sp. GTDB lineage: Bacteria > Actinomycetota > Actinomycetes > Mycobacteriales > Mycobacteriaceae > Corynebacterium. Next base: position 205 of record NZ_CABTZR010000013.1, on the reverse strand, counting down.
AAGGTCTTGTCGTGGGAGCCGTACTCCTCAGCCTTCTGCGCCATGAGGCCGACGTTCGGGACGGTACCCATGGTGGTCGGGTCGAAGGCACCGTTCTCACGGCAGTCGTCGATAACGGCCTGGTAGACGCCTGCGTAGGAGGAGTCCGGGATGACGGCCAGGGTGTCCTGCTCCTGGTCGTCGGCGTTCCACATGTGGCCGGAGG
>NZ_CABTZR010000012.1 GCF_902489365.1 uncultured Corynebacterium sp. | reverse complement strand
GAAGGCTTCCTTGACCTCGTCCACCTCGAGCACTCGCTGAGCCTCACGCCAGACACCTGGGAGCTGCTTCGCAGCAGCGCCGCCCCAGGCTCCGAGCCCTTGGCACTGAGCTACACCGCCGAGCTGGAGGAGGTACGCGATACGCCCTCGGGACGCCTCGTCGACGTGAGCGTTGCGGTCAACGTCGCCGTGCGCGGAGAAGAACATGAATTCGCGCAGTTGCACGAGCGTTTCCTTATCACCGGGCGGCGTGGTGACGCCCCGCTCGAGCTCGCGCGCACCGCAACTTATGGTGCACAAGAAAACGGGGCAGAGACAGCAGAGTCATTGGTCCGTGAGACTCCGCGCTCCTTCCGCCACCGCACCAGCATGGTGGCACCGGAATCCTTGCTGCCCTTCGCCGTGGTAACGGGGGATAGGAACCCCATCCACCTGTCCGCGAACGCAGCGGCATTGGCGGGGCATCGTGAAGGCCCCATCGTCCACGGCATGTGGACCTCGGCGCTGGCGCAGGCGACCGCGGCTTTTGACGGCGCCCGCGTCCTCGAGTGGTCCGCTACCTGGCTTGCACCCGTGCTGCCAGGCAGTGAGGTGGAGTTCGAGGTGGAACGGGTGGGCGTCGACAAGCGCGGCGGCTACGGCGAGGTCCGCAGCGTGACCGCCACCAGCCAGGGCGTGCCGGTGCTGCAAGCGCGAGCGACGATGAGCAGCCCCACCACCTTCTATGCCTTCCCCGGCCAGGGCATCCAATCCCCGGGGATGGGGATGAAGGACTATGCGGAATCCGCAGCGGCGCGCGCGGTGTGGGAGCGCGCGGACAAGCACACGCGGCAGAGCTTGGGCTTTTCCATCCTGGAGATCGTCCGCCACAACCCCGACACCGTGGTGGTGGATGGTGAGACCTTCACCCACCCAGACGGCGTGCTCTACCTGACGCAGTTCACGCAGGTGGCCATGGCGACGCTCGGCTGCGCACAGATTGCAGCGCTTAAAGAATCCGGGGTCCTTGAAAGTTGTGCCTTCTTCGCTGGCCACTCGGTGGGCGAGTACAACGCCCTGGCCGCCTATGCCGAGGTCCTGTCCTTGGAGGCGGTCCTGGACATCGTTTATGTCCGCGGGCTGACCATGCACCATCTGGTCGAGCGCGATTCCGCGGGCCAGTCCCTCTATGGTTTGGCGGCGCTGCGCCCGCACAAGATGGGGATGAGCGCGACCGAAGCCTTCGCCCATGTCGCTCGTGTGGCCGCGGAGACGGGCGAGTTCCTTGAAGTGGTCAACCACAATATTGCCGGGCGTCAATACGCGGTCGCCGGCACGAAGGCGGGCCTGGATGCGCTGAGCCGCGACGCCGAGCGCCGCGCTCCTGGGCAGCGTGCCGTCATCCCCATCCCGGGGATTGATGTGCCCTTCCACTCCTCCCGCTTAGTGGGCGGCGTGGCGGATTTCCGCACGCACCTCGACGCACTCATCCCTGAAGAGATCAACCTCGATGCGCTGGTGGGGCGCTATATCCCTAACCTCGTGGCGCGGCCCTTCGCACTGAGCCGCGAGTTCGTGGAGGCCATCGCAGAAGTGGTGGACTCGGAGCCCATCGAGGAGATCCTCGTGGACTTCGATGGTGCCATGGCATGCCCGGCGCGCCTGGGCCGCACCCTGCTCATCGAGCTTTTGGCCTGGCAGTTTGCCTCCCCGGTGCGCTGGATAGAGACCCAGGACCTGATCCTCGGGCAGCTCGGCGTGGAGCGTTTCATTGAGGTCGGCGTTGGCAGCGCGCCGACGCTGACCAACATGCTGGGCCAAACCCTGCGCCTGCCCCAGTACGCGGGCAGCACCGACATCGAGGTGCTCAACTATGAGCGCGACCGCGGGCGGGTCTTTGCCGACGACGCCGAGACGGCACCCGAGCCAGCAGCGCAGGTGGCTGGACAGCCGGAGACCGCCGAAGCGGAACCGGAAGTATCTGAGCCGCAGCAGTTAACGCACACCACACACCATGAAGAAACCGTGCACGCCCCGCGCGAGGAGGCGCCGGCTGTGGTGGCGGACCGCCCACTCAGCGTGCACCAGGCCCTGGAGATGCTTATTGCGTTGTGGACCAAGGTCCGGCCTGACCAGATGGCGGCGACCGATTCTATCGAAACCCTCGTGGAAGGCGTGTCCTCCCGCCGCAACCAGTTGCTCGTTGACCTCGGCGTGGAGTTCGGCATCAGCGCTATCGAGAATGCCGCGGATGCTGCCATCCCGCAGCTGGCGGAGAGCGTGGCTCAGCGCGCGCCGGGCTATGCAACCTTCGGGGAGGTCCTCAGAGAGCAGGTCGCGCAGACTCTCAACCGGCTCACGGGACCGGCGGGCAAGAAGCCGAGCTACGTGGCCGAGCGCGTGAGCAGTACCTGGGGATTGGGCCCGGGCTGGGTCGATCGCGCGATCGTGCAGCTGGTCCTGGGCACGCGCGAGGGCTCCTCGCTGCGCGGCGGGAACCTGGCCAGTTTGCCCATGACCGGCGCGGCCTCGGTTGCTGAGCTCGATGAACTGATCGACGCCGCGGTGCGCGCCGCCGGCGAGTGCGAAGGAGTCTCGCTGCAAAAGGCCGTATCGGCAACGCCACACGAGACCGTGGACCCGGAGGCGGTGCGCGCCTATACCGAGCGCCTTGAATCGGCGCTGGAGGACTCCGCCCGCGCCGCACTCGCCGCCCTCGGCCGTGAGGAGACCCCGATTGAGCAGGGGGACAGCGCAGCACACACGGAGCTGGAGCAACTCGTTGCCACGGAGCTGGGGCCGGACTGGCGGCAGCGCGTCGCCCCCGCTTTTGATGCGCGCAAGGCAGTGCTTCTCGACGACCGCTGGGCCAGCGCCCGCGAGGGCATCGCCCGCGCGGCCGCCGCCGGAGAAGCTGAGCCCGAGCTAGACGTGTTGGGCACCGGCGAGGAGGTTGCGCTCCTGGCTGAGCACTTCGGCTACGAAGATCTGGCCCGCGATGCCCGCACCCCGGCCGACGGGTTGCTCTTCGCTGATCAGGTGGCGGTGGTGACGGGTGGCTCACCGGGTTCGATTGCCGCCGAGCTCATTGGCGAGTTGCTCGCGGAGGGCGCAACCGTGATTGCGACGACCTCCCAGCTAAGCCACGAGCGCCTAGAGTTTTATAAGGAGCTCTACCGCAGGCGGGCTGTCGGCGCGGCAGCGCTGTGGGTCGTTCCGGCAAACCTCAATTCCTTCGCGGACGTGGATGCGCTCGTGGAATGGATTGCGGCGGAGCGCACCGCCACCGTAGGTGGCGAGTCCGTGCAACTGAAGCCGGCCTACGTGCCGGATCTCCTCTTGCCCTTCGCCGCGCCGCGTGTGGCGGGTACCCTCCAGGATGCCGGTGCGGGGGCGGAGTCCCAGATGCGCGTGCTGCTGTGGTCGGTAGAAAAGCTCATTGCGGCGCTTTCCGCCGTGGGCGCGGATACACACGTGGGCCATCGACTGCACGTGGTGCTTCCAGGCTCGCCCAACCGTGGACGCTTCGGCGGCGATGGTGCTTATGGCGAGGCCAAGGCTGGCCTCGATGCCTTGGTTAACCGTTGGTCTTCTGAGCAATCCAGCTGGGGTGCGCGGACCTCGCTGGTGCACGCCCACATTGGGTGGGTGCGTGGCACCGGCCTGATGGGCGGCAACGATCCATTAGTTGAGCAGGTGGAGGCCCGTGGCGTGCGGACCTTCTCAGCGAAGGAGATGGCGGTGCAGCTTCTCGACGCCACCGCTTCCCCCGACATCCGCGCCCAGGCAGCGTCCTCACCGCTGAGAGTTGACCTCACCGGTGGGCTGACCGAGATTGAGCTGGACCTTGCTGCACTTGCCAGCGCGGCGCGTGCCGACAACGCCGGGACCGGTTTTGGTGACACCCCCGATGCTGCTGACCATCCCGCAAGGGGCACTCTTGGAGCGCAAGCTCCGCGCACGGTAAAGGCCCTGCCGAACGTGCTGAGGCCTAAGGAGTGGACCAGCCCCGATTTCAGCGGGGCGACGCAGTCCCTGGAAGACATGGTGGTCATCGTCGGTGCCGGCGAGCTGGGCCCGCTGGGCTCCTCGCGTACCCGCTATGAGGTGGAGGTCGGCGGAGAGCTCTCCGCCGCCGGAGTGTTGGAGCTGGCGTGGAGCCGCGGACTCGTCAGTTGGGATGAGCACACGGCCGGCTGGCTGACAGCCGAAGGTGAGGAGTTAGCGGAGGAAGACGTCTACGAGCGTTTCCACGACGAGGTCCTCGCCGGAATTGGTGTGCGCCGCTTCCACGATGACTTCGGCCCGCACCTGCCCATGGTGGATAACCTCGCGCCCGAGCTGACCACCATCTACTTGGAGAAGCCGCTGAGCTTCACCGTGGGGGATGAAGCGACGGCGCGCAGTTTCGTCGACAGCTGCGAGGGTGCCACGTTGCGGCGCGTTACTGATCCGACCGGTGAGATCGAATGGCAGGTCACCCGGCCCGCCGGCTCCGCGGTGCGGGTACCGCGGCGCGTGGCTATGACGCGTTTTGTGGGCGGCCAGATTCCAGAGGGCTTCGACCCGCAGGTCTACGGCATCACCGCGGACATGGTGGATAACCTCGACCGCCTAGCCCTCTGGAACCTGGTGTGCACGGTGGAAGCTTTCCTGTCGGCGGGCTTTAGTCCGGCCGAGCTCTTAGCCCACGTCCACCCGGCGCGGGTGAGCTCCACCCAGGGCACCGGCATGGCAGGCCAGGAGGCGCTGCGTTCGCTGTACGTCGACAAACTTCTCGGCCAGCCGCGCCCCAATGACATCCTCCAGGAAGCGCTGCCCAACGTTATTGCCGCGCACGTGATGCAGTCCTATGTCGGCGGCTATGGCCAGATGGTGCACCCGGTGGCCGCCTGTGCCACGGCGGCGGTGTCGGTGGAGGAGGGCGTCGACAAGCTGCGCCTGTCAAAGGCCGATTTCGTGGTGGCCGGAGGCGTTGATGCCCTATCCATCGAGGGAATTACCGGCTTTGGTGACATGGCGGCCACGGCCGATAGCGCGGAGTTGGAAGCGAAGGGGATTGAGCATCGCTTCTTCTCCCGCGCCAACGACCGCCGCCGCGGCGGCTTCGTGGAGTCCGAAGGCGGCGGGACTATCCTGCTTGCGCGGGGAACCTTCGCGGCGGAGATGGGGTTGCCGGTTCTCGGCGTGGTGGGCTTTGCTGAGTCCTTCGCCGACGGCGCGCACACCTCCATCCCCGCGCCGGGCTTGGGCGCACTCTCCGCGGCGCGGGGTGGGCAGGACTCTCGCCTGGCCCGCTCGCTGGCGGCCCTCGGCGTGGGCGCGGACGATATTGCGGTGGTGTCCAAGCACGATACGTCCACCAACGCCAACGACCCCAACGAATCGGACCTGCACGAGCGCATCGCCGCCGCACTCGGCCGCAGCCCCGGCAACCCGCTGTATGTGGTTTCGCAAAAGAGCCTGACCGGGCACGCCAAGGGCGGTGCCGCCGCCTTCCAGCTGGTGGGGCTGTCCCAGGTGCTGCGCAGCGGAATTCTCCCGCCTAATCGTTCGCTTGATTGCGTCGATCCCGTGCTGCGCCGTCACTCGCACCTGCTGTGGCTGCGCCAGCCGTTGGACCTTCGCCGCACCCCGCCGAAGGCGGGCCTGGTGACCTCCCTGGGCTTCGGGCATGTTTCCGCCCTCATCGCGCTGATCCACCCGGGTGCTTTCTTTGCCGCATTGGCCCGGGAGCAGGGCGAGGGCGTGGCCGAAGCCTGGCGGGCAGCCGCTACCGATCGCGAGCGGCGTGGTCTGCGGCGCCTAGAAGATGCCATGCGAGGTGGAGCAGCGCTGTACGAGAGGCCGGTGAACCGCAACCTTGGCTCGGGCCCAGCCACCGAGGTGACCGAAAGAGAGGCCGCGGTGCTGCTGAGCGAATCCGCGCTGCTGCGTGACGGCATCCTCGAACCGGAGGGAGGAGACACAACGCAACGGGGGTAGCTTCCGTTGGCGTATCCCCAGCGTGCAGCCTCTGGAACGATAAAGAAGCAGGTCAGACGGGTTGGAGAAGTCCCTCAATCTGGGGCACCATGCAAGGGTGAATAAAGCTAAGAAGCCCCTATTAGGCCTTATTTCGGTGGTCGCCGCCACTCTGCTTGCCGCTTGCTCCGCCACCGGTGGTGCGCCCCGCCCCGAAGCGGACGGCGAGCTAGCCGGTGGCGTCGACACCGAACGCCTTGTCGTCGCCATGATTTCCCACGGCGCGCCGGGTGATACGTACTGGGATCTCGTGCGCAAGGGCGCGGAGGATGCCGCCCGCAAGGACAACATCGAGCTGCGCTACTCCTCCGACCCGGAAGCACCCAACCAAGCTAACTTGGTGCAATCCGCCATCGACTCCGGCGTGGACGGCATCGCCGTGACCATGCCCAACTCTGGGGCGATTGGCCCTGTGGCCAAGAAAGCTGCGGATTCCGGCATCCCCACCGTGGGGCTTAACGCCGGCATGGATGATTACCAGAAGTACGGCATGAGCGCCTTCTTCGGCCAGGAGGAAAAGGTGGCCGGCACCAAGGCCGGTGAGCGCCTCAAGGACGATGGCGCCAAGCACGTTCTGTGCGTCATCCACGAGCAAGGCAACTCTTCTCAGGAGTCGCGCTGCGCCGGCGTGAAGGACGGGCTGGACAACGGCAAGGTGGAGATCCTCTACGTCAACGGCAAGGATCTGACCGCCGCGCAGTCCACCATTAACGCAAAGCTGAGCCAGGATCCTTCCATCGATTGGATCATGGCGCTGCAGGCCTCCGTGGCGATGCGCTCCGCCGACGCGGTTGCCGATGCCTCCTCCCAGGCCAAGATCTCCACTTTCGACACCAACGCCGAGCTTGTCGACGCCATCGCGGACAACCGCATCCAGTGGGCCGTCGACCAGCAGCCCTACATGCAGGGCTACCTCGCCGTCGACTCGCTGTGGTTGGCACACCGCAACGGTTCCACGATGGGTGGCGGCCGCCCCGTGTACACCGGCCCCTCCTTCGTGGATTCCACCAACGTGGACATCATCTCCGAATCCGCTAAGGCAGGTCTGCGATGAGCGAAACCGCCACTGCATCAGACGAGGCTCTATCTAGCCCCACCGATACGCGCCTGACCCGCCGCAGCGGTTTCGCGCGGCTCATCCGCCGCCCAGAGTTGGCCAGCCTGCTCGGCGCTGTGGTCATCTTCGTCCTCTTCATGATTGTGGCGCCCGCCTTCCGCTCGGTGGAGGCCCTCTCCACGGTGCTCTACGCCAGTTCCACGCTGGGTATCGTGGCCCTGGCGGTGGGCCTGCTCATGATTGGTAACGAGTTTGATTTGTCCTCGGGCGTGGCGGTGACCTCCGCGGCGCTCGTGGCCACCATGCTCAACTACAACTTCCACCTCAACTCGTGGGTGGGCGTGGGCCTCTCCTTGTTGACCGCGCTGGCCATCGGTGCGCTCAATGGATTCCTTGTGGTGCGCACCAAGATTGACTCCTTCCTCATCACCCTGGCGGCCTTCCTTATGCTGCAGGGTCTCAACCTGGCGATTACCAAGCTGGTCACCGGCCAGGTAGCCACCCCCACCATTTCGGACATGGAAGGCTTCGGCTCTGCTCGCATCATTTTTGCCGGCACCATTCACATCGGCAGCTTGAGCATCCGCGCTACCGTCATCTGGTGGCTCCTCTTCGTCGCCATCGCCTCATGGGTGCTGTACAAGACGCGCTGGGGAAATTGGATCTTCGCCGTTGGTGGCGACGATGAAGCCGCCCGCGCCGTCGGCGTTCCCGTGCGTCGCGTCAAGGTGGCGTTGTTCATGCTCGTCGGATTTGCAGCGTGGTTCGTGGGCATGCACACCCTTTTTGCCTTTGATTCCATCCAGGCCGGCCAAGGCATTGGTAACGAGTTCCTCTACATCATCGCTGCGGTCATTGGAGGCTGCTCCATGACCGGCGGGCGCGGTACCGCGGTGGGCACCGCCATCGGCGCGCTTATTTTCGGCATGACCAACCAGGGCATCGTGTACGCTGGCTGGAACCCTGACTGGTTCAAGTTCTTCCTCGGCGCGATGCTGCTCTTTGCCGTGCTCACGAACACCTCGGTGGCCAACTTTACGAGGAAGCGATAACCATGATTGAGCTGCACGATATTTCCCAAACCTTCGGCAACTTCCACGCCCTGCGCGGTATCAACCTCAGCGTCAAGGAAGGCGCAGTGACCTGCGTTCTGGGAGACAACGGTGCGGGTAAGTCCACGCTGATCAAGATCCTCGCCGGCCTCAACCAGCCCACCGGCGGCACCATCACCGTCGATGGGGAAGAGGTGAACTTCGCCAGCCCGCGCGATTCCCTCGATGCTGGTATAGCTACCGTGTACCAGGATTTGGCGCTGGTGCCTTCGCTGTCGGTGTGGCGCAACTTTTTCTTGGGGCAGGAGCTCACCGGGGCGCTGGGGAGCTTGCGTGAAGAAGAAATGAAGCGGATTACGCATGACCAGCTGGCCGAGATGGGCATTGAGCTTGGCGACGTCTCCGTGGAACTCTCCGCTCTCTCCGGCGGCCAGCGCCAGGTGGTCGCCATTGCTCGCGCCATCTACTTCGGCGCGCGCTACATCATCTTGGACGAGCCGACCGCCGCGCTCGGCGTGAAGCAATCGGGCATGGTGCTGCGCTTTATCGACGCCGCCCGCGAACGCGGCATGGGTGTGGTGTTCATTACGCACAACCCGCAACACGCCTACCTCGTGGGAGATCACTTCATCGTGCTCACGGTGGGGCAGATGTCGCTGGATGCCTCCAAGGAGGAGGTCACGTTGCCGGAGCTGACCCAATGGATGGCCGGCGGCGATGAGCTGGAGGAGCTCAAACAAGAGCTAGCGCGTTAGAACGCGCTGTGGGGCAGCTAAGCTGGCCCGTATGACAGTGAGCGGCGTGAGCGTGGGCACCGACCTAGTACACATCCCTTCCTTTGCCCAGCAGCTGGAGCTTCCCGGAACGCGCTTTGCGCGGGTCTTTAGCGCTTCCGAGCTGCGCGTGGCGCAGGCCCGTGGACTGAGAGGTGCTGCCCGCGCGCAGCACCTCGCGGGGCGCTGGGCAGCGAAGGAGGCCTTCATCAAGGCGTGGTCCCAAGCACTCTACGGGCGCCCGCCGGTCATGACAGAGGAGGCCGTGGACTGGGCCGAGATTGAGGTCCGCCCCGATGCGTGGGGCCGCGTAGCACTGGAACTGCGGGGCGAGATTGCCTGTCTCACGCGGGAATCCCTGGGGGATTTTTCTACGGCGTTGTCGATCAGCCACGATGGTGACTACGCCACCGCCATCGTGTATCTTTCGCGGCACACGCCATAACTCACGCCATGACCTAGGCGCTGGTCGCGATGGCGAAGAGGTAGGCGATGAGCATGCGCTTAATTTCTTCCACCACGCCATCGAAGCTTTCCTCCGAGCGCATAGTGCTGTAATTCAGCAGCGAGACCACGGTGTGGACGAGGAAGGCCGCAATCTCCACGCGGGCGGTCTCATCCATGCCTTGGGCAAGTGGTTCGATGATCTCGGCGATGGGTTTGAGGAGAGACAGCTCCGTGTCAGCGGCCGTGGCGCGGGTGGCCGGCGTGGACTGTACGGCATGCCACACCGCGCGGCGCGAGCGGTCCTCGCGCCAGACGCGCGCCATACGGTCAATGAACTCCTCGAGAAAGTCCGGCCACTGCAGGGCCGGCACGCGCTGGGAGAATCGCTCAACCTCCGCCAGCATTTCGGCGGTGTCCTGGCGGTCGAGCTCGCAGATCAGCACGTACTTGTTGGCAAAATACTGATACAGCGTGCCAATCGGTACCTCCGCGCGGCGCGAGACCTCGTCGAAAGTAAAAGACTCGAAGCCATGGTCCACGAGCGTTTGACGCGCGCAGGACAAAATCCGGTCATACTTGGCCCGGCTGCGTGCCTGCGCTGGGCGACGCCTCGGGACCAGAATCTCCGGTGACTTCGAGCTGGATTCCACGGTTTAGTTGAGCCCCTTGAGCACGCGGGCGACGTGGCCGGTGGCCTTGACGTTGTACATGGCTTGGCCAATGGTGCCGTCTTCTTCGACGAGGAAGGTAGAGCGGATAACTCCTTGCACTACCTTGCCGTAATTCTTCTTCTCACCGAAAGCGCCGTACGCAGTCATGACTTCCTTGTCGGGGTCTGACAGCAGCGGGAAGTTCAGCTCATGGTCCTCCCGGAACTTAGCCAGGGCCTCGGGCTTGTCAGGGGAGATGCCCACCACGGCGATGTTCATGCCATTGAGTTGCTCTAGGCTATCGCGGAAGTCGCAGGCTTCCTTCGTGCAGCCAGGGGTATTGGCGCGCGGGTAGAAGTAGACCACCACGCGCTGGCCGGCATAGTCGCTGAGGCTTACGGTGTTGCCGGCATCATCGCTGAGGGAAAAAGCTGGGGCTTTGTCACCCACGGACAGTCGTTGTGCTTCAGTCATGGTTTCTACCTTACCGTGCTGCGGGACAGTGCCTTCCCACACAACTCTGCGTCCCCACGGTGTCCCGTAGGTGAATCCAACCTCGGGTGGACATGCGGGGGTGTCGCGAGTCAATGTAGAATGTCCACGTTAGAACCTCAACGGTTGGAAAGACACTAACCGCAACAACACCGAACGAAGCCAAAATTCAGGAGATTCACGTGGCACGCAACATTGATGATATCCAGCGCGACATCGAGCGCACCCGCCGTCAGCTGGCTAGCACCTTGGATGAGCTGGCTGATCGCAGCAGGCCGCAGAACCTCGTCGAGGACGCCAAGGGTGCGGCCACCCAGAAGCTGCAGGAGCGCAACGTACAGATGGCACTCGCCGGCGTGGGCGCTGCTGTCGTAGGCCTCATCGCTTTCTCCGTGTTCCGCTCCAAGCGCCGCAAGTCTGACATCAAGGAACTGCAGCGTCTGCTTGCTGAGCGTCGCTAAGCGCGCACTACACAGCGAGGTCCCGCCAGGAGATTGAAACCTGGGCGGGACCTTTTTATTTGGGATCTTAAAAGGCAACCGGCGGTTGGTTAGACTCAGGGCGTGAGTCGAAATTCCCCTGAGAACCTCTTGTTGTACTTGCGGCCGGAGGATGAGGCCGTAGTGCGCGGGGTGTTTACGGCGTTGGCGGAGGAAGGCTTTCCCGTCCAGCACCAGCGCCCGCACATCACAGTGACCTTCGCGCCGACAATGGACCCAGGCGTGGTGGAACTGGCGCGCGAGCTGCTGCCACCACTGATGCCGGCGGTCTTCCACCGCGTAGGCACGGTGGTGTTCGGCAGGAAAAGTAAACAGACCGTAGCGTGGCTTTTGGAAACCACGGATGACCTGGAGATCGCTGCGCGCCAGGTTAGCGCCGCAAACCCAGAAGGCCGCGGGCCGCGGTGGACCCCGCACCTGACCATGGGGTTGCGTCTGCCTAGAGCGCTCGTGCCTGACTATATGCGCGCACTCGATGAAATCGCCGGGCCGGAGCATAAAGAGTTTAGGGCTGACCATGCCGCGTGGTGGAGGCCTAAGACGCAGCGCCTCGACATCTTTGGCGGGTCTGTGCCGTCGGTCGCGAGCGCGAATCCGCCGAGCGATTAAGAAACAGGAAACCCTCACTCCGGATAACCCGGGTGGGGGTGATGTTGTGCGCCATCAGGGAATCGAACCCCGAACCCACTGATTAAGAGTCAGTTGCTCTGCCAATTGAGCTAATGGCGCTGGTGTTTACCTAGCTGGCTCTGATTTCCTCAGTGCCTGCCGTGCAACGAGATGTAACTTTAACACCCTCTTCCTGAAAAGGTAAAATCGCCAGGTGAATAAAGGTTTTTGGACTCCTTAGGTAGCGGCTATTTTTCTCTTCCTTGAAAGCGTGGGGTGCGGGAGTGGGAAAGGCCGGTAACGAAACGGTTAAGGGCGGTGGCGCTAACTAGTTGGAAGGCCGTGCGGGCGGTTAGGCTTAGTGCACTCTTGTCCTTGTTTGTTCTTTTTATGAGCTAGGGGTTTATGTGCACTCTCTATTCCCTTCTGCACGTCCCGCAGTGCTTCTCTCGAGTCTCATTGCGACTGCCTCCCTTCTGACCGCCTGCACCATTGGCGGGGCCGAGACTTCCAGCCCAGCCGATAGTCACTCTGAGGCAGATTCCCAAGCGAGTGCTTCGGCGGAGGCGTCGGCCTCGGCAGCCGCTAAAGCGAAGCAGCTGAAGTTTTCCGTCAAGGACGGTGCTAGCAATGTTGATCCATCCGAACCGGTGGAGGTGAGTTCCCCGGCTGGCCTGAAGTCGGTGACGATGACCAACGAGGCTGGCATTGAAGTGGAAGATGAGCTGTCCTCAGACTCGACCACGTGGAAGAGTGCTGAGGTACTGGGCTATAACCGCACCTACACCATCGATGCCACAGACAAGGATGGCACCCACAAGACCATCACCTTCACCACCCCGCAGGCCGCGGCGGTGTCTGAGGTGGCGTTGAGCCCGCTGCCGGACTCCGAAGTAGGGGTGGGCCAGGTTATCGGCGTGCGTTTCGGCAACTATGTCACCGACCGCAAGGCAGCCGAGAAGGCCATCACGGTCAAGACCGAGCCCGCCGTTGAGGGGGCGTTCTACTGGGTAAATAACCAGGAGGTGCGCTGGCGACCGCAGAACTACTGGGAGCCGGGCACGAAAGTGACTGTCGACGTCGACCTCTACGGCCGCAACCTTGGCGGTGGTGTCTACGGCGGCGAGGATGCCTCAACCAACTTTACTATCGGTGATCGCGTCATCACGCTGATCGATAACAACACGAAGATGATGTCGGTGTTCAAGAATGGGGAGGTGCTGCGCCGGATTCCGGTGTCGATGGGTAGGGATGGCCAGTGGGACACCCCGAATGGCGCCTATATTATCGGTGACCAGTACCCGTCCCTCACCATGGACTCGACTACCTTTGGCCTGGCTCTCGACGCCGGCGGTTACAAGACCGACGTTCAGTGGGCGACCCAGATGTCCTACTCCGGAATATATGTCCACGCAGCGCCCTGGGCTGTGGGTGCGATGGGCAGTTACAACCAGTCCCACGGCTGTATCAATGTAACTACTGAGGCTGCTCAGTGGTTCCAAAACACGGTCAAGCGCGGCGATATTGTGAGGGTTTCCAACACCGGCGGTGGCGTGCTAAGCCCGCTCGACGGCCTGGGAGATTGGAACATGGACTGGGAGACATGGTCTGCGGGGAACGCTACCGCTAACCAGTAGCCCGGCTGATTGCCGGGGTAGCCTTACGGAAAAACTACCAAGGAAAGGGCCCCGGATGAACTGGTATAAGCGAGCTGCGATAGTGCTACTAGCGCCGTTGGCGTTGGTGGCATGCTCCTCGGTAGGCGGTAGCACGCATGAGGAAAGCGAAAGTGCAAGCCCGCTCGTATCAAGCGTCAGCGCTGCCGCTCTGGCTGAGGAAGGTACGTGCGCCACTGAATTCGATGTCCCGGCGCTGTTGGAGGCGATGCCGGAGGAATTCGCTGGCTTGGCGCACGATCCCACCTATGACGCGGGTGAGCCCGATGGCTGGGGGCGCTTCTATCAGGCGAATGGGCTGCAATTTATGGTCAATGCCAACTATCTAGATGAGAGAGAAACCGATCCCTGCCCGCAGGACAATGAGCAGGCGGCTCGGGATGTGCGCTCGTTTATCGCCGAGGACTATCAGCGTCAGGAGCGAGAGAACGGCGAAGAGGTCAAACCTTTTGAGGACCTCGACTTCACTGAGGGCGGTCGCTACTTTGCCTGCGCAAAGCATCCGGAGGCGGACCTGCGGCAGTTCTTTTGTGTTACCACCGTGGGGAATGCGGAGGTGATTAACTACATGTTCCGGCACTCGATGGGTGATGCTAAGGACGTGGAAGACATGAAGGGCGCTTCGAAGGAGTTGGCCGCGATTATTGACAGCATTGCTTAGGGTCACCGCCGAGGGTGCCCCCGAAAGTGAAGTCAGTTAATTCATTATTGGCATACTGTGGCCCCGCAACGGGCGGCGTTGTGTCATGCCTGCGCACTTTGTGAAGCACTGCGCAGGTACGAATGTTAAGTGGTTTGCATCACGTCTTCGTTTTGGTGAATCTTGTGGAGAACTAGTTATTCACTGCAAAGATGGAGGCAGAAGTGGATCTCTACGAGTACCAAGCTCGAGACCTCTTTGAAGCTCATGGGGTTCCCACCCTTAAGGGCATTGTTGCGACCTCGGCCGTGCAGGCTGAGGAAGCATCCACGAAGCTGGGCACGCCGGTGGTTGTGGTCAAGGCACAAATCAAAACCGGTGGGCGCGGCAAAGCCGGGGGAGTCAAGCTAGCACACAGCCCTGCGGAAGCCGCGGAGAAGGCCAACGAGATCCTAGGCCTGAAAATCAAAGGCCATACCGTGCGCAAGGTGATGGTGGCAGAAGGCGCAGACATCGCTGAGGAATACTACTTCTCGATCCTTCTCGACCGCACCAAGCGCCGTTACCTGGCCATGCTCTCCAAAGAAGGTGGCGTGGAGATTGAAAAGCTGGCCGAGGAGCGCCCAGATGCCCTGATTAAGCGCAGCTTCTCCCCGCTCGACGGCATGACGGATACCCTCGCTAGGGACATGGCATATGAGGCGGGGTTTGATGAGGGGGACGTCGCCAAGCTCGTGCCCGTGTTCAAGAAGCTTTACACGGTCTATACCGAGGAAGACGCCACGCTGGTGGAAGTTAATCCGCTAGTCAAGACGTCAAGCGGCGAAATTATTGCGCTCGATGGCAAGGTCACGCTGGATGATAACGCGCAGTTCCGCCACCCCGAGCACCGCGACCTGCAAGACCACGGTGCGACCGACCCGCTGGAGCTCAAGGCACAGAAGATGGGGTTGAACTATGTCAAGCTCGATGGTTCGGTGGGTGTCATCGGCAACGGCGCTGGCTTGGTGATGTCAACGCTCGACGTCGTGGCCTACGCCGGCGAAGACCTTGCATCGCAGCCAAAGCCCGCGAACTTCCTGGATATCGGCGGTGGTGCCAATGCGGAAGTGATGGCTAACGGGCTTGAGGTGATTCTCAGTGACCCGCAAGTGAAATCTGTCTTCGTCAACGTCTTCGGCGGCATTACCGCGTGCGACGAGGTTGCCAAGGGCATCGTGCAGGCGTACAAGATTTTGGATTCTGAAGGCATTGAGCCCAAGCCGCTCGTGGTGCGCCTCGACGGCAACAATGCCGAGCTGGGACGCTCGATTCTTAATGACGCACGCCTGCCCAAACTGGAGCAGGTTGAAACCATGGATGCTGCTGCCCGCAGGGCTGCTGAGCTGGCGAACTAGGAGTAGATATGTCGATTTTTCTCAACAAAGACTCGCGGATCATTGTGCAGGGCATGACGGGCTCGGAAGGCATGAAGCACACGCGCCGCATGCTGGCGTCCGGCTCCAACATCGTAGGTGGCGTCAACCCGCGCAAGGCCGGCGAACGCGTGGATATTGAGGGGCGCGAGATCCCTGTGTTTGGCAGCGTGCGCGAGGCTATGCAGGCGACAGACGCCAACGTCACCGTCATCTTCGTGCCAGCAAAGTTCACCAAGAATGCGGCGGAGGAGGCGATCCGCGCTGGCATTGAGCTCGTCGTGATCATCACCGAGGGAATCCCAGTGAAGGACACGGCGGAGCTCTATGCGCTGGGACGAGAGTCCAAGACGCGCATCATCGGCCCCAATTGCCCGGGGCTGTACACACCGGGTGAATCTAATGCGGGCATTATCCCGGCGGAGACCGCTCCAAACCCGGGAAAGATTGGCTTGGTGTCGAAGTCGGGCACGTTGACGTACCAAATGATGTACGAACTCTCAGACATTGGCTTCAGCACGTGCGTGGGAATCGGTGGTGACCCGATCATCGGCACGACGCATATTTCTGCGATCGAGGCATTCCAGAATGACCCGGACACCGAGGCAATCATCATGATCGGTGAGATTGGCGGCGACGCAGAAGAGCACGCTGCGGCTTATATCAAGGACCATGTGACGAAGCCGGTCATTGCCTACATTGCTGGATTTACCGCACCAGAGGGTAAGACGATGGGCCACGCCGGTGCCATCGTCTCGGGCGGTTCCGGTACGGCAGAAGGAAAGAAGGCAGCACTGGAGGCCGCCGGTGTAAAGGTAGGAAAGACCCCGTCCCAAGCAGCAGAGTTGGTGCGAGCAGCCTTGGCATAGGTGGGTGAGGCATGGGGTGGTTCGCCCCATGCCCCTCACATAAGAACTAGCGGGGGAGA
This sequence comes from uncultured Corynebacterium sp., assembly GCF_902489365.1. GTDB lineage: Bacteria > Actinomycetota > Actinomycetes > Mycobacteriales > Mycobacteriaceae > Corynebacterium. Next base: position 28,760 of record NZ_CABTZR010000012.1, on the reverse strand, counting down.
CCGCGGCGTCGCGACACCGTCTTGTCAAAGGGGATCCAAAAGCGCAAGGCTGCGTCTTGGTTCTTGGAGATTCCAATGCGTGGGCCGCGGACCCACTCCGGCTCCATTTCGCGCTCGCTGAGGAGTACGGGCGTGCCGTTGTCCTCGATGCTGAAGCCAAGGGCCTTGCCCACATTGCCAGGGCCGCGGGCGAGGTTATAAAAATCGGTGTCGCCCCGGCGTTGGTAGGCGAGGTCTAAGCCGTCGATTACTTCGCCGGCCCGCAGCAGGCAGCCCTCGCCGGTACCTTCGGGTGCGCAAACGATATTGCCGTTTCGGTGGATGCCATAGGACACATAGACGTAGAGGTGGCCGGGTGGACCGAACATGGCGGCGTTGCGTGGAGTACGTCCGTTAAAGGTGTGCGAGGCCTCATCGCCTGAGCCGAGGTAGGCCTCCACCTCTGTGATGCGAATGGAGACGCCGTTGTGCGTCAGCACCATTCCCAGCAGTTGGGGAGCGACAATGTCTGCGGAGGCGGTGAAATCGATCATTGCCGCAGTCTAACGTGCGAGCGAGGTTTAGGCTTTGGCCTTGTCTTCTTCGGCTTCAATCTCTGCGTTGAATTCGCGCTTGGAGGCCTGCCACTGGTCCTCAGTCATGCCGATGCGCCAGTAGCCAGAGATAGAAACGTCTTCCTTGGGAATTCCAGATTCCACGAAAAGGAAGCGACGCAGCTCTTTGATCATTTCGGCGACACCGTGGATGAACCAGCTGGTTTTCTTCCCCGTGGGGATACCAGCTTCGCGCACCACGCGGGATAGCTCAGTACCAGGGGTGGCGCCATTGCGGACTACCCAGACGACCTCCACGCCCTCGCGGGTAGGGAGTTCAAACGTGCGGTCTTCGGCCGCGATCTCGATGTATGCAGTTGCAGTCGCGTCTTCGGGGAGGCGCTTCAAGCCGGCACCGATGGCCGGTGCCGCGGATTCATCGCCAGCGAACACAAAGTGCTCATATTCTGCGGTGGGTCCCCACGCACCACCTGGGCCGAGGAAACCGATCTTCTCTCCGACTTCGGCGACCCGTGCCCACGGGCCAGCCAGGCCAGAATCACCGTGGGTGACAAAGTCAACGTCGAAGTCCCCGGTTTCCGGGTTCAGGTTGATCAGGGTATAGGTGCGGAGAATCGGTTGTTTATCACGCGGCTGCTCTTCACGAATCTGCTGGACATCAAACGGCCAAGAGTAGTCAGTGCATTGTGGTACGAACAACAGCTTGATGTAGTGATCCGTAAACTCCAGCTCTTTGCCCACAAAAGCCGGGGAGTTCATGCTCAACCGAACCAAATCCGGAGAGACCTGGTGACGACCAGTCACGGTTGCTTCATGCGCCTTGCGGGGCTTGCGCTTCGGCGCCACTTCTTTAGTTTGGGCAGCCATTGTTATCACTGTCCTTCGGAATACTTGAGTTGCTGTGCGGATATAAGCCTACACATTATGTAATTAGGTAAGGCTAAAGTATCTAAGTCTAGGGTTGGTTGCGGGCTTTGCAGTGCAGGCCGCCGTGCGCGGCGTGGGGGGTGGGGAGTGGCTCTGAGTCCGAGGATTGGCGCAAAAAGTTAACCCCGCATCCTGCTCAAGCACAATGCGGGGTTTGTTCGGGGTGGCTGACGGGGCTCGAACCCGCGACACCCAGGATCACAACCTGGTGCTCTACCAGCTGAACTACAGCCACCATCGTTGCCCGAAAGCAACGAGATACAGGTTAACCCACGTCGTCGGTTTTACAAAAACGCCTGGTAATCGGTGGTTGTAGCGGCCTTCAGTTCCTCGGCTTCCGTGGAGGAGGGGCCGTCGTCGGTGCGGAAAACGCTGCGGCGGTAAAAATCGAGCTCGCGGATGGACTCGATAATGTCCTGCAGTGCCCGGTGTGCCATTCCCTTATCCGGCTGGTTGTAATAAGCCCGCGGGTGCCAGCGGCGGGCGAGCTCCTTAATGGTGGAAACATCAATCATTCGGTAGTGCAGCGCGGCATCCAGACGTGGCATGTAGGCGCGGATGAAGGCGCGGTCCGTGGCGATGGAATTTCCCGCCAAGGGTGCAGGGTGGTTCGGATCGCAGTGCTTCTCGATGAGTTTTAGTACTGCCTCCTCTGCTTCTTCGATCGTGAGCGTGGATTCCCGAATTTCCTTGTCCAGCCCGGAGTTTGCGTGCATTGTGGTGACGAAGTCGTCCATCTCCGCGAGCTGTTCCTCGGTGGCGTGCACGACGAGGTCGATGCCTTCGTCAAGGATGTTCAGCTCGGCGTCGGTTATCACGGCGGCAACTTCCACGATGACGTGGCGCTGTGGTTCCAGTCCGGTCATTTCCAGATCGATCCAGACAAGGCGGTCATTCTTAGCGGGGATATCACTCATGGGTTCCACCATAGTTTCTCCTTGGTAGCGGTTCGGTAGGTGCTGGGGTGGGGGTAAGTGGGGGTAGAGCGAAGGCTCGGGCGGTAAAAAGCTTCTTGAACGATGTGAACTGGGGTTTTGTGGCGATTGCCCGGGTTGCGAGAGGGAGCATTCTCAACTTTTTTATGATTTCGCTCACGAAAGCCTCAGTCGATGGGACATTATTAGGACAGCCTTTAACGTGATGGCACTCACATATAGCGAAGGACGGTAACCTGCCGATGTCAACCTTTCTCGATACCCTCAATGCTCTAATCTGGTCACCAGCACTGGTCTTCCTGTGTCTCGGCGCGGGAATCTATTTCACTTTGGCGACCAAGTTCCTGCAGGTACGCTGCATTCCGGACATGATTAAGCAGCTGAAGGATGGTGAGAGCTCTGATTCGGGTGTCTCGTCCTTCCAGTCGCTCATGATTTCCTTGGCCGGCCGTGTCGGTGTGGGCAACATCTCCGGCGTTGCTACGGCTATTGCGTTCGGCGGCCCAGGCGCTGTGTTCTGGATGTGGGCGGTGGCGCTGCTGGGTTCCGCAACGTCGTTCGTGGAATGTACCTTGGCGCAGGTCTACAAGGAGAAGGACCAGGACACCGGTGAGTACCGCGGCGGCCCGGCCTACTACATCGAGAAGGCCTACAAGCACACCAAGGCTGGCCCGTTCATGGTGGTCTACGGCATCGTCTTCGCCATTGCGATGATCCTGGCTACCAGCTACTTCCTGCCGGGAATTCAGGCCAACGGTGTGGCCGCCGCCGTGAAGAATGCGTGGGGCATCGAAGTTGGTTGGTCTGCGCTGGTTCTGGGCGGAATTCTGGCCATCATCATTATCGGTGGCGTCAAGCGCATCGCTAACTTCGCGTCCCTCGTGGTTCCGTTCATGGCGGCTGCCTACATTCTCTTTGCCATCATCATTCTGATCATGAACTTCAACCAGATCCCTGAGGTCTTCGGCATGATCTTTAAGTCCGCCTTCGGCGCCGAGCAGGCCTTCTCTGGCCTGTTGGGTTCGGCCATCATGTGGGGCGTGAAGCGAGGCATCTACTCTAACGAGGCAGGCCAGGGTACCGGTCCGCAGTCTGCTGCGGCCGCGGAGGTGTCCCACCCAGCTAAGCAGGGTTTCGTCCAGGCTTTCGCGGTGTACATCGATACCCTCTTCGTATGCTCCGCGACCGCCTTCATCATCATCTCTACCGACATGTACAAGGTCTTCGAGGGCGAATCTGAGGACGGTCCCGTGCGTTATGCCGGTTCTATCCCGGATGGTGTTGAGGTGGGTCCGGGCTTTGTCCAGCACGGCCTAGACACCCTGTTGGCAGGTTTCGGACCGAGCTTCATTGCCATCGCCATCGCGTTCTTTGCCTTCACCACCGTCTTGGCCTACTACTACATGGCAGAGGTCAACCTGACCTACTTCAACCGGTGGATCAGCAACAAGACCACCCGTCGCGCACTGGTTTGGCTCCTGCGCATTCTCCTCGTGGTGTCCGTGGTTATCGGTGCTATGACAACTCCAGGCGCTGCCTGGGCGCTGGGTGATATCGGTGTTGGCGCAACGGCCTGGCTCAACATCATTGCCATCCTTTTCCTGCAGGTCCCGGCTCTCAAGTGCCTCAAGGACTACAGCGCACAGAAGGCTGCTGGCAAGGATCCGCAGTTCGACCCAGAGGCGCTGGGCATCCAGAACGCCGATTTCTGGGTAGAACGCAAGTTTGCCCGGGAGGAGGCCGCACAGAAGGCCATCGCGCAGGACTCCCCGCTCCAAGGTAAGTAAAGCAAAGCCCGCGCTCCTTGAAACGGAGCGCGGGCTTTGGCGTGTTTTAGGCCATCTTGGAATAGAAGCTGCCGATGATCGGCGCAACGATTGGGGTCGGCACAATCTTGCCCAACGCGTTCATCACCTTGGAGAGCGGGCCGGGAACCACACGCCGCTGGTTGCGGGCCATGGCCTCGAGGGTTTCTTCGGAGCAGGACTCGTAGGTGGTCCACAAGAAGTCCGGGACGACCTTATCCACGATGGACTGCTCCTCCTCGGGGATAACGGCATCGCGCACCGGGCCAGGGGCCAGCAGGGTGCAGGTCACGCCCGAGCCCTTGAGCTCATAGTGCAGGGCCTCAGTAAAGGCATTGACACCTGCCTTGGTGAAAACATAGGTGGCGTTGTTCGGAATGGAGACGTTGCCTGCAGCCGAGCCCACGTTACAAATAGCGCCGCTGCGCCGCGGCAGCATCTGCTCCAGCGCAGCACGCGTCAGGCGGTGAACGGCCTTGCCGTTGAGATCGAACTGCCTGGTTTCATAATCCCAGTCCTGATCCATGAACTTGCCAAAGCTGGCGATGCCCGCCGAGTTGACGATGATGGAGACTTCCTTGCCCGCCATGAACTCGATAACGCGGTCAACGTCCGCCGCCTCGGAGAGATCCGCAGCCAGCGCAATGGCATCAACCTCGTGACGGGAGCGTAGGTCCGCAGCGATGGATTCGAGGACTTCTTCGCGGCGAGCAACGAGAATGACGTTGTAGCCGCGAGCAGCCAAATCTTTGGCCATCGCAGCGCCAATGCCCTGGCTGGCACCAGTTAGCAGCGCATACGACGAGCGGGTAGGGGCGGGCAGCCCAGGGGAGTGAGCCATGAAACAGCGTCCTTTCTCTCAGGGGTGGGAAGTCTCCACCCAGCGTAGAGCACTCAGGGTTTAAATCAGGGTAAACACTGATGTCTCCTCGGCCCCAACTCTGGATAATAGAAAGCGAAAGGAGACATCATGACCAACCAACGTTTAACTCGTTCCACTACTGACACGATGCTCGGCGGCGTCTGCGGCGGTATCGCGCAGACCTACAACCTCGATCCGACCCTGGTGCGCATTCTCTTCGTTGTTGCGACTCTGCTGGGCTTCTTGGGAATTCTGCTCTACCTCATCCTCTGGGTTGTTATTCCAGTGGAGTAGCTACTGCAGCGGGCCGAAAGCCATAAACCTCTTCCACGTTTCCCACTCCTCCTGCAGACGCGGCAAGGCGCTGGGCGGGGTGGCGGAGGCGTCGACAAGCACGGCGTCCTGCATACGCACGCCGTTGTCGAAGAAGAGCGCTGCGTGCCCGGAGGCGCCGTAGCGGAGCACCGGAACCAAATTGAGCCCGTCGAAGGACAGCGGGGCGTTGGGACGCACATCCAGCCCCGCGATTGCCGCGAGCGTGGGCGCTAGGTCGAGAGGGGAGACGAGCTCTGCGCACTCCCCGGACTCTGCTACGCCGGGCCATAGGAGGGACATCGCGGACTTCTCGCCCTGTAGGGAGCAGACCGCCACGACGCCCTCTAGGTCACCCAGCAGCTGGGGATCCGGCTGCTCGAGGAGGCGAAAGACCGGTGCGGACGCGGGGAGGGCGTCTTCTCGGACCTCGAAGCCGGCGGCCGCGAAAATCTCCGTGATGCGGGTGGTGGCGCCGCGCTGCGGGTACTGTCCCGTGAGCACCCCGCGGCGCGATTCCGCATAGCTTGGCGACGGCACCCAGGCGTTACTGAAGCGCAGTCCGCGCAGCGCGGATTCTGGGGTGTAGTCAAAAGTGGCGAGAGTAATGTCCATAGGAGTGTGCCCAAAAGGTTCCTAAAGGCCACTTTTTGACGTTATGGAAAACCTCAAAAAGTGGCTCTGAACTGCGTGCCCCCAGCAGGATTCGAACCCGCGACACATGGGGTAGAAACCCACTGCTCTAATCCACTGAGCTATGGAGGCGTACCGAGCCATCATAACGCACCGGAGAGCGAAGTCAGACTATCGGGCTACTGCCGGCGTTGATTCGGTGCTGGTGCTGAGGAGGGCGGAGACCAACGTGCGCGCTGCCGGACTCAAGGCGCGGTCCGTACGGTGGATGAGAAGCGCCTGCATAGTAGGCAGCGTTTCCGCAACGCGGCGGAAATGAACTCCGCTCTGGCCCAAGGCCTGCGCGGTGTGCGGCATGAGGCTGATGCCATAGTCGCCGGCAACGAGCGGCAAGCCTGTTTGCAGCGTGGAAATTTCCTGGACGCCCATAGGTTTGCTGAGCGGGGCCGCGGCCCATACCTGGTCCAACACTTCGGGCAGGCTGCTGAGCTCCGGACAGCGCGGCGGCAGGAGCCACGTTTCGGCGGCAAGATCGGAGAGCTGGACGGGGTCGGGTAGGTCCGCCAGACGCTGGGGGAGTGCGACGCGCAGGTCCATCTCGGCGGCGCAGTCAATGGTGAGCTGTGTGCCGTAGTCCTGTCGGAAGCGCTGTGGGTTGGTGGTGAGGATGATGCCGATCTCCACGGAGCCGTCCAGGACCTGCTTGAGCGTGGCGGTAGGTTCTGAGTCCTTTAAGGAAACACTTACCTCTGGCGCGCGTTGCCGCATGCGGCGCAGAACCGCCGGCATATACAGCCAATTGAACTCGGGCGCGGAGCACAGCGTGACTGACCCGGCGCTGCCCGACGCAATCTCGGCTAGGCGCACGGCAGCGGTGTTGAGGAGGGAATCGATCGAGGTCGCGACACCATAGAGGTAATCTCCGGCCTCCGTGGTTTGGACTCCGCCGCGCCCGCGGGAGAGCAGCTTCACGTTGAGATCTTTTTCGAGTTTGCGCACGGTAAGGCTCAGGGAAGGTTGCGTGAGCTGCAGCGATTCCGCGGCCTGCGTAAACGAACCGTGGTCCACGACGGTTCGAAAGTGGTGAAGCTGGCGTGAGTCCATAAGTGCAGACTACCCGAAAGCTGAGAGTTGTCTACCTTTTAGGTAAGAGAACATGTGTGGCGGTAGACTGCCCACCATGCACACAGAGAAGGAAAACACCAGCTCACAGTACTCGCCTGGGCTGGCGCACTCGGCGTCGGGAGCGCGGCCCTCCCGTTTGTTGAATCTTTCTTTCGTCGTCTTCGCCGGTCTCGTGGGCGGGATCATTTCCCTGTTCTTCCTTGCAGATTCGCTCGCCGCCCTCGGTATCCCCGACCCGGGGCGCATGACGACCTTTGGTCTGCCCTTCTTCCGTGCCGTCGCCTGGATGCTGATGGCGCTGTCCATCGGCTCATTCATGTCCAGCGCGTTCTTGATCTACCCGGCCGTGCCTGATAAGGACAATGAGCGTTTGATCAAGGCGCGTCTCACCGTCGACGGGCACATCGCTGCGCGGACCGGTGCCTGGGCCGCTGTGGGGGCCGCAGTGGTGTCTTTGCTCGAGGTTCCCCTTGTCATGTCGGATCTCACCGGTACCCCGTTGCGGCAGGTCCTTAACCCGGAGCTGATGGGCATGGCGGTGGGCCAGATTGCGGCGTCGCAAGTCTGGCTCCTCACCGCAGGGATCGCAGCGATCGTCGCCGTGACGGGGTTTGTTGCGCGGACGTGGGCGGGACAGGTCGGTACGTTCTTCTTGTCGCTGTTGCTCACGGTGCCCCTCGGGATGGAGGGGCACTCGGCCTCTGGCGGCGACCATGACTACGGCACGAACTCACTGCTCTTGCACCTGTTTTTCATCATGCTGTGGGTCGGTGGGCTCATGGGGCTCATCGCGCACGGCCGCCGTCTTGGTCCGGATATGGGCGTTGCCGTGCGCCGCTATTCCACGGTTGCCCTCCTAGCCATTCTGGGGCTGACTGCCACGGGCGTGGTCAACGCGCTGATTCGGGTTGAGCTGGGAGATCTCTTTACTACCCGCTATGGTCTGCTGGTATTGAGCAAAGCGGTGCTCACGGTGGTGTTGGCGGCTATTGGGTTTGTGCACCGTCGCGTCACCATCCCGCAGCTGACGAACGCCCCGCGCCTGTTCATCAGGGTGGCCGTGGTGGAGGTCCTCATCATGGCGGCCACCGTTGGAGTTGCCATCTCGATGGGGCGCACGCCGCCGCCACCGCCGCGCGACCCGAACCTTAATGCCATGCAGATTCTGGTGGGCTACGAGCTTTTCGACGCCCCCACGTTCACCAACGTGTGGACCATGTTCCGCTTCGACCTCATGTTTGGCTCGCTCGGCCTCGTGCTGGCCGGTTTCTATCTCTATGCGTTGTGGCGCCTGAAGCGGCGCGGGCTGACGTGGTCGGCGGGGCGCACGACTTGGTTCCTGTTGGGCTCGTTGGGCATGACCATCATCATGAGCAACGGTATCGGTCTGTACATGCCGGCGCTGTACTCCATGCACATGCTGGTGCACATGATTTTGTCCATGGCGATTCCGCTCTGCCTCGTGTTGGGTGCCCCAGTGACCTTGGTCATGGAGGCGTTTGAACCGGGCGAGCCGGGCAAGCCCACGCTTCACGACGCCGCCGTTGCCCTCACCAAATCCACCACGCTGCGCATCCTGACGCATCCGGCGGTCAACGTCCTGCAGTTTCTGGCCATTCTTTACGTGCTCTACCTCTTTCCGAGCTTCTACGAGGTTGCCATTTCGGAACATGCCGGGCACGTCATCATGAACTGGGTCTTCCTGATTTCCGGCTACATCTACTACTGGGAGGTTATTGGCCCGGATCCGTTGCCATGGCGCGCGCCCACTGGCGTTCGCCTGCTGATCCTGTTTGTGTCGATGCCTCTGCATCTGTTCGCCGGTGTCTACCTCATGCAGATGCAGGTTATTCTTGGCTTGGATTTCTATGAATCCTTGAGCCTGCCGTGGAACCCAGACTTTGTCACGGATCAGCGCACCGGTGGCGGTATTTCGTGGGGCTTTGGCCAGTTCCCGCTGGTGATCGTCTTTGGTTCACTATTCCTGGATTGGCTGCGAGAGGATCGCGCCACCGCTCGCCGCCACGATGCTAAGGCGGACGTTGACGGCGATGCCGACTTGGCAAGCTACAACGCCATGCTCAAGCAGATGAACGAAGGCGACGATTCCAGCTTCCGCCAGCACTAGCGTGAGTAGGTCCACCCTGGGGGTATAAAAAGGGTCTTTGAACTGTGTGGATGGATAACTTGTTGACGCTTTCAACAAGTTATCCACAGGTTGGCGGTGACGCCATTGCGGGTGCGGTGATTGGTGGCGATGATGCGAGGTAAGGGAGGCGTATTGCTTCCTCGCACTCAAGAAGATCACCAACCGCACATGGCAAAGGAATCACGCAATGTCTCAATACCCAATCTCACTTACTGGGCGTCTGACCCACGACCCGCACCTGACCAAGATTAGCGACACCATGTACAAGGCCCGCCTGCGCTTTGCTTCCTCGCGCAGCGTTCCGGAAAAGGACGAACAGGGCAAGACGGTGTGGCGGGAGCTGGACCTCAACTATATCGACGGCGAGGTGTGGGGCCAGTGCGCCATCAACGTCAAGAAGTCCCTATTTAAGGGCATGCCGGTCTTTGTTATGGGCTCCATCGTCACGGATCGATGGGAGGATCAGCACGGAGCGACGCGCTCCAGGACCTATATCAAGATTGCCCACGTGGGGCTCGACCTCAACCGCTTCTGCATCACCTCCACCAAAATTGGTACCTCTTACGGTGAGGAGGGCAGTGAAGCCCTCTGGCTGGGGGAGAATCCGCCGGTGCCGGACGTAGATTACACGGCACCACCCAGCACCACGGAGAATGAAGCAATGCCAGCTGCCCTGCAGCCGGGAGATACTCCGCAGGACACCGCGGCGGACCGTCAGCAAGCGCAGTCCGCGGCCGAGTCACACGTCGAACCGGAACCTGAGGACGCGATGGTCTAAGGACAGAGGACCACCACCGCCCATGTGATGTAGTCTTTGTACTGTTATTTACCAATCCTGACAGAAGCAAAGGGTGAAACATGGGCGAATTCATCTACACGATGAAAAACGTGCGTAAGGCCATCGGTGACAAGGTTATTTTGGATAACGTCACCATGGCTTTCTACCCGGGCGCCAAGATTGGCGTCGTGGGCCCCAACGGTGCAGGTAAGTCCTCGATCCTGAAGATCATGGCCGGCCTTGATCAGCCTTCCAACGGTGAGGCTTTCCTTGATCCGGGCAAGACGGTCGGCATCCTCCTCCAGGAGCCACCGCTCAATGAGGAGAAGACGGTCCGCGAAAACGTCGAAGAGGGCCTCGGGGAGATCTTCCAGAAGAAGCAGCGCTTCGAGGAGATCGCGGAAGAGATGGCCACCAATTACTCCGACGAACTCATGGAGGAAATGGGCAAGCTGCAGGAGGAGCTCGACGCCGCCGATGCCTGGGAGGTTGATTCCAAGATCGAGCAGGCTATGGAAGCACTGCGCTGCCCGCCGTCCGATGCCCCGGTAACCAACCTCTCCGGTGGTGAGCGCCGCCGCGTCGCGCTGGCCAAGCTGCTGCTGAGTGAGCCCGACCTGCTGCTGCTCGACGAGCCCACGAACCACCTGGACGCCGAGTCGGTCCAGTGGCTGGAGAAGCACCTCGAGTCTTACCCGGGTGCGGTCCTGGCCGTGACCCACGACCGTTACTTCCTCGACCACGTCGCGGGCTGGATCTGTGAGGTTGATCGCGGCAAGCTCTACCCCTACGAGGGCAACTACTCCACCTACCTGGAGAAGAAGGCTGAGCGTCTGGAAATTGCCGGCGCCAAAGACAAGAAGCTGCAGAAGCGCCTCAAGGACGAGCTCGCATGGGTTCGCTCCGGTGCGAAGGCCCGCCAGGCCAAGAACAAGGCCCGTCTCCAGCGCTACGAGGAGATGGCTGCGGAGGCCGAGAAGTACAAGAAGCTGGACTTCGAGGAGATCCAGATTCCGACCCCGCCGCGCCTGGGCAACAAGGTGGTAGAGGTCAAGAACCTGACCAAGGGCTTCGATGATCGCGTGCTCATCAAGGACTTGTCCTTCACCCTGCCGCGCAACGGCATTGTCGGCGTGATCGGCCCGAACGGTGTGGGTAAGTCCACGCTGTTCAAGACCATCGTGGGTCTGGAGCAGCCGGATTCCGGCAGCGTGGACGTTGGCGAGACCGTCAAGCTGTCCTATGTCGACCAGGGCCGCGAGAACATCGACCCCGAGGCCACCGTGTGGGAGGTTGTCTCCGACGGGCTGGATTACATTCACGTCGGTCAGAACGAAATGCCGTCCCGCGCGTACCTCTCCGCTTTCGGTTTCAAGGGAGCGGATCAGCAAAAGCCTTCCAAGGTTCTCTCCGGCGGTGAGCGCAACCGCTTGAACCTGGCCCTGACTCTTAAAGAGGGCGGCAACCTGATCCTCCTCGATGAGCCGACCAACGACCTTGACGTGGAAACCCTGGGCTCGCTGGAAAATGCGCTGGAGAAGTTCCCCGGCTGTGCCGTGGTCATTTCTCACGACCGCTGGTTCCTCGACCGCACCTGTACCCACATCCTGGCCTGGGAAGGCAACGTGGCAGAAGGTCAGTGGTTCTGGTTCGAGGGCAACTTCGGCGACTACGAGAAGAATAAGGTTGAGCGCCTCGGTGAGGAAGCAGCCCGTCCGTCTCGCGTTACCCACCGCAAGCTCAGCCGCTAGGGCCGTCTAGCCCTAGCGTCCAAAGGAAGAACTCCGAAAGGATCCTGGAATGTCCGCTCAAAAGGTTGTGTCGGAAAAGGCCACGGACAATGTCCATGCGCTCACCGTGAGTGTGCGCTGGTCGGACTTCGACATGTACGGCCACATGATGAACTCCAATTTCATCGAGCTGGCGCAGGAGGCGCGCTTGGCCTTTGCCATGCACAACTTCTACGCCCGCGGCGTCAACATGGTGGCATTCGTTCGCCACATCGACGCGGACTATGTCCGCCCCATTAAATGGGATGGACAGCACGGTACGGTCACGGTGGAAACCACGGTGGTGCGTCTTGGCACTACTTCCTTCACCACCCGCCAAAAGATCAAGGATGCCCAGGGCCAGGTGGCCTGCGTCATCGACTGCGTGCAGGTCGCCATCGACCCGGGTACACAGATGCCGCGCGAGGTCTCTGAAGAGGAGCGCAACATCATCCTGGAACACGCCGTCGTCGAGCTCGATGAGCAGCGCGATCATGGAGAGTGAAACTCTCCGGGTCTGTAGCGGTGGAGGAGGGCTGCGTGCCCTCCTCGCCCGCGCAACGGGGCTCGATGCCTCAGCCTCGGTGCGTCTGCGCCAGCATGACGCCAACCAGGTCGAGGTCTTTGTCACGACGCCCTTCGATGTCGTTGTGGCGCGGCGGTGCGGAGGCACCGTGGGCCGCGATGGGGCAGTGGTGTCCGCGCAAGCGCTTGCCGACGCCCTCCACACCGCCCCCGACCCTGCCCTTGCGGAGGACGGGGTGGAGCTTTCGCTGGGGCCTGCACGCGATCCATCGTGGCCAGGCGCGTTACCGCCGGCGCAGGGGTTTCGTGAAATCGATTCCTTGCCGGTCGACGTCGTTCGCGAGCTCGCCGATAAGGGCCGCCAGCTGGCCCGCCAGTTCTCCGGACCGATGGGCCCACCACAGAGCTTGTTGAATCAGACTGTGCTCACCGTAGAGAACTCGGAGGCACAGGTGGAGATTCCCATGCGGATGATCTTCGCCTGCACCAGCCTCGGCCTCATCCCGGGGTTTGCCGCATCACTCAAGATCCCCCGTCACTTGCGCGTGGCTGGCAAGGGGCGCTGGGTGCGCCTCGACGCGCCCTATGGCAGCGTCTACCACTCGACGCGTCTGTCCCTGTTCTAAAGCAGCACGAATCCCGCCAGTGCGGCGCCCACGGCGACCGTCCACGGCGGGGCTTTGCAGAAGAGGGCGATACCCGCGCCCACCGCAATGAGCGCCGAAGTCCACCCCGTAACTCCGTGGATGATGATGGGATCCCAGAGCGCCGCGATGAGCAGGCCGACCACGGCTGCGTTGATGGCTGAAAACGCGCCGCGCAGCCAACCAAGATGATTCCAGCGCGTCCACAGATGCAAAGCTGCGAGCGTGAGCAAGGCACCCGGCAGGAAAATAAGAACGGTCCCCAGGAGCGCTCCGACGATCCCGCCGTCGACCGCCCCAAGGTAAGACGCGAAGGTAAACAGCGGCCCCGGTACGCCCTGGGCTACCGAGTAGCCCGCGAGAAACTCCTGCTGGCTGAGCCAGCCTGCGCCGATAAATTGTTCCTCCAGTAGTGGCAGGACCACGTGCCCACCACCAAAAACTAAGGCTCCCGACTGGTAGAAGGCATTGGCGCGGGTGATGAGGTAGGCGTCGCTAAGCTGCGCCCCCACCGCCAGCCCGCCCAACAGGAGGAAGAACGCTGTTACGCAGCCCCACGCCAGGCGGGCAGGCACGGCGCGCAGGCCACTATCGGCCGCGGGCGTCGACGTCGTCGGCAGCCATTTTCTCAACACGGTGGCGCCCAGCACCCCGGCCACGGCGAGGACAGCTAGCTGCCACGCGGACCCGGCGACGAGCAGCACGGCGGCGCTGACGAGCGCAAGCGCCCACGCGATGGGGGTGAGCAGGAGCTTCTTCGCCATCCCGACGATGGCGTGTACCACGACACCGGCGGCGGCAGCGAGGAGTCCCCCTAGAATCCCGTGGAGCCACCCACTACTGGGCGCCACGATGAGACCAAACAGAGTGAGGATGAGCGCGGAGGGGAAGGTGAACAGGAACCATGAGTAGATGAGGCCCAATAGGCCCGCGCGCCCGTAGCCGAGTGCCATGCCGACCTTCGAGCTAGCCGGGCCGGGAAGAAATTGGGACATGGCCACGAGATCGGCATAGGCGGAATCGCTGAGCCACTTCCGGCGGCTGACAAACTCAGCGCGGAAATAACCCAGGTGGGCAGCCGGCCCGCCAAACGCAGTCCACCCGAGGGGGAGGAAGGAGCGCCGTACATCGCCTAGTGTGCTCATGCTCCGGATACTAATTCCTCAAGGATCACCCCGCTCGGTGAACGAGAGTGACGCGCGCGGGAGGTGATTTGCGTTACTCTGAAGGGGTCGAATTCAGTTTTCTTCAACAAAAGGAGATGGCTCTCACCATGCGTATTGCTGTACCCAAAGAAATCATGAACAACGAAAACCGCGTCGCCCTTACTCCCAGCGCCGTGGACATCCTGATCAAGGACGGTCACGAGGTCCTGGTGGAAACAGCGGCCGGGGAGGGGGCCTCTTTCCCGGACTCCGACTATGAAGCCGTCGGCGCGACCATTGTCCCCTCCGCTGCGGAGGCCTGGGCGGCGGATATGGTGGTCAAGGTCAAGGAGCCTCTCGAATCCGAGTACGGCTACCTGCGCGAAGACCTCCTGCTGTTTACCTACCTGCACCTGGCTGCGGACCGCCCGTTGACGGACGCCCTGATGAAGGCGGGTACGACGGCCGTGGCTTATGAAACCGTGACCGATTCTCGCGGCACCCTGCCACTGTTGACCCCGATGTCCCAGGTGGCTGGTCGTCTTGCAGTGATTGAGGGCGCGCACCACTTGCTCTCCACCGAAGGCGGGCGCGGTTTGCTGGTCGCCGGCGTACCAGGTACACGGCCGGCTCGCGTCGTCGTCATCGGTGGTGGTCAAGTGGGGGCTTCTGCGGTGGCGATGGCGCATGGTCTGCGCGGCGAGGTGACGGTACTGGACCTCGACCCGCACGTGCTGCAGCGCTTTGATGAGCAGTATCAAGGCAGCGTGCGCACCATCGTGTCGGATCCGGCGGCGCTCGAGGAAGAGTTGCTGGAGGCGGACCTAGTCGTCGGTGCGGTGTTGGTTCCGGGCGCTGCAGCCCCGAAGCTGGTGCGCGAAGACGTGGTTGAGCGGATGAAGAAGGGCGCTGTGCTTGTCGACGTCGCCATTGACCAAGGCGGCTGCTTCGAGAACTCCCGAAAGACCTCGCACGATGAGCCCACCTTTAAGGTGCATGATACTACCTTCTACTGCGTGGCCAACATGCCAGGCGCAGTAGCAAATACCTCCACCCGGGCGCTGGGCTCTGCCACCTTGCCCTATATGCGCGCGGTGGCTGCTGCCGGCTTCGATGGCGCGGTTGAGCGCTTCCCAGGCTTGGCCGATGGGCTTATGACCCGCGGGGGAGAGCTGGTCTCCCAGCCGGTGAAGGATGCCTTTGGGCTTTAAGGGGCGCGGTTGATGAGCATCGCTGCGACCCGCTCCATGTGGTCCCAGATCATGGCTCGATAGGCCGGCGGGATGGTCTCCTCGTCGATCTGCGCCAAGGAGTTGCCCATGAGCTCGAGCCAGCGATCATGGGCGGCCATGTCGATGGGGTAGGGTGCGTGGCGCATGCGCAGGCGCGGGTGGCCGCGTTGCTCGGAAAAGAGCTGTGGCCCACCCCAGTACTGCACAAGGAACCAGGTCAGGCGCTGTTCTGCTCCCTCCCAGTCTTGCTGTGGGTACATCGGGCCGATGAGATCATCCTCGCGCACCTGGGCGTAGAAACCGCCGACGAGTTTCTCAAAGGTCTCCATTCCGCCGACGGCGTCGTACACACTTGTTGGTTGCACGTTTAATCTTCCTTTCGCGTCAGGCCCGGTTCTTCCAGATCAAAGATAGCCATCCCCCGCGGGTAGGGCGTGGTAATTCCTTCCGCGTGCATGGCGGTGAGGATTTTCGCCTGCATGGCGCGCTGCACGTCCCATTGCTTGCCCGGTAGCGTCTTGACGGACACGCGGTAGGACATGTGGTCCACTTCCAGGCCAGACATGCCATTGACCGTGGGCGTGGCCAGGATGAAGTCCTTGATATCGGAGTCGCGGGCGGCCTCTTCTGCTGCGGTGGTGATGACGTCGACTGCTCGGGTGGGGTCGTTGCTCAGCGCGATGGGGACCTGGACGCGGGCTACGGAGTAGCGGTCGGAATGGTTGGCCACCTGCAGGATTTCGCCGTTGCGGACATACCATAGTGCGCCGTCGATATCGCGGACCGTGGTGATACGCAGGGAAATGGACTCGACATCGCCGAAGACCCCGTTACCGAGGTCGATGGTGTCGCCAATGCCGTACTGGTCCTCCATGAGCATGAAGATACCGGACAGGAAGTCCTTGACCAGCGCTTGCGCACCGAAACCTAGGGCGACGCCAACCACGCCAGCAGATGCTACAAGTGGGGCGACGTTGACGCCGAGCTCGTCCAAGATGGCCAGCACTGCCCAGACCCAGACAAAAATGGCGACCGCGGAGCGGCCGACGCCGGCAAGAGTCTGGATGCGGGAGGTACGCCGTGCCTCTTGCGTTTTCTCGAGCACCTTATCGGTCGTCCGGTGAGCTTTGCGAGGGGAGAGTGGCGAGCTGAGCTTACCCTTCTTGATGCTGTTATCGGCCAGCTTGGTGATGAGCCGGCGCAGCAGCCAGCTGCCGATGATGGCGACGATGAGGATGAGCGCGATGCCGATGGGTTTGTCGATGAGCCAGGACTGCATGTTTTCGGTTTGCCACCAGCGGGTGACCGTGTCGACAGCCCCGTCGGTTGGCTCGGCGGAGGCGCCTAAATATGCGGTAGGTCTGGTCACGAAGGTCCTTTCTGCTTTCGCTCATGACTGACGCCTACCGATAGTAGGGAAGGGAACTGAATATAAAAAGCTAGTCTTTCTCGCAACTGAACAGCTTGGTCTAGACTTGTGCGACATGACTGACAACCGCACTCTTGGCTTTTCCTCCCGTTCCATCCATGCCGGTTACCAGCCGGATCCCTACATGGGATCCATCAACGTACCGATCTATGCCTCCACCACGTACCAGCAGGATGGCCTCGCGCAGCTGCGCGGCGGCTACGAGTATGGTCGCGTGGCCAACCCCACCGTTCACTCCCTCGAGAAGACCCTCGCGGCGCTAGAGAACGCTGAATACGCTCGCTGTTTCGCCACGGGCATGGCGGCCGTAGATACCCTCATCCGCATCCTCGTGCGCCCGGGGGACCACGTGATTCTGGGCAACGATGCCTACGGCGGAATGTACCGTCTTCTGCACCATGACTACGGTGAGTGGGGTATCGAGCTGTCCATCGTCAACACCGCCGATACCGCGGCGGTGGAGGCGGCGCTGCAGGAGAACACCAAGCTGATTTGGTTGGAGACCCCGACCAACCCGGCGACAACAATCACGGATATCGCTGCGGTCACTAAGGCAGTCAAGGCGGCTGGCGACGCCCAGATCGTCGTCGACAACACCTTCGCCACGCCCTACTTGCAGAATCCTTTGGAGCTGGGCGCGGATCACGTCCTGCACTCCACCACGAAGTACCTGGGCGGCCACTCGGATGTGCTGGGTGGCGCGGTCGTGACCAACTCGGCAGAGATGGACGAGCGCCTGCTGTACTTCCAAGGCAACGTTGGTGCGGTGTCCTCGCCTTTCGACGCCTACCTCACCGCCCGCGGCATCAAGACCTTGGAGGTGCGCATGGATCGCCACTGTTCCAATGCACAGGCAGTGGCTGAATTTCTGGAGTCTCGCCCGGAGGTCAAGCAGGTGCTCTACCCGGGCCTGCCCTCGCACCCAGGCCACGAGCTGGCGAAAAAGCAGATGCGCGGCTTCGGCGGCATGATGTCCGTGCGCTTCCACAGCGAGGAGCATGCGCGCCAGATTTGCCTCAACACCAAGCTCATCTCGCTGGCGGAGTCCCTCGGCGGTGTGGAGTCTCTCATCGAGCATCCACAGAATATGACGCATATCTCCGCGGAAGGCTCCGAGCTCGTCCCGCCGGCAGATCTCGTGCGCATCTCCGTGGGCATCGAGTCCATTGATGACCTGCTCGCGGACCTCGAGCAGGCCCTCGAAGCCCTGGACTAAAACCGCCGCGTGATTAGAGGGAAGTGAGTAGGGAGCCGGCCGTGCGGTCGGTCTCCTGCAGCATGAGCGGATCGGTGCCCGGCATGGGGGAGATGGTGGTATCCGGCCACTGCGCATAGGTGGGGATACCGACGATGTGCAGGCGTGGATCCTCGGTGCCGCCCGGGTTGACCACGCGTCGGTCCCATGTCGTCTCCGGCGAGCCGGTGGCCCGCCCATGGTCGACGAAGGCGCGCACGCGCCCATTGAGAGATACCGCAAGTGGATCGCCTGCGCGGCGGACATCGGGGGAGTGCATCCAGGCGTCGATAAGCCAGGTGGAGGAAGCCTCACCGTGCGCGGTGCGCAGCGTGAACTTCTCACCGATCTCCAGCTGGGGGCGCTGGCCTAGGAAGGTGACGAGGCCGGCGTCGACAAGCGCGAGCAGCTGGCGGGTGCGGAAGAGCGGCGGGCCGGAGCCCACCATCTGCCCAAACGCCATGAACTCCTTGTAGGTGCTGGTGCGGGACTCCCACGTCATCCGGCCTTCCGAACCGGCGATGGAGGAGGGCTTGCGCGCGGCCGAGATGGCCCACAGTGCGGACTTCAGCGGGGAATCGGCGGCGGCGACTGCCTCGATGATGTCGCGCGCCAAGCCTTCGGCGATGTACTCGGTGATCTCGCCGCCGGTGAAACCGTCGAGCGGGTTCGCCCAATGCGCAAGATCCAAAGGCTGCGCGGAGGAGCCCTCGAGGGCTGCGGTGAGCTGATCCGCCATGCTTGCCAGGTCGTCGGCATCCACCGCGGTGGAATCGATCGTGGCGAGGATATCCTCGAGCGGGCGCTGCAGAGCATCCGGTGCCACCCGCGCCTGGTTTTCGTAGTACTCGGCGTAGGCATCGCGCAGGATGTGCGGCAGCAGCTGCGTGCCGAAGTCCAGCTCCACCTCCGGATCGAGCGCGGCGACTGCGGCACGGAAGCGGGTCAGCTCAGCCTTCGGCGGCAGCGCGTGGTACTCCGACTTCGGGATATAGGGGTAGCCGCGGCCGGAGGAGACGATGAAGTGCGGTTCCTCGCCGTTCGGCTCGTAGCGCAGCCCGGAGCGGGTGGAGGGGTCCTCGACGAACTCGCCGCCGCGGTCGATGGTGAGCAGCGCCATGACGTCAAAGAAGCCCATGCCCAAACCCCGGACCAGGACCTTCTCGCCCGCGGGAACTTCGGACACCGGCTGCTCGACGGGGTTGTCTGGCCGCACCCAGTGCAGGTCCGAGTGCGCAGCCTCCGCCAGGGCGCGTTCGGATTCGCTCAGGGCAGGCACTTGCCAGCCGTAGGCCAGGACGGTGGCGTCGGCGGTGATGGTGGTGCCGTCGGAAAGCGCAATGACATCGTGGCCCTCGGCCGCGTCGATGGACAACGCGCGGGCGCGGTGCTGGACGACGTCCACGCTCTCCGGCAGCTGCGCCAGCGCAATCTCAAAGACCCACTCCAGGTAGGCGCCGTAAAGCGCGCGGGAAGGGTTGGACTCGGGGCGGGTCTGCGCGAGCTCCTCGGCAAAAGAGGCGGCGAGCTCCTCGCGTGGCGGGTGGGAATCATAAAGCTCTAACTTGGCAGGTGCGATGTCGGGGCGCTCGCCGCGCAGAAGCTGAATCCACTCGTAGAGGATGGGGCCTTCAAGTACCGGCGCGGTGGTCGTGGAGCCGGGCTCGGTAAATAGCGTGACCGCGCCAGCCAACGTGTTCATGCACAGCGTGCAGGTCTGTTCGGTGTCCCAAATGCGGCCAGCGCCGAGCGGGGCATCGTCGATGATGTGGAGCCTCAGGGGTGACTGAAGGGGGGTCGCGCGCAGGTGGGCTGCAAGGCGCTCGACCAGCGAGATACCACGCGGGCCGGCCCCGACGATGGCGATGGCGGGCATATAAATCAACCTCAAACTTTTAGACTGTGCTGTCTAGTGGAATAATACCGCTCAGTATGTGTTGTGTTAAATCCAGAGACGCACTGCACACCGACTATCGACTTTCTGAAAGCATGACCGTGAAAACCTTACGCGCACTCGCCGCCACCTTGGCAGCAGCCCTTGCCCTAGCGGGCTGCTCTGCTGCGGACCGGCCGGAAGGTGAGGACAACGTCCTTACCTACCTCGAGCCGCAGTTCTTCCGCACGCTCTACCCGCCGGCAGCCGGCTTTTATCCCAACGGCGGCGTGGTCAACCAGCTGACCGATCGCCTCCTGTATCAAGACCCCGAGACCCTCGAGCTCTCGCCGTGGATCGCCACGGAGATGCCCGAGGTCAACGCGGATGCCACGGAGTACACGTTTACTATCCGCACCGACGTCACCTACTCCGATGGCTCTCCTTTGACCGCCGAGAACGTCGTGGCCAACTTCGATCTCTTCGGGCGTGGCGATAAATCCCGCACGCTGACCAGCTCCGAGCAGATTGCCAACTATGACCGCGGCGAGGTCGTGGACGAGGACACCGTGAAGTTCTACTTCACTCAGCCCTCCCCGGGTTTCCTCCAAGCCACCTCCGCCTATAACGCCGGCCTGCTCTCCGATTCCACGTTGGCTCTAGACAACGAGGGCTTCGGCCCCGGCAACGCGGTCAACGTCATTGGCTCCGGCCCCTTCGTGGTGGAATCGGAAGAAATCGGCACCGATCTTAAGCTCAAGGCCCGCGAGGACTATGACTGGGCCCCGCCGGCGGTCGAGCACCAGGGCCGCGCGGACATCGACGGCGTCCACTACATCCTCGCCGCCGAAGAGTCCGTGCGCACCGGCGCAATCCTTTCCGGTCAGGCCGATATCGCTCGCCAGATCTCCGCTCCGCAGGAGCCGTTGCTCAAGGAACAAGGCGTCGGCATCATCTCGCGCGGCACGAACTCCATGAACAACCAGTTCGCCTTCCGCTTCGACCATCCGTTGCTGAAAGACAAGCGCGTGCGCGAGGCCATCATTCACGGCGTGGACCGCGAGGAAATCCTCCGCGTGCTCTTCTCCGAGTCCTACCCGCTGGCCACCTCCTCGGTGGCCGAGACCGGCCTGGCGTATAAGGACCAGTCCGCCGCCTATACCTTTGACCCCGAGGAAGCCAAGCGCCTCCTTGACGAGGCCGGCTGGGAGCCCGGGCCGGACGGCATCCGCGTCAAGGACGGCCAGCGCCTCGTCCTGCGCACCAACACCGCCTTGCCGCAGCCGCGTTCCAAGGAAGTCATGACCATGGTGCAGGACCAGTTGGGTGAGCTGGGTATCGGCATCCAGGTCAACGCGGGTGATCAGGCCACGCAGAACGCCGATGCCAAGGACATCAACAAGGTGCAGATTTACCACTCGATGGTGGGCCGCGCCGACTACGACGTCATCACCTCGCTCTACGGCATCAACAACCGCGATGCCTTCCTCAACCAGGACGCGGAGGGCAATCCCATCGACGAGCACCTGCAGGAGCTTCTCGACGCCGTCCTCGACACCCCCGACAAGGACGGCCGCACCAAGGCCACGGAAGAGGTCCAGGACTACCTCACGGAGCAGGCCTATGTGCTCGCGCTCTTCGAGGAACCCGTGGTTTATGCCGTGCGACCGGGCATTTCGGGTTTTAGCCCGGAATCGGTGGCGCGCCCGTGGTTCTACGAGGTCAGCATCGACGCCGCGCCGCAGCGCGCAGCATCGAATGAGGAGGAGAAATAAATGACAACCCGCCAAATTCTCAGCCGCATTGGGCAGGCCCTCCTCGTGCTGCTCATTACCTACACCGTGGCCTTCCTGCTTCTGTCGGCGCTGCCGTCGGATGCCGTGCAGTCCCGCTTCGGCGACCCCGCTCTGGGCCTATCCCAGGCGGAGATTGACGCCATTCGGGAGGAGATGGGCGTCGACAAGCCGCTCTTCGTGCAGTATTTCACCTCCTTGGGTGGTTTCCTCACCGGGCACTTTGGTAACTCCACGCAGTCGGGCGCCCCGGTAGCCACGCTGATTGCCGACGCCCTTCCCCACACCCTCATCCTTGCCATCAGCGCCATCGGCTTGGCGCTCATCGTGGCTGTGCTCGTGGCCTTCCTCGCGACTCTGCCGGGACTCGGTGCCATCGGTTCTTTCTTCCGGGGGCTGCCTTCCTTCATGGTCTCTCTGCCGGGATTCTGGATTGCCATCCTGCTCATCCAGTTCTTCTCCTTCCAGCTGGGCTGGGTGCGGGTCATCGAACCCGGGTCCGTCGAAGGCCTCATCCTGCCCACCCTGACGCTGTCGGTGCCCATGGCCGCGCCGCTCATCCAGGTGCTGATCCGCTCCATCGATGAGACGCAGTCGCGGCCCTTCGTCCAAGCGGTACGTGCACGCGGTGCCTCGGAGTCCTGGATCTTCTGGCGCACCGTCTTGCGTAATTCGCTGCTGCCCACATTGACGATGGCAGGCCTGCTCTTCGGTGAGCTCGTCGGCGGTGCCGTGGTGACCGAGACCGTCTTCGGGCGCACCGGCTTGGGTTACATGGTGGCCCAAGCGGTGGCTAACCGCGATACCCCGGTGCTGCTGGCGGTGGTTCTCATCGCCGCTACCTCTTACATCATCATCAACCTCGTGGTGGACCTACTCTACCCGGTGCTGGATCCGCGCCTGCGCGCCAACGCTCCGGAGCGTGCAGCCCGTCGCAGCACAGATTCCGCCACTACCTCGGCCGCTACTTCGGAAAGGACGGTGCGCTCATGAGCTTGACGCACACCAAACCGCTGCGTTCTACACGGGCGCCGCGCCGCCACACCTCCAACCCGTGGCTCGCGCCGGGTTCCATCATCGCCATCGTGATCCTCGCGATTGCTTTTCTGGCCGCGCTCTTCCCAAGTCTGTTTACCTCGGCTGACCCCTATGCGGGCACCGATGTGGCCCTGTTGCCGCCGGGGGAGTCCGGCCACCTCATGGGCACGGATGCGGTGGGGCGCGACCTCTATGCGCGCATCGTCTACGGCGCCCGCCAGTCGCTCCTCGGCGCGCTCATCGCCGTGGCCGTCGGCCTGGTCGTCGGCACGCTGATCGGCCTTCTCGCCGGCTCCCTGCGAGGAGCGGTGGATACCGTCCTCATGCGCGTGGTTGACGTCCTGCTATCCATCCCGGGCATCCTGTTGTCGCTGTCCATCATCATCGTGCTGGGCTTTGGTTCCGTACAGGCGGCGGTGGCCGTCGGCGCGACGTCCGTGGCGACCTTCGCGCGACTAGCCCGCTCCCAGGTGATCTCCGTGGCCAGCTCGGACTACATCGAGGCCGCATACGGCGCCGGTGCGACCCACGCCACGGTGCTCTTCCGCCATATCCTTCCCAATTCACTCACGCCCGTCATCGCCCTGGCTACTCTGCAGTTCGGCACCGCGATCCTGCAGCTGTCCATCCTCGGATTCCTGGGTTACGGTGCCCCGCCGCCCACTCCGGAATGGGGCCTCATTATCGCCGAGGGCCGCGACTTCATGGCCACCGCCTGGTGGCTCATCATCCTGCCTGGCATCGCGCTGGTCGCCGTGGTGATGTCCGCCAACCGCCTGTCCCAGAACTTCCCCGTGGAGGCCTAACATGTCTGTTTCAAAGAATGCAGCGCAGCCCCTGCTGCACGTGCGGGACCTCACCGTGTCCTATTCCACCGCAGGTGGCGACGTTTCCGCCGTGCAAGGCATCAACCTCGAGGTGCACCCGGGGCAGATGACCGCCATCGTGGGCGAGTCCGGCTCCGGTAAGACCACCTCCGCCATGGCAGCCATTGGTTTGCTGCCCGCGAATGCCACCATCGACGCCGGAACCATCACCTTCGATGGTCGCGATATCACCTCGCTGCGCCGGCGCCAGTGGCGCGAGCTGCGCGGGCGGCGCATCGGGCTCATCCCGCAGGATCCGAATAACTCCCTCAACCCGGTGCAGACCATCGGCGCCTCGGTGGAGGAGGGGCTGCGCATTCACAAGGTGGGCAGCGCCGCCGAGCGTAAGGCTAAGGCACTGGAGCTGTTGGAGCGCGTCGGCATCGATGATCCTGAGCGCCGCTATCACCAGTACCCACACGAGCTGTCCGGCGGCATGAAGCAGCGCGTGCTCATTGCCGCTGCGGTGGCGCTGGAGCCCGACCTCATCATCGCCGATGAGCCTACCTCCGCGCTCGATGTCACCGTGCAGAAGATCATCCTTGATCTGCTTGATGACATGCGCGCTGAGCTCGGCATGGGCATCCTTTTTATTACCCACGACTTGGCGGTGGCCGGCGACCGCGCCGACCGCGTCGTGGTCATGGAATCCGGCCAGCTGCGCGAGGAAGGCCTGGCCGCCACGGTGCTGACGAACCCGCGGCACGACTACACCAAACGCCTGCTTGCCGACGCCCCCTCCCTCACCGTCGCCGACGCCGGCGCCGCGCCGGTTACTGAACGCACCGCGGGCGAACCCTTGGTGCGCGTGGACGGCCTGACCCAGCGCTTCGCTGATTTCACCGCGGTCGATGACATCTCCTTCACCGTGGCTAAGGGCTCGACCCACGCCATCGTGGGCGAGTCCGGCTCCGGCAAGACCACGACGGGGCGCAGCATCGCGATGTTCAACACTCCGACATCGGGCAGCATCACCGTGGGCGGGCGCGACATCGTGGGCCTGCGCGGCAAGGCCTTGCGCGAAGAGCGCAACAACATCCAGCTGGTTTACCAGAACCCCTACGGCTCCCTAGACCCCAAGCAGTCCATCGGCCAGACGGTGGCGGAGCCGCTGCGGAACTTGAAGGGGGCGCGCGCCAGCTCGGCCAAGGAAAAGGCCAAGGAGTTCTTGGACCTGGTAGCTCTCAACCCGGACTATTACGACCGCCGTCCGCGCGAGCTCTCCGGCGGCCAGCGCCAGCGCGTGGCCATCGCGCGCGCCATGATTGTGGAGCCGGAGCTGGTCATCCTCGACGAGGCCGTTTCCGCCCTCGACGTCACCGTGCAGGCCCAGATCCTGCGACTGCTGGCCCGGCTGCAGGAGGAACTTGGTCTGACTTACATCTTCATCTCGCACGACCTCGCGGTGGTCAACCAGATTTCGGACACCGTGTCGGTGCTCTCGAAGGGGCAGCAGGTGGAATCCGGGCCCACGGCCGAGGTCTTTAGCAACCCACAGTCACCGTTTACCCAAAAACTCATCGAGGCCATCCCCGGCTCGCGTTACCGCGCCGGCGACCTCAACCTGGGTCTGTAGCCTGGGGCGAACACAAGAAAGGATTAATTCATGGCAGACATCATTAATCTGTTGGCGGGCGTTGAGGGGGACGTCGCCAAGCTGCGCGAGCGCCGCCCCGAGGCCAAGGAGAACGCACAGGCCTCCTTCGCCGCGCTCCTCGAGCCTGCAGAGCCCGGTACGTTCAGCTATGCGGAGCGCTACGCCATCGCTACCTTCGTTGCGGGCATTTATCAGGCTCCGCGGGCGGTGGAGTTCTATTCTGACCTGCTGGCGGAGGAGTCGGAGGAACTCGCCGCAGAAATCGCCCGCGCGGTGGAGCGCGGCATCACCACCGGCCCATACTCCGATGGCGGCTTCACGCTTTTCGACGGTTCTGCGCGCCTCGCCGCCGCCCTCGACTTCGCCCACCTGCTGGCCTTCCACCCCAAGGACGCCTCCCCGGCCGCGATTGGCCACCTGCAGGCAGCCGGCTGGTCCAACGACGACATCGTGACGCTGGGACAGCTCGTGAGCTTCCTGTCCTTCCAGCTGCGCGTGGCCCACGGCTTGTCCGTTCTGGCCGGTGCCGCTCAGCCCGCACCCGTGACTGCGGCGCCGCGTCCTACCCAGACCCCGGATTGGGTGCCGGGGGAGGGGACGCTGGTGCCGGACGTCGTCAAGCCGCAGGGTTTTGTGGCGCACTCGCTGGGCTGGAAGCCGTGGGTGCCGCCGCAGCCAAAGGAGGAGTTCACGGACGCGCAACGTGACGCGCTGATTAAGCCCGAGCGCATCGACATGGAGTACTTCCGCCTGCTAGCCCGTGACCCGGCTGCGCTCAAGGCGCGTACGCTGACGGACCTGGACATCTTCTACAACACCGACGGCGGCGTCGGCCGCGCCGAGCGTGAGCTGGCCGCCACGGTGGTCTCACGCCTCAACGGCTGTGAGTACTGCGCGTCGGTGCACCAGCAGCGCGCGAAGGAGGAGGGCGGTGACGCCGCGGCGATTGACCGCCTGCTCGAGGAGGGCGTAGATGCTGACCTGGGCTCGGAGCAGTGGTCCGCCATCCGCGATGCCGCCCTGGCCCTGACTGAGTCTCCCTTTGCCTTCGACGCCTCCCACGTATCTGGCCTCCGCGAAGCCGGTTTCGATACGCTGGCCATCATCGATGTCATCAACTCCACCGCGTTCTTCAACTGGGCCAACCGCCTGATGCTGACGCTGGGGGAGCCGGATGTGCCGAAGCGTTTCCGCTAACTGAAGGAGGAACAAACATGCTGAAGACTGCCGTTGTCACCGGAGCAACCGGTGGGATGGGCGTGGAGATTATCAAGGACCTTGCCCGGGACCACCGCGTGTATGCCCTGGGGCGGCGCGCCGGGGAGCTGCCGGAGGCGGAGAATATCGTGCCGGTGGAAATCGATTTGCTGTCGCTTCTCGACGGTGCCGCGCTTCCCACCGAGCTCTCTGACCTGGAGCGCGTGGACGTGCTTGTGCACGCCGCAGCCCGGGCGGATAAGCGCTCGGTGGAGAGCGCTCGGCCGGAGGATTGGCACGCCCAGATGGACCTCAACGTGCATGTTCCAGCCGAGCTGACCCGCCTTCTGCTGCCTGCGCTGCGCGCGGCGGAAGGGCTTGCGGTGTTCATCAACTCCGGTGCGGGCATCCACTCCTATGGTGACAACGTCATTTACGCCGCCACGAAGCACGCGCTCTACGCGCTTGCCGACGGCCTGCGCCTCGGCGAGCTCGGCATCCGCGTGTCCACCGTCGCGCCGGGCCCGACGGATACCCCGATGCTGCAGGGCCTGCAGGACTACAACCCAGAGCACGTTATCGCCCCGGTCGAGGTAGCGAAGGCGATCCGTGCCACCGTCGATGCTGGCCCGACGACGCAGCTCACCGAGATTCGCGTGCGCCCGCGCATTGAGCTGAATCAGCGCAAGTAGGAGCCGCGTTTTCTCTCAAGATGCGAAAAACGCAGCGCACGGTACAGTTATGAGGCGTGTCCACCTCTCAACGTCGCCGCCCCGCCTATTTGGTGATCGCGGATTCGCTGCGGAGCAAGATTGAATCCGGCGAACTGAAACCGGGTGACCGCTTTCCTACCGAGCGGGAATTAGTCCAGGAATACAAGGTGGCGCGCATGACGGTGCGCCACGCGCTGGACATCGTCCAGATCGAGGGTCTCATTGATCGCAAGCGCGGGCGCACCGGTGGCACCTTCGTGCGTGCCACCCCGCCGACGCTGAGCCTGACGAGCGGTCGCAGCGCCCTCGACCAGCTGCGTGAGCATGGCCTCGATGTTGAGGTGCGGGTGTTGTCGCTGATGCTGATTGAAGCGCCTGGGCACCTCGCTTCCACCTTCGGGATTGAGGAAGGTGATTCCGTGTGGGAATGCCGCGCGGTGCAGTTGACTGAGGACTCGCCCATCATGGCCTCCACGCTCTTTATCCCGCAAGTCTTGGCCCCAGACCTCACGGAAGAGGACGTCCAAAAGCCGCTGACCGTGCTGTTGACGGAGCTTGACCTAGCACCCGTATTTAAGCGCGATTCCCTCGTGGCCGCCACCGCTCGCACGGAGGAACAGAAGGCCCTTGGCGTCGGACGCAACCAACCGGTCTTGCGTATTACACGAACCGTCAAGGCGGAGGGCGGCGTCGTGGCCGCCCAGTTGGAAGAGACCCTGCGCCCCGATGCGGTCACGGTGGAGGTCGTCCTTGGCGAGGATCCCACGCCGGCACTCGACTAGCCTTGCGGCACGTCCCGCGCCCTCTGCGCTTCATTTCCTGAGGGGAGCTTTTGGAGCTAGGATGTGCCCACTCTTATCGGGCCTGGCTCGCGGCAGGCGGATCACCAGAAGCATGACTCGCTGTCGAGAGGCTTACTTCCATGTCTTTGTCAATTAAGCCAAGCACTGCAGTCTCATCAAAAAAGCTACCTCAACAAGAGAGTTCCAGTAAACTAGGGAAAAGTTAAACAGGACTTCTTCACACTCTATTCTCTACTCAAGGGCCACCATGAAAGTTCTTTCGCGTAAATTTGTTGCCGTTATCTCCGCGAGCATTCTTATTAACAGTTTGCCGGGAATTGCCGCAGCTCAATCCTTGTCGGATGTCGATGATGTAGTGTCGCCTCAAACTATCGACGGGCCATTTGCGCAATGGGGGATTCCAACGCCTCCGGGAGCCGAAGGGTATGAGGTGAATCAAGCTACTGCGGAAGAACTTGATCCGCAAGGGCTAGAGGAATGGCAACCAACTATCAATCCCAACAGTGAAGTTATTCCTGGGCATATGCGCTCTGACCGTGAAGAGGTCATTGCCGGTGTGAATAAAGCAGAAGCTGATAAGGCAGAGGTTCGGGAAGCACAGCTTGCGGCGCCAGATGCTCGTACGATGGATGCGGGGTCGGGATGTGCGGTGTACTGGCCGATGAGCTTTGAAGTATGCGGTTTGATCAGGGAGAAATACGAGAGTATTGGAGGGCCGACTAGCTTTCTGCTTCTGCCAAAGTCAAACGAACTGACCAACCCTGACGGGGTGGGCAAGCGTTCCGAATTCGTCAATGGGTATATTTATTGGCACCCCAACAT
>NZ_CABTZR010000011.1 GCF_902489365.1 uncultured Corynebacterium sp. | reverse complement strand
CATCCGGCATACACCAACCGCGATACGCATACGGCGTATCGCAGCCACAATGAATAAAATCAACCAACACAAAAAGTACATTGGCACACTATTGAGTTCTCAAACATCATCCGCACACCCGTCACTTCGAATTCATCGATTCTCTGCTCTGAGCGGCTGGAGTTCACACTCTAGCTAACAAGTTTCTCTCTTGTCAACTAGGAGTTAATCTCCGTGTCACCAGCTTCTCGCGGCGACCTCGATAAATATACGCACAGCCCCTAGCTTCAACAAATCGCCAGGTAAACAGCAGTTTTCTTAACCTACGGCAGCCGGTGCAGATACTCCGTCCCAGAAACGACGAAATCCCGCCGCACAAAGCGACGGGATCCGTATGCAGTCATCTAGCGAGGTCGAGCACGCTAATTAGTCGAGCTTGGCACCGGCAAAGTTCTTCTTACCGCGACGAAGGACCAGCCACTTACCGTGTAGCAGGTCTTCGTCCGCCGGCTCCCAGTCATCGGATTCAATCCGCTGGTTGTTGACGTAGGCTCCGCCTTCCTTGATGGTGCGACGAGCCGCACCCTTGGAATCTGCCAGACCAGAGGCAACCAACAGATCAACGATGGTGCGCGGATCACCAGCAGCAATCTCGGCCACGGTGGTTTCAGAAAGCGCACCCGCCAGCGCCTGCTCATCAAGGTCAGCAAGCTCTGCTTTACCGAACAGCGCTTGAGCAGCAAGTTCGACAGCCTTGGTGGCATCCTCGCCGTGAACCAGCGTGGTCATTTCCTGGGCGAGACGGCGCTGTGCCTCGCGACGGAAAGGTTCATTGGCAACCTTCTCCTCGTATTCAGCGATCTCCTCCTTAGACAGGAAGGTAAACCACCGCAGGTAGTCAATGACCACGGAATCGCCGGCATTGAGGAAGTACTGGTACCACGAGTAAGGCGACGTCTTTTCCGGATCGAGCCAGAGCTTTCCGCCACCGGTAGACTTGCCAAACTTTTGCCCCTGGGCATCCGTCACCAGCGGGACGGTGAGACCGTGGACTTTGACGCCCTTAACGCGGCGGTTGAGGTCGACACCAGACACAATGTTTCCCCACTGATCACCGCCGCCGATCTGCAGGACGCAGTCGTACTCCTCGTGAAGGTGGACGTAGTCATTGGACTGGAGGAGCATGTAAGAGAACTCGGTGTAGGAAATACCGTCGGACTCCAAGCGGCGCTTGACGGTATCACGATCCAACATGGTATTCAGCGAGAAGTTTTTGCCGACATCACGCAGGAAATCAATGACGGTCATCTGCGAGGTCCAGTCAGCATTGTTGACCATGGTGGCTGCGTTCTCGCCCTCAAAGTCAATAAACTGGCGTAGCTGTTTCTTGATAGCCACCATGTTCTCGTTGATGGTCTCCTGCGACAGCATGGTGCGCTCCCCTACGTCGCGTGGGTCACCGATTTGGCCCGTTGCGCCACCGGCCAAAGCAATCGGGTGGTGGCCAGCTTTTTGGAAACGGCGCAGCATAATCATCGGAACGAGGTGACCAGCATGGAGGGAGTCACCGGTTGGATCAAAACCGCAGTACAAGGTAATGGGCTCTTCGCAGGCCTCGCGCAGCGCGTCAAGGTCGGTGGACTGGTTAATGAGGCCGCGCCACTGCAGCTCATCGATGATGTTCATGAATGCTCCTTGGAAAGTCGATTCGGTGCTGTGAGAATTAATTCTGGGGTGGCCACGGTACTGCGTGGTCTACCAGCATGACGGGAATGTCGTTCTCAATGGGATAGGCCACGCCGAGGCGTTCGTTGACCAAAACCTGTTCTTCGGCCAGATAAACCAGCGGACCTTTATCCTGCGGACATACCAAGATGTCGAGCAGCTTCGAATCGAGACTCATAACCGCTAACCCTACACCTCCTTGGATTCGATGGATGGAAGGGTCCCGCCGTATTCGAGTTTGAGAGCCATGGAATGGTTGCGCAGGTTGCGTACCGAGTTTTGGGCTATGGCATCTCGAATCTCACCCATCTCTCGGCCTAGGATCCCCAGCGATTCGCTCATTTCCTCGACAGCGACTGGATTCTTCAAGTCCGTTACGTCGAGGTAAGAATTCACCAGCTCCTTGGAGTGTTCTTCAATCATGTCCCGCACGAGGGCTTGCTGGTGTGGAGCATCGTCAAGGCGGTGCCAATTGTCTAGGACCCACACAGCCGAGTCATCGAACGAGTCCCACGCTTTCTGAACAGGTCCGGGCACTTTGGACTGCTTCAGGTTGTATCGGACGCCCTCCAACGAATTAATCAATTCACCTGCGCCGGATGGAGGGGCTTCAATGGCCTTCTTCTCCTGCTTGGGCGGCGTCACGAATCCTGCAGCCGCACCTGTGGAGACCGCGACTAGTGGCCACAGGAAACCTAAACCGCCACCAGTTAGCACGTGAAGGACGACAACGAGCGCGGTTACCGCAACGCCGACGACGATCTTCCGCGAGTTCAGTGTGTTCATAAGGTGTAGGTCCTCCTGGGGATAGGTGGAGATTTTTACTGGTAAGCGCGGATTTCCTCGAAGGCCGCGGCAAGGTCGCCGTTGAGCGCATCGAATGTCTTGCCGCCCGTGAGCTGAGCAAGCTCCTCCATCTCTTGAATGTTGGCTTCACCATACAAGATGACAAAGACCGGGATCTCCTTTTTCTCCGGGGGAAGCTGCTCATAGGCCTCCTTGAATTGTGCAAAAGTGCGCCCACGCGTCACTTCGCCATCAGTCATGAGTACCACGGTCCCGATCTCGCCGTTGCTGGTGTCTACCTCGTTGAAAGCATTGAGCACGGCCTCGAACGTCGCCGTATCGCCATCCGCCACGAGTCGATCTACGCGATCAGCAAGCTCTTTTGTGGTTGCCGGATTCTCTAAATCGACTCGCGCGCGAGTCGGCTGCTGAGGCTCGGAAGAATAAGGGATGAGCTTGATCTGCTCACGGTTACGGAAGGCTACCTGGCCTTCACCGTCTGGAGAGCCGTCAGCTGAGCCGTCGATCAGCGGGCGCAGACTATTCTTGAGCAAATCAATGCGCTCGCCCTCCATGGAGCCCGAGGTATCCAAGACCAGCGCCGTGTTGCCAGGGTTACGCAGCTCGTGAGCAAAGGCATCCTCCAGTGCGCTTACGGTTTGTTCATTCGCCGGGTACGGCAGCTCGAAGATGGTCCCAGGCATATCAGAATCGTCCACACGCAGGTGGTAGTTCCTCAGCTTCTCTGGGTGTTCAGCAAACCATTCGGCAAGCGCCTGCACCTTGCCCTCAGCCTCCTGGTCCGGGGAGCTGGCGAGAGCCGACAAGGGGTAGTCCGCCGAAATCACGCCATCGGAGGGGATGACCACCTCAAGATCG
Organism: uncultured Corynebacterium sp.; assembly: GCF_902489365.1. Taxonomy (GTDB): domain Bacteria; phylum Actinomycetota; class Actinomycetes; order Mycobacteriales; family Mycobacteriaceae; genus Corynebacterium. Next base: position 43,218 of record NZ_CABTZR010000011.1, on the reverse strand, counting down.
ACGCCCTCATCCTTGAGCTGGTAAAGCACTGATTCATAGTTAAGGATGGCGTCGGCCTGCTCCGGATGCTCGCGGAACCTATCAGCCAGCCAACCCGACGATCCCGACGTTAAAGTCTGGTTGCTGAAGAGTTTCTGGACCTTGCCCGTGGCCTGGCGGATATCTTTCTCCGTAAGCGCGCGGCCGGTGTCCGCGAAAGCAGTGGTAGCGGCCGCTAGCGCGGAGAAGCCCGAATTTGAGGTCGAAGGATCGGTCATACCGAAGGTAATCCCCGAGTCAGCAATCTCCTGCCACGTCGGTTGCTTCGTGGTCCAGCCCTTTTCCTTCGCCACGGAAGGCTGCACACCGAGTACCACGGGGGATCGCGCCACACTGTGTTCTTTTCGCAGCTTCTCATCGGCACCAATGATGCGCGCATAACGATTGGTGGCAAACCACGTGGCATCATAGGTTCCGTCGAAACCGCCTTGTTTCAGGCTGCGGGAATTCGCCAGCGTCCCATCCTCAGTGGTCATGGTGATATCGAAGCCGAGGTCTTGGGAGGCGTCGTCAAGCACCGGCTCCAGAGGCTTAAGCTCCGTGGCCGCCACAATGTTGAGGCCACCGCTGAAGGAGGAGCCGGAACCCGGCATATCCAAATCATCGAACAAGCCGCCTGCCGAACAAGCCGTCAGCGCCATGGTGCTCAGCATTGCGAGCAGGACTTTTAAAGACCGAAACATTCCCTGTACCTTCCTGATGCTTTCCTTGCGGGGCCTTAGCCAACCACCCGCAAAATCTCTTCATAATCCGCCCACCGTAGTTGGGTGGTATCGCCACCATCCACCGGGATCGGGTAGGTAGCTGAAGAGTCAATGTTGGCAACGAAGTCCGAATTCTGCGAGCCCAAGCCAAGGTTCTCCGCGACTGCTGGGATTGCGTCTTCATCCATTGCTGTGGCGAACAATGCGCCCTCGTCCGTGCGTGGAAGAACGATGCTGCTTAGTTTCGTCGCCGGTTTCAACGACAACAGCGCATAGCCGGATAGGTCCTTGCCCGCACGATCGAGGTACAGGTACTGCTCCGCAGTGGTCAATACCATAGGCATTTCGCCCTTATCCACACGGAGGAAAGCATCGAGGATGCCCTGATCGGTGGTTTCGCCATACCCCTGATCAGCAACGAGGCGGCGCATGATGTCATTCGCCTGCGCGTTGATCTTCTCCTTGCTATCGCTGCCCAGTTCCTTTTCCGCATAGCTCGCGGCCGCGGTGTGTACGACCCGGGCATAGCGCAGTGCGGCAAAGGACTGGTCCACCTGTGGCACCGCCACATCCACCACGCGCGGCGAGCCGAAGGACGGGCTGATGTCCCGCCAGCGAGTGTCCTTCTGGGACATCTCCACCAGCGTCTCCATGTCCAAAGCCGCCTGGTTGTCGTATCCCGCAACCAAACCGTGGTCCCTCATGTCCTCGACAAGCTCGCTATGTACCAGCACCAACAGCGGCTTACCAAAATACATCGGGGATAGGTCATCCCTTCCGGCTAGATCCGGATGGGCATCGCGCACATCGGAGGTCCATGTAGCGCCGTTAGGATCCGCGAGCACAAAGTCATAATCTTTGTCCAAGCTACTGCTTCCCTCAACGAAGTCCCGTGCCGGCAGGATATCGAGCTCGAGCTCGATATCGTGCTTTTCCATCGCCTTCGTTGTGGCTGGGTCCTTAAAAACAGCCTCCAGCTCCGGGCTAATGGCGCCCTTAACGTGATGCGTGCCTGTGGAAAAGCCAAAGCTCGGAAGGGAGCTACCTCCGCGCCCCACCACGATGGATGCCACAGCAATCACGAGGAAAACCGCGGCGATCACGAAGGACTTGGTGCGCTTCTTCGACGATGAGCTGCTCATGACCTAGATCATAAAGTGATTTTCTTCCCACCGCTGGATTCACGGCGGGGCAAGGGGAGAAACAGGCACCCCCCTTGCCTTGCGCTCGGGCTAAAGAAGGGAAGGTACGTTCGCGACCAAGGAGAAAAGATCCTTGGGGTCGTCGGGGTTCGCGATGATGTCGATTTCGGATTCCAAATCTGTGCCCTTGACAGAATCGCGCAGGTAGCGGAGAGCCGAAAAGTCATTGATAGCGAATCCGACATCATCGAAGAGTGTGATCTGCTCGTCATTATCGCGCCCGGTGGCTTGGCCGGTGAGTACCTGATAGAACTCGACCACGGGGAAGTCCTCCGGTTTCTGCTGAATCTCTCCTTCGATGCGTGTCTGCTCTGGGAATTCAACGAAAACCTTGGATTTATCCAGGATGGAGCTTTCAAGCTCGGTCTTGCCCGGGCAATCACCACCGACGGCATTGAGGTGCACGCCCGGTGCAACGTGGCGCTCAGCCAGAATCTGGTTTTGAGCCTTGTCCGCGGTGCAGGTGGTAATGATATCCGCGCCCACAACGACCTCGTCAACGCTCGAGGCGGCCGTGATGTTGAAGCCCAAGGGTTCCAGATTGCGCTGGAATTTTTCTACGGCCTCAGGGTCAATGTCGTAGATGGCAATCTCGTCGATTCCCATCACGCCACGGAAGGCTAGGGCTTGGAACTCGGACTGGGAGCCGGCACCCACCATGGCCATGCGCTTGGAATCCTTGCGGGCTAGGTACTTGGCCACCATGGCGGAGGTTGCGGCCGTACGTAGTGCAGTAAGCAGCGTCATTTCGGCCTCGAAGGTGGGGTATCCATTGTCAACGTCTGCCAACACGCCGAAGGCAGTAACCGTCTGATAGCCGCGGGCGGGGTTGGACGGGTGACCGTTGACGTATTTGAAGGAGTACTCCTTGCCATTGGAGGTCGGCATGAGCTCAATAACGCCAAAGGGGGTGTGGGAGGCAACGCGCGCAACCTTGTCGAAGCGCTCCCATTCGCGGTAGTCGGCTTCAAGATAGTCCACCATCCCGGTGATGATGTTCTCGACGCCTTCGCGCTGAATCCAGCGCGCCATATTTTCTACGTCCACAAACTTAACTACAGGCTTCATCAAAGTCTCCATTCTTAGTTCTTGTCTTGGTTCTTGCTGTGCTGTGCGTTTCGGTTCCTGGGGTGAAGGTCCGTTTGCGGTGCGGCCGGGAACCGCGAGGTCGGCAGGTGCTTGGCCTTCCTCTCCGCCGCAATCGCGTAGATTCGCTCACGCCATGCAAACCACATTGCCGCAAACACTGGGATGAGAAGTAGCGTTGAGGCCAAAGCGAAGGTTCCGATGGGGTAATCGAAAGCCATGAGGATGATGACCACGCCGATGAAAGCGAGAACGGACCAGTCACCAGCTTGGCCGAATGGCGAGCGGTAGTTCGGGCGGGTATAGCGCCCCTTCTTGGCCAGCTGCAGAAACTTGATATGTGACAAGGCCACTGCAGCCCACGACGCTAGCGTGCCCAGCGCCGCCAAGTTCAGCACGATTTCGAAGGCCATTTCAGGCACAACATAGTTGAGGAACACGCCGGCAAGGCCGACGAAGGCGGCCATCACGATGCCACCGTAGGGCACACCAGACTTGGACATGCGCGCGCCAAACTTCGGCCCGGAGCCGGCAGTAGACATGTTGTACATGATGCGGCCCGTCGAATACAGTCCAGCGTTCAGCGAGGAAATTGCCGCGGTGATGACGACCAGCTGGAAGATCGGTGCGGCATAACCAGCGCCGAGGGATTCGAAGAAGGTCACGAACGGCGACACTTCCGCAACGTAGCTGGTGTACGGCAGCACCAGGGTCAGCAGCAGCACACTACCGAAGTAGAAGACCACGATGCGGAACAGGACGCTGTTGACCGCGCGTGGGATATGCTTCTCCACGTCCTTGGTCTCACCGGAGGTGGTGCCCACCAGCTCGATACCGGCGTAGGCGAAGACCACACCCTGGATGACGATGACGGCGGGAAGCAGGCCATTGGGAAGCCAGCCACCGGCATCGGAAATCAGGCTAAAGCCCGTGGGGTCACCATTCGGGTGCCCCATAATCACCACGCCGATAGCCACGACCATGAAAATCAACAGCGCGATGATCTTGATCATGGAGAACCAATACTCCAGCTCACCGAAGATCTTCACCGACAACATGTTGAACAAAAGGATGCTGCACACTACGCCGAGAGCAAGTAACCATTGCGGGACAGCGTCGAGCCAGGAGGTGTACTGGCCAAACCATTTGATGTAGATGGCCACGGCTGTGCCGTCGGCCACCAAGGTCGCAGCCCAGTTGCCCCAGTAGAGCCATCCGGTAACGAAGGCAGTCTTTTCGCCGTAAAACTCGCGTGCATAGGACACGAAAGATCCAGAGCTTGGGCGGTAGACGATGAGCTCGCCGAGCGAGCGCAAGATAATGTAACCGAAGAAACCGCAGACCAGATACAAAACTGCGAGAAATGGTCCAGCGGTTTGCAATCGGCTGCCGGTACCGAGCAACAAACCGGTGCCGATCGCAGAGCCGATGGCGATCATCTGGAGCTGCCGATTGCCCATCCCCTTCTGAAGGCCGTGGTCTTCCGAAGCATAGACCGCTTTCTCCTTCTCGTGAGAATCCGTGTTGGGCGGGCGAAGTGTATCAGCCATTAGGGAGATAGTCCTTTCGATGTTGCGAACGTGCCTTTCTTCACATTCCCTAAGGAAACGTTATATCAACCTTATGAGATTTCCCTCACTTCGATACCCCCACAGTGCGCCCTAACACATCGATGCCCAGTAGTAATAGATTTGTTTTCTACCCCCACACACAAAAGAACCGCATGGCCCCAAAAGACCATGCGGTTACTAAATCTCTGTGCGGACTAGCGCAGGGTAGTTTTCGCCCACTCCCGCGCGGCGCCAGCGCGCTCGCGAACCTTTTCACGCTGCTCCACCACGCGAACGCCAGCGGTGCCGCCCTTGGTGGCGCGGGACGCCACTGCCCCATCGATGGTAAGCACCTCACGTACTTCCGGAAGCAGGCGCTTGTCGACGCCCGCCAGTTCTTCATCCGTGAGATCCACCAGATCCACACCGCGAGACTCCGCGATCTGCACGCAGGCACCGGAAGCCTCGTGCGCCTCGCGGAACGGCACACCCTGGCGCACCATCCATTCGGCCAGGTCGGTGGCCAAGGTGAAACCGCGCGGGGCCAGCTCACGCATTCGGTCTTCATGGAAGGTCAGGGTTTCCACCAGCCCAGTCATGGCCGGTAGCAAGAGGTTCAGCTGCGCCACCGAGTCGACGATGGGCTCCTTATCCTCCTGCAGGTCTCGGTTATAGGCCAAAGGCTGCGCCTTGAGCGTTGCCAACAAGCCGGTGAGGTTACCGATGAGTCGGCCGGTCTTACCGCGGGTCAGCTCCGGAACGTCCGGGTTCTTCTTCTGCGGCATGATCGAGGAACCAGTCGACCAGGCATCATCCAGGGTGACGTAGCCGTACTCCGGGGTGCACCAATAGATGATCTCTTCCGACAGGCGGGACATGTCCACCGCGATCTGGGTGAGCACGAAAGCCGTTTCGGAGGCGAAGTCACGCGCTGCCGTACCGTCCAACGAGTTCTCCGCGGAAGAATCGAAGCCCAGCTCCTCGGCAATCGCCTCCGGATCCAAGTGCAGCGAGGAACCCGCAAGCGCACCAGAACCATAAGGGGACACCGCCAAGCGCTTATCCAGATCCTGCAGGCGCTCGATATCGCGCAGCAGCGGCTGGGCATGAGCGAGCAGCTCGTGTGCCAGCAGCACCGGCTGCGCCGCCTGGGAGTGGGTCTTGCCCGGCATAATGGCATCCGGGTGGGCCTCGGCCTGGTTGGCCAGAGCCTCCACCAAATCCGTGACCTGAAGTGCGATATCGCGAATGGCATCGCGAATCCACATCCGGAACAGCGTTGCCACCTGGTCGTTTCGGGAGCGCCCAGCGCGCAAGCGGCCACCGACCTCAGGTCCTACGATGTCGATGAGACCGCGCTCCATTGCACCGTGGACGTCTTCATCCGTCGGCAGCGGGGTGAATTCACCAGAAGCAACCTTTTCCCCTAGCTCACTCAGCCCGTTAAGCATGGTGTCCAAGTCAGCGTCGGATAGCAATCCCGCCTTGTGCAGGACCTTAGCGTGAGCCTTGGAGGCCAGCACGTCATAGGGGGCGAGGACCCAGTCGAAGTGGGTGGATACGGACAGGGCAAACATCGCCTCGGAGGGGCCGCCCGAAAAGCGGCCGCCCCACAGCGCACCCTCGTTAGTCTTGTGCATCGATTCCTTACCTTGGCCTTGACTGTGCTGGTTTACTTACCGGTGGGGAAACCGCCGTCGCGGTCACGCTGGTTGGAGATCTGCGTCGACAGGCCGTGCAGTTGGACAAAGCCCTTGGCCGCGGTTTGATCGAAGGTATCACCGGTGTCGTAGGTAGCCAGGTCGAAGGAGTACAGCGACTGGCCAGAGCGACGGCCGTTGACGGTGGCGGTGCCAGCATGCAGAACCATGCGGATATCGCCGGTGACGTTCTCCTGGGTGGACTCGGTGAAAGCATCCAGGGAGCGCTTCAGCGGCGAGAACCAGAGGCCATCGTAGACTTCCTCGGACCAGCGAGCGTCCGTGAGGCGCTTGTAACGGGCCAGTTCGCGTTCCACGGTGACATCTTCCAGCGCCTCGTGAGCCTTGATAAGCACCATGGCACCAGGGGCCTCGTAGACCTCGCGGGACTTGATGCCCACCAAGCGGTCCTCCACCATGTCGAGGCGGCCAATGCCCTGGGCACCAGCGCGGCGGTTAAGCTCCTCGATAGCCTGGAGGACGGTCACCGGCTTGCCATCAATAGCGGTGGGAACACCCTTGTCAAAAGTGATGGTCACCTCGTCCGGGGCATTGCCCAGGTCCGGCTGCTCGGTGTAGGCGTAGAGGTCCTTTGTGGGCGGGTTCCACAGGTCCTCTAGGAAGCCGGTCTCTACCGCGCGGCCCCAGACGTTCTGATCAATGGAGAACGGGGATGCGGCGGACTGCTCAATCGGCAGGTTAATCTCCTCCGCGAAGGCGATGGCCTTATCGCGGGTCCAGGCGTAGTCACGCGCCGGGGCGATAATCTCCAGAGCCGGATCCAACGCGCGGAAAGAGACCTCAAAGCGCACCTGATCGTTGCCCTTGCCGGTGCAACCGTGGGAGACGTGGGTGCCGCCGTGAGCCTGAGCAGCCTCAACGAGGTGCTTGACAATGAGCGGGCGGGAGATAGCCGATACCAGCGGGTACTGCTTCATGTACATGCCATTTGCCTTGATAGTGGGCAGACAGTACTCCTCTGCGAACTCATCCTTGGCATCGACGACGATGGACTCGACCGCACCGCAGTCGAGGGCGCGCTGGCGCACGGACTCCATGTCCTCGCCACCCTGGCCGAGGTCAAGAGAGACGGCGATGACTTCGCCGCCGGTCATCTTGGCCAGGTAAGGAATGGCGACAGAGGTATCGAGACCGCCAGAGTAGGCAAGCACGACGCGTGCAGTCATAGTAATTTGCTCCTTTAAGACAAACAGGTGCTAAAAAATCGAACTTATTTATATTATACAGGATTGCGTATAAATGTTAAATGCTGCGGTTGGTGAGTTTCTCACCAAGCTCGCGGCCAGTCAACCCCTCGCGCGCGAGGACGAAGATCGTGTCATCGCCCGCAATGCAGCCGACCACGTCTGGAAGTCCCACGCGGTCGATGAAGGAGGCCAAGTACTGTGCAGCGCCCGCCGGGGTGCGCAGCATGGCGATGTTGCCAGAGAAGTCGTGGGACACCACCAGTTCATCAAGCATGCGCCGGAGCTTCTCACGCGGGCCGTTGAGCTGATCTTCGAACTGCTCCAACTCACCTCCCACCACGTAGAAGGACCGCCCGCCATCGCGCTTGACCTTCTTGGCGCCCAGCTCATCGAGATCGCGCGACAACGTAGCCTGCGTGATATCAATCCCTTCATCGAGCAGGAGCTCTGAGAGCTGGACTTGGCTGGTGACCCGGGTGCGATCCAGGATCTCCAAGATCTTGGCTTGGCGGGCATTGCGTGTAGTTGGGGTCGTAGTCATTCGCTTAGTTCTCCTTTTGAGCCGCAAGGAGCCAGACCAGCAGCGCCTTCTGCGCATGGAGGCGGTTTTCTGCCTCATCGAAGACGCGCGACTGGGGCCCATCAATTACCTCAGAAGTCACTTCGTTGCCGCGGTAGGCCGGCAAACAGTGCAGGAAGATTGCCTCGTCCTTAGCGCGGGACATCACATCCGCGGTCACCTGATAGGGCAAAAACGGCGTGCGGCGGTCTTTGCCGTCATCCTCCTGGCCCATGGACACCCACGTGTCGGTAATAACAACATCAGCGCCGTCCACGCCATCAAGGGAGTCGGTCACCGTCACTGTACCGCGCTTTCGGGCACGCTCAACAAACTCCGCCTGCGGCTGGAAACCCTCCGGGGCAACAATGGTCATCTCAATGCCAGCGGTAGCAAACCCCAACATGTAGGAATTAGCCATGTTGTTATTGCCATCCCCTAGGTAGACGGCCTTCAGTCCAGTAAGGTCCCCGAAGTTCTCGCGACAGGTCACCAAGTCCGCCAAGATCTGGCAGGGATGGAGATCATCGGACAAGGCGTTGACGATGGGTACTGTCGCGGTCTCCGCCATGTCCAGAAGGTTCTGATGCGCATATGTGCGCCACACGATTGCCTCAACGAAACGGGAGAGCACCGCTGCGGTGTCCTGGTAGGTCTCCCCTTTGCCCATCTGCGTGGATTTGGTCTCCGTAACGATGGCGTGTCCGCCTAGGTGCGCAATTCCCGCCTCGAAGGAGAAACGCGTGCGCGTCGACGTCTTGTCAAAAAGCACAGCCACCGACTTCGGCCCCTCCAACGGGCGCTCGGAGAAGGGATCCTTCTTGAGCCTTAGGGCAAGGTCGAGCACCTCGGCTTGCTCCTGCGGCGTGAGGTCATCATCGGCCAAGAAATGGCGCACACTCATGCAATTTCCTCCAGTACCTTATGCAGGCGTTCCACCGCCTGGGTGAGTTCTTCATCGGTGATCACCAGCGGCGGGGTCAAGCGTACGACCTCGCTACTTGGGGCGTTGAGGATAAGGCCATGCTGCAAACCTGCAGCCACGACTTCCTTGGCCACCGACTTATTTAATACAACACCTAGCATAAGCCCTCGGCCCCGCACCGACTGCACCGCAGGGGATTTACCGATCTCCTGTCGCAACCACTCGCCCTTGCGGGTGACTTCGGCGAGGAAGGGGAGGTCGACGAGCTCCAGCACCGTTGACGCCGCCGCACACGAGACAGGATTGCCGCCAAACGTCGTGCCGTGGGAGCCCGGGGTGAAAAGATCTGCGGCCTGACCACGCGCAATGGTGGCACCGATAGGCATGCCAGCACCTAGCCCCTTCGCCATGGTGATGACATCCGGGAGGATGCCTTCATGTTGGAAGGCGAAGAAGTCACCGGTACGCCCCACACCCGTTTGCACCTCATCCACGATCATGAGGATGCCGTGCTTGGTGCAGAGCTCACGCACCGCCGTCAAGAAACCTTCTGGTGCCGGGACGACACCCGTCTCCCCCTGTATGGGCTCCAAGATAATGGCGGCGGTGCCCTCCGGATCTTGTTCCACCAAGGCGGTCAGGTAGTCGATGTCGCCGTAGGTATAAAACTCCACGCCGCCCGGGAAAGGTTCAAAGGCTTTGCGTTTGCTGGGCTGCCCAGTCATGGCCAAAGAACCCATTGTCCGGCCATGGAAACCATGGTGCGCCGCAAGGATGCGGCGACGGCCGGTCAAACGAGCCAGTTTAAAGGCCGCCTCATTAGCTTCCGCGCCGGAGTTAGAGAAGAAGACGCGGGCCTCGCCATCTCCCACCTTTTCCAGGAGTTTCCCGGCGGCTTCAACCACGGGCTCGCTGGCAAAAAGATTGGACACGTGGCCTACGGTGGCCACCTGGGCACTCACCGCTTCGACGATCGCCGGGTGGGCGTAGCCTAGCGAGTTCACCGCGATACCGGCGAGCATGTCGATGTAGTCTTTACCGTCTTCATCGGTTACCGTGGCCCCCTTACCGGACACGATGGCAACGGGTGGGGTTCCATAGGTGTTGCTGAGTACCTGATCCCAACGCTCTGTCAACTTGGTCTGCGCGGTCACTTGTTATCGTCCTTCCTGAAGACCGTTCCCTCCGGGTAGTCCTCGCGGTTATAGTCATTGGGCAGCACCATCGTGCCGATTCCTCCCATAGTTAGCAGCTCCAGCAGCACGGCGTGGGCGATGCGCCCGTCGATAACGTGCGCGGCGTTGACCCCACCTTCCACCGCCATGAGGCAGGACTCCATCTTCGGGATCATTCCGGAATCCAGGCCTGGGAGAAGCGTGCTGAGCTTGTCAATCTCGATCTTCGACACCAAGGAGTCGCGGTTCGGCCAATCGGTGTACAGCCCCTCCACATTCGTGAGAATCACCAAGCGCTCGGCGCCCAACGCTCGCGCCAAGGCCCCGGCCGCGATATCCGCGTTGATGTTGTAAACCTCGCCATCGTTACCAGGCGCGATGGTGGACACCACCGGGATGCGCCCGGCCTCGATGATGTCCATGACAGCGGTGGGATCCACGCTGACGATCTCTCCCACCATGCCGATATCTGTCGGCTCACCATCGACCTGGACAAGCCGCTTGCGCGCCTTAAACAACCCAGCGTCCTCACCCGAGGTACCCACGGCATACGGGCCATGAGAATTAATGAGGTTGACCAGGCCGCGCCCCACTTGGCCAAAGAGAACCATGCGAACCACATCCATGATCTCCGGAGTAGTCACGCGGAAACCGCCCTTGAATTCCCCCTCGATTCCCAGCCTGCCCAGCATCTCGTTGATCTGCGGCCCACCGCCATGGACAACGACGGGCTTGGCACCCACGGTGCGCAGAAAAACCATATCGGCAGCGAAGGCGGCCTTAAGGGAATCATCCACCATCGCGTTGCCGCCATACTTCACGACCACAATCTTGTCGCGGTAGTGCTGCAGCCATGGCAGGGCCTCCGCGAGCACAGTGGCGCGGTCGGCATTACTTAGTCCCTGAAGCATTATTCCTCCTCGCGCGTTCTTAAGAGCTGTACGCGGAGTTAATCTCCACGTAGTCATGAGACAGGTCGGTGGTGCGGACAAAAGCTGTGCCGGATCCCCCGGTACCCAAGTCCACGCGCACATCAATATCGGCCCCGGAGAGATCAACGTCGCGCGCGCCGGGCGCGCCAGTGGAACGGACGCATACGGCTTGGTCATTGAAGAACACGGAGATGTTGTCCGGTTCCATTTCGGCATCCGCCATTCCGACAGCGGCGAGCACGCGGCCCCAGTTCGGGTCCGATCCGAACATGGCGCACTTGAAGAGGTTGTCGCGGCCCAAAGTGCGTGCGGCGTTGAGCGCCTGTTCATCGTTAGCGGTGCCTTCCACAATGATCTTCACGCGCTTGGTCACGCCCTCGGCGTCTGCTTGGAGCTGATCCGCGATATCGGCGCACACCGCGAGAACCGCAGCATCCAACTCCTCCTGGCTAGGTTCTTTCCCGGAAGCACCGGAAGCCATGATGATGACCGTGTCATTCGTCGATGTGGAGCCGTCCACATCGAGCGTATTGAAAGTTTGATCGCTCGCTGCCTGCAGCGCCGAGTGCAAGGCCTCAGAGGAGGCAACAGCGTCGGTGGTGATGCACACCAGCATGGTGGCCAGTGACGGCGCCATCATGCCTACACCCTTGCCCATCGCACCCATGCTCCAGCCCTCGGCCTCAATGAGTGCTTCTTTAGCTACGGTATCGGTGGTCATGATGGCTTCCGCCGCGGACTTACCGTGAGCTGCATCCGCGCCAAGATCTCCGGCAACCACTTCGACGCCAGCCAGTGCCTTATCCATGGGAAGGAGCTCTCCGATAAGTCCCGTCGAGCACGCCGCGATGTTGGCGGCAGGGATACCCGTGTGCTCAGCGGTGGCTGCCACAATCGCCGCAGCGTCCTTGTCTCCCTGTTCGCCGTTGCAAGCATTCGCGTTGCCGGAGTTATAAATGACGGCCTGAACAGTGCCATCCGCCACTGCTTCGCGGGATAGCTTCACGGGCGCGGCCACCACGCGGTTGCGCGTGAAGACCGCAGCGGCGTCGAAATTAGGACCCTGGTTAACCACGAGGGCCATGTCGGGTTTTCCGGAGGGCTTGATTCCGGCTGTCGTGGCGCCAGCGAGGAATCCTGCAGGGGCGGTAATCATGTCGAGTTTTCTCCTAGTTCGTGTGGAAGTGAGTTGAAGAAGGCGGTGCGGAACGCCTGGGAAGGTACGCGCGCTTTAAGGGGCAACTGCTGCCTGTGGAAGGCCCAGGATTTCTTCCCATCCCAAAGTCAGGTTCATGCACTGGACAGCAGCGCCGGCGGTGCCCTTGCACAGGTTGTCCAGAGCCGCGGTAATCACGAGACGGCGGGCGCGCTCATCCACGTGTGCTTGGATATGGACCATGTTGCTGCCCACCACGTTTTGCGTCTCCGGCTGTTGGCCCTCAGGCAGGACGAGGCAAAATGGTTCATCAGCATAAAAGTCACGGAAGGCCTCGGCGACTGTGCGCTTGTCGGCGTCCGCCTTCAACGGCGCCGTAATCGTCGCCAGAATGCCACGCGGCAGCGGCGCCAGCACCGGAGTGAAACTCACAGACACCGGTTGCTGCGTAAAAGGCTGTAGGTTTTGCACGACCTCCGGGGTATGCCGGTGTGTCCCGCCTGGCTTATAGGCTTTGAGGTTGCCCATGGTTTCCGCACCCAGCTGTGCCACGGAGGCCTTCTTGCCAGCTCCGGACACCCCGGTAATTGCTATCACCGACAGATCTGGCTCAATCAAATCCTGCGCCACGGCTGGCAACACACCCAGGGTAATCGTGGTGGGAAAGCAACCGGGAACGGCAACGCGGTTGCTGCCTTTAAGCTGCTCACGGTTGCCGGGAATCTCCGGAATTCCATAAGGCCAAGCACCGGCGTACTCACCACCATAAAATGCGTCCCAGTCTTCCTTGCTGCGCAAGCGGAAGTCAGCCGCACAGTCAATCACCGTGACGGACTCCCCCAGCTGGCGGCCGATCTCCGCGGAATGCCCGTGCGGCAAACCGAGGAACACGATGTCATGGCCGGCTAGAACCTCCGGCGTGGTGTCCTCAATGACGCGGTCCGCCACTTGCGGCAGGTGCGGCATGAGCTCAGATACTCGCTGACCTGCGTTGGAATGCCCGGTGAGCGCGCCGATGCGCAGCTCGCCCGAGAGGTATGCTGGGTGCGACAGTAGGAGGCGGAGGATTTCGCCGCCTGCATAGCCCGTAGCTCCGGCGATTGCTACTGAAATAGTCATGCGGCCACTTTAGCAAATAATGCAGTCCGTCGTATGTTATTCAGAAAAAATGCGCCGAATGACTCGGCGCATAATTCGCATAATTGAGGACAGGTCGGGCTTAAGAAGATTTACATGACGCGGGAAGACACAGCTCCCACGCCCTCTGCACCCGATACGGCGGTCTTTCCTGCATAGCCTAGGTAGCCGTGCGGGCCGACGAAGTGGATACCGCCCTGGGCGTCCGCGATAGCGACGACTTCATTGAACTGATAAATCTGGCCGGGCTGCAGGCGCTTGAAACTCGTGGTTGTCAACCCCTGGTTGAAGCAGTCAGCCTTGGAGCGACCTGCATGGTAGATGAATCGCGGAGCCAATTGGCCCGGCGGGTTGCACTGCGGGCTCGTGGCTCGTGCCCCATCGGATAGGCACGCGACGTAGGTACCCTCGATGTTCGCGGCTTCGCAGTTGACGGTGCCATCGGCGTTGGAGAAACCTTGGGACAAGTCAGCGGAGGCATGCGGGGCAATAGTCAATGCGCCGACAACGGCGGCGGTAGCGGTGATACGAGAAATAAAGCGCATGATATGGACAATCCTTTCGGTGTGGCGTGGTGTGAGAACTCAGCATCCTTGCTGCACCCTCGAGACTATGAGGCAGAGCACAACCCTTCCAGCGCAAGGGGATCTCTCCCCACGTCATCGCCCCGCTGCCCACAAGAAAACCCGGCCCACCTGTTGAGTGAGCCGGGTTAGTGGATGGACAGAGTCGGAACGCTAGGCCCGCATCTGTGCGCCAAGGCGCTGCTGGGCCAAATCCGCAGCAGCGAGGCGGTGCTCGTTGGCCTCTTCATCCGTCAGAGTGCGGTCACCAGCGCGGAAGAGCAGCTGGAAAGCCAGAGACTTCTTTCCTTCGCCGAGCTGTTCGCCACGGAAGACATCGAAAAGCTCAACAGACTCTAGGAGATCACCAGCACCCTCTTCGACCACACGGCGAACCGTTTCCGCCGGGGTTTCCTCGTCCACCACCAAGGCGATGTCCTGGTGCAAAGCCGGGAAGGAGGACAGCACGGGTGCGGGGAACTTTTCATCCAGCGGCAAGGCTGACACATCGAGCTCCATCGCACACGTGCGTGCTGGCAGCTCCAAGGCCTCAAGGACCTGCGGGTGCAGCTCACCCGCATAGCCTACGACTGTCTCCTCATCGCTCGCGAGGACGATCGCGGCACAGCGGCCCGGGTGCCACGGTAGCTGCTCAGCTGCCTTCACTGCGATGTCAACGCCAGCGGAACGAGCAACCTGGCGCGCAGCCTCAATAGCATCCGCGTAGCTGTAGGCGCGGCCAGCTCCCCACGGACCTTCGTGTTCAATGTTTCCGGTGGCAACCGTGGCTACGTGCAACGGCTGCAGCGGCAAAGACTCAAGGAGATCGGTGACCACCGACTCCTCCGGGCGCGATTCCACCGACGGCATGGGAGAAGAGTCAGCGCGCTTGAAGGCCACCTGCTGAAGGCCGAACAGGGCCAGATCACCGCGGCCACGGGCAACGTTGCGGGCGATGGCCTCAAGGAGATTGGGCAGCAACGTCGTGGACAGGATCGCCTTGTCTGACTCGAGTGGGTTCTGCACGGCCACGGTCTGGCGGCGTGCATCCTCCTTGTCCAAGCCCCACGTGTCGAAGATGTCGTTCGCGATGAACGGCGACGGGAGGACCTCGGCGTAGCCCGCGTAGGCCAACCCATGTCCGATCGCACGGCGACGTTTCTGCGCCGGAGTCAGGCCGCGGCCGCCCACCGGAGTGGGCAGGATGGTCGGAATATCTTCAAGCCCCTCCAGACGCAGGATCTCCTCGATGAGATCAACGTCCATTTCGATGTCCGTGCGCCAAGAGGCGGGGACGACGGAGAGCTCCTCCTCACCAGAGACCTCGCAGCCGACCTCCCTAAGGCGTTTCACCACGGTGTCTTGGGAATACTCGATACCGGCATACTCACTCGGCTTCGCCGCACGCAGGGAGATGGGTTCGCGCTTGGCGACGTCTCCCACGAGCGTCCGCCCGGCCTCGATCGTGCCGCCTGCAATCTGCTGAAGCAGCGCGCACGCCATGTCCAGCGCTACCTCGACGATGGCCGGATCTACGCCGCGCTCGAAACGGCGGGAAGCCTCCGAGGAAAGCTTGTGGCGGCGGGACGTGCGGGCCACGGTGATCGGATCCCAAATGGCCGACTCGAAGTAGACATCAGTCGTCTCGTCAGAAATCTCGGAGGTGGTGCCACCCATGACGCCCGCCAAGGACTGGATACAGTTGTCATCGCAGATGACCACGTCGCCCTCTGAAAGCTCCCTCTGGACATGGTCGAGGGTTTCGAACTTCTCACCTTCGCTGGCGTTGCGCACAACGAGGTTGCCCTTGACAACTTCGGCGTCAAAGGCATGCATCGGCGCGCCAAGAAGCAGCATGACGTAGTTCGTGACGTCGGTAGCCACGTTGACGCTGCGCTGACCAGAGAGCATGAGCTCGCGCTCCATCCAGAACGGGGTACGCGCTGCCGGGTTAATACCGGTCACCTTGCGCAGACCAAAACGCTGCGCCTTGGTTTCCTCCCTCAGGTCAACGTCGATAAGCGTGCCCTCCGGAGCCGGCACGACGGAGGTATCGATGCCAGCCACACTCGGGTCCTGCGCCACGTCCGGGAAAGTGAGATCAAATGCGGAGGCAATTTCACGCGTCAGGCCGCGTGCAGACAAGGCATAGCCACGATCCGGGGTGATGTTGACATCGAAGACCGTATCGGACAGCCCAATGAGGGGGCGGGCGTCCTCACCAATCTTGTCGGCAACCTCCTCCCCTAGCACGATGATGCCGTCTGCTTTAAGGCCGAAGCCCAGCTCAGCTGCGGAGCACATCATTCCGTTGGAGATATGGTCGTAGGTCTCGCGGGCCGCAATCTTAAATCCGCCCGGCAACTCAGCGCCTGGAAGGGAGACTACGACATAGTCGTTGAGGCGGAAGTTGCGGGCACCGCAGATAATGCCCTGCAGTTCCCCCGTCCCATTGGCCTGGCCAACGTTAACCTGGCAATAGCGAATTGGCTTCTTGAACTGGGTGAGCTCTTCGATCTCTACGACCTGACCGATAACCAACGGGCCCGTGGTTTCCGGAAGGGCCTCGTAGCCCTCGGTTTCAAAACCTACGCGGACAAATCCAGAGTCCAGTTCATCAGAGGACACGGTCCAGCCGGAATTAGCGGTGCCCAGGATACGGGTAACCCAGTCTTGGGAAATAAGCATTGTTTTCTTTCTATCCTTTCTCTGGGTTCCTATGCCTGCACGCCAAAAGGCAGGGTGAAGCGGACATCGCCTTCAACCATGTCGCGCATATCGGTCAGACCATTGCGGAACTGCAGGGTGCGCTCGAGGCCCATGCCGAAAGCGAAACCGGTGTATTCCTCGGGATCAATGCCCACCGCGCGCAAAACGTTGGGGTTGACCATGCCGCAGCCGCCCCACTCGATCCAGCCGGCGCCACCCTTCTTATTGGGGAACCAGACATCGACCTCGGCGGAGGGCTCGGTAAACGGGAAGTAGTTCACACGCATGCGGGTGGTGGTCTCCGGGCCGAAGAGTACCTTGGCCAAGTGCTCCAAGGTGCCACGGAGATGGGCCATCGTCAGCCCCTTATCCACGGCAAGGCCTTCCACCTGGTGGAAGACCGGAGTGTGGGTGGCATCGAGCTCATCAGTACGGAAAACACGGCCCGGGCAAGCAATGTAGAGCGGTACATCACGCTCGAGCATCGTGCGCACTTGCACCGGGGAGGTATGGGTACGCAGCACCTGCTTGGAGCCTTCCTTGCCCACATGGAAGGTGTCCTGCAAAGTGCGTGCCGGGTGATCCGGTTTGAAGTTCAAAGCATCGAAGTTAAAGTACTCAGCCTCGACTTCTGGGCCGTCGGCGATCTCCCAACCCATTCCCACAAAGATGTCCGCAATACGTTCTGACAGCGCGGTGATGGGGTGCAGAGCACCGGTCTGTGCGCGGGTGGTAGGGACGGTAACATCGACCTTCTCCGCCTTCAGCTGTGCGGCGCGGGCCTCCTGCTCCAGTACTTCACGAATCTGGGCAAAGCTCTTCTCCACCTTGCCGCGGGCCATGTTTACTACGCGGCCAGCATCCTTACGCTGGTCCTTCGGCAGCTGCCCCAGTGACTGGCGGGCCTGCGGAATATAGCCGCTATCACCAAGGTGCTCGCGACGGGCGGAGGTGAGCTCGTCGAGGCTAGTTGCAGCTTCGAAGGCGGCGATGGCCTTCTGCGCGGCGGCCTCGAGGGCCTCTTCGGTCAATTCGATCTGAGGTGTATCGGACACGTGCCTTGATTACCTTCTTCTCGCACAAAAACTAACGCGAGCTATCTTACCGTGCCGCCTGACTTCTGTGGCCACCAACCCTGGCACGTCGGCGGCGCTAGCTGCTCTGCTGCTTCGCAGACTCATATAGGCAAATGCTGGCGGCCGTGGCGAGATTCAGAGATTCCGCTCGGCCAAGAATCGGAATACGCACACGCATGTCCGCCTCATCCTGCAAATCACCCAGGCCATGTGCCTCGTTGCCAAAGAGCCACGCGGTGGGCTGGGACAGGTCCGCATCGGCGAGGTCGACCTCGCCATCAGCTGCCGTGGCCAACACTTGCAGGCCAGAGGAGCGCAGTTTGCCCAGTACATCCTTGATGTTGGGGTCTCGGGCTACGGGCACATGGAAAAGTGATCCGGCCGACGCGCGCGCCACCTTACAGCCCAAGGGATCCACGGTCTCCCCGGCAAAGATAACGCCATCGGCACCCATGGCATCCGAAGTCCTGATGAGCGTTCCCGCGTTGCCCGGCTCCGCCGTTAAGACAGGAACAGACACTAGCTTCGGCTTGCCGGCCAAAATTTTTCCAGCGGTCCACAGCACTGGGCGGCACACGGCAAAGAGACCAGTACTCGTGGCGGTATCGGACAGGTGTCTTGCCGCCTTATCCGTAATGGGATGCACATACACGTCCATGTAGCCGCAGGCTTGGACAATGTGCGCGAAGCGCTCGGCGGCCTTTTCCGTCACGAAAACATCAGTGGCTGCACCCGTGGACACGGCCGCGTCCACGGCATTTTCGCCTTCAATAAGGAAACGCTCCGCTTTTCGGCGGCTGGCCGCCCGGTGTAATTTGGCGGCATTAACCACGCGCGGCGTGCGTTCAGTAAAGGCAGAGGAAAAATCCAGATTCATGCATTTGACGGTACCCACCGAACCAGATATTGAAAAGTCCCGCTCCCCCAGCAAGTTTGAGTGGGCAGCGGGACGGTCAGTCTCCACGTCAACTACGCGGATACGAGTGAGTTTTACTTCTTCAGCGGAACTCCGTCGGCGTCCTTATCAAAGCCAGAGAAGCCACCGGCGATGAATACAAGCTCAACCCACTTCCAGATCACCAAGCCAGCGATGAGGAAAAAGCCAATCAGGAAAAAAGAGGTAACGAATCCTACAATTGCGAGGCCCAACTGCCACATGCCGCGCTGCGAGCGACCAATATAGAAGTTATGAACTCCCAGTTCACCCAAGAAGAAGCACAGGAGCAGTGCTACCAACCATGACTTCTGCTCGCCTCCCGGGTGTGGCTGCTGGCCATAGTTTGACTGGTATGCATCCTGCTGTGCGGGCAGATTCTGGGACTGCCGCGAACCGCCATACGGAGCCGAGCTGTAACCGTACTGATCACTGGATGATCCGAAGGGGTTCGACTGCTGCGACTGTCCGCCATAAGAGCCACCGCCATAAGCATCGCCGCTTGGCTGATAAGCATTATTTGGGTTGGTCATAACTATCTCTCCTTCGCACTATGTGCCCCTGGGGCAGGCCCAGAAGCCAACGGTTACCTTGATTTACACAACAACGAGCAATGTAACACAAACCACAATGAGGAGCAGCACGCCCGCCAACCTAGCGGGTGCTACTCCCCACAACAAGAAACCCACCGGCCCTCAACAAAGGGGCGGTGGGTTCGTGACGTTTCTACGCTCGACGCTTACGCAGCCTTCGGTGCGTTAACGTCCTCCGGCAGTGCAGCCTTGGCGGCCTCGCACAGAGCGGAGAAAGCTTCGAAGTCGTTGACGGCGAGCTCAGCGAGGATCTTGCGGTCAACCTCGATCTCAGCCAGGCGCAGGCCGTGGATGAGGCGGTTGTAGGTGATGTCGTTCATACGAGCAGCAGCGTTGATGCGCTGGATCCACAGCTTGCGGAACTCAGACTTACGGGCGCGACGGTCGCGGTAAGCGTAAGTCATGGAGTGCAGCCACTGCTCCTTGGCCTTGCGGTAGAGGCGGGAGCGCTGGCCGCGGTAGCCCTTAGCGGACTTCAGGATCGCGCGACGCTTCTTCTTGGCGTTAACTGAGCGCTTTACTCGTGCCACAGTAATACTTCCTTATCTTGATTGTGGTGTGTGGGAATGGAGTGTTTCGGCGCTGACTATGCGCGGCCGAGAAGGCGCTTGATGCGCTTGGTGTCTGCCTTGGCAACGTCCTCGGTGCCCTTCAGACGACGGGTACGCTTGGAAGGCTTGCCCTCCAGGAGGTGGCGACGGTTAGCCTGCTCGCGACGCAGCTTGCCGGAGCCTGTCACCTTGATGCGCTTGGCGGTGCCCTTGTGAGTCTTCTGCTTCATGAGAATTAAATCCTTAAATCCTAAGTGGAGCGTGGTCTACTTCTTGCCTTTGCGGACGGGCCCAAGAACCATGGTCATATTGCGACCATCCTGCTTGGGGCGCGACTCTACGACGCCGACCTCTGCGACATCGTCAGCCAAACGCTCCAGCAGGCGGAAACCCAGCTCCGGACGCGATTGCTCGCGGCCACGGAACATGATGGTCACCTTAACCTTGGAACCCTTCTCCAGGAAGCGCACCACGTTGCCCTTTTTGGTCTCGTAATCGTGATCATCAATCTTCGGACGGAGCTTCTGCTCCTTCACCACGGTTTGCTGCTGGTTCTTACGGGACTCGCGGGCCTTCTGAGCCTGTTCGTACTTAAACTTGCCGTAATCCATGATCTTGGCTACGGGCGGCTTAGCGTTTGGGGCGACCTCGACCAAGTCAAGATCGGCTTCGTACGCAAGCTTGCGAGCATCGTCTGTACGGACAATACCCACCTGTTCACCACCGGGGCCAACAAGACGGACCTCGGGTACTCGGATGCGCTCATTAATGCGAGCTTCAGCGCTGATTGTGGTTCTCCTCGATTGTGGGGGCTAGTAGTGTGCCTACCGTGACCACAAACGAATAAATCCCGGTGCCAAAGGCATCCGGGAGTTTCTTTTCAAGCACGCGCCAGCGTATGGCGCCTACTCTTAACCTTTATCCTGCGGCGGAACGGGTGTCCGGCGCGGCTTCGGGTGGGAGAAACTCCGCTTGCGGCCCAAGTACCTCCTGGAGGAGGCGCTACGGGCGGTAGTGCGCACTACTTTAACACCTGACTTTTCAGGAGCCAAATCGGCGTGCCGACGTCGCTCCTGTAGTCGGCGTTGCCGCGGGCGGTGCGCAGCCCTCCACCGGCTTGAGCGCGCCAGTCTCCAAGGCCTCAGTTACGACTCGGTCTACCCCAGCAGCGAGAACGTTGAGCGCAGGAATTGCTTCTTCGGCGTATTCCCCCGGCATGGTGACTTCGATGGCCAATCCCACCGTGGATTCTTTACTCGAGTCCGATGCGGTGGTTTCCCGCACACCAATTTGACGGTGGGTATAACCGTCGTCGTACTCGGATAGTCCCCATCCGCCCTTGGCGCGCGTGTTCGGGAGCTTGTCCAGTCCGTTGTCTTGCCACTCCACAATGTCATCCATCGCGTCATAAACCTGTTCTGCTTCAGGAATGCACGGTAAGTGTGCGCCAAACTCTGCCTGATCTTCCAGCAGCCACGTGGAGTAGCCAAAAGGTTCCTCGAACTCGCCGGTCGAACCATACTTTTCCAAGAGTGCCGTTACTGCGCTTCCAGCATCACCCTCAGTCCATCGCACGTGGGACCACAACGCGTAGGCAGCATCATTGTCGGATTCCTTAATCGCAAGGTCGACGAGCTCCGGACTAGCGCCGTCGCGCAACGCGGCAATCGCGATCGGGACCTTCACCGTCGACCACGCGGGCTCCTCACCGCGCAATCCGGCCTTGACAGTCCCTTCCCTATCCGCGACCGCCACGCCGGCGCGGACATTGAACTCTTTCTCCACGTCAGCGACGACATCGCGTAACTCCGTGCGCACGTCATAGCTGACGGGTGCTTCCACACGTGGTGATTCTTCGGGAGCCGGCGTCGATGTGTCTTCCGCCGGGCTGGAACACCCCGTCATGGTGGCTGTCGCGGCAACACTGATGGCTAGAGCTGCCGTGCGGGTACGCCTGTGGATCAGCATCACACCAACTCCTTGAGGAACCCTCCCGTATAGGACCCTTCTACCTGCGCCACGTCCTCCGGCGTGCCTTGGGCCACGACGGTACCGCCACCCGAACCGCCTTCTGGGCCCATGTCCACGATCCAATCGGCGGCCTTAATGACATCCAGGTTGTGCTCGATGATGATCACCGAGTTGCCCTTATCAACCAGGCCTTGAATGACGAGCATGAGCTTTCGGATGTCCTCGAAATGCAGTCCGGTCGTCGGCTCATCCAGAATGTAGACGGTGCGTCCATTCGTACGTTTTTGGAGTTCGGAGGCCAGCTTCACGCGCTGCGCCTCACCACCAGAAAGCGTCGTGGCGGCCTGGCCCAAGCGGACATATCCCAGGCCTACCTCCACCAAGGTGTTGAGGTAGCGGTGGATCGACGTGATGGGTTCGAAGAACTCGGCCGCCTCCGAGATCGGCATGTCGAGAACCTCGGCGATGTTCTTACCCTTATAGAGGACCTCCAGCGTCTCGCGGTTATAGCGAGCACCGTCGCAGACCTCGCACGGCACGTAAACATCGGGCAGGAAGTTCATTTCAATCTTGATGGTGCCGTCGCCTTGGCAGGCCTCACAGCGTCCACCCTTAACGTTGAAGGAGAACCGGCCCGGCTTGTAGCCGCGGACCTTCGCCTCCTGGGTTTCGGCGAAGAGGTTGCGGATCTTGTCGAAGACCCCTGTGTAGGTTGCCGGATTCGAACGCGGGGTGCGCCCGATGGGGCTCTGGTCGACCTGCACCAGCTTGTCCAGGTGCTCCACGCCCTCCACGCGTGTGGCACGACCCGGCACCTGGCGGGCTCGGTTGAGCTTGTTAGCCAAGGTCTTGGCCAAAATCTGGTTGACCACGGTCGATTTACCGGAGCCGGATACGCCGGTCACACACACGAGCACGCCCAGTGGAATCTCCACGTCAATGCCCTTGAGGTTATTCTCTCGCGCACCGACCACCTTAAGCATGCGCTCAGGGTCAATCTCACGGCGCGTATCCGGGACCGCAAGCTTTTTCTTTCCTGACAGGTACTGCCCCGTCAGGGACTCCTCCACAGATTCGATGCCGGCGGGCTCGCCTTGATAGACCACCGTTCCACCGAATTCGCCCGCGCGCGGTCCAACGTCGACAAGCCAGTCCGCCTCCCGGATGGTGTCCTCATCGTGTTCCACCACAATCAACGTGTTTCCAATATCGCGCAGACGTTTCAACGTTGCGATAAGGCGCTGGTTATCGCGCTGGTGCAAACCAATGGAGGGCTCATCCAGCACATAAAGGACTCCCGCCAGGCCGGAACCGATCTGGGTGGCAAGGCGAATGCGCTGTGCCTCGCCGCCGGACAACGTGGAGGCGCCGCGGTCAAGGGTGAGGTAGTTCAGGCCGACGTCGAGAAGGAAGCGCAGGCGAGCCTGGATCTCCTTGAGCACAGCACCAGCAATGATCTCCTCGCGGTGGCCCAACACGAGAGAGTCGAGGAACTCCGCCGCCTCCTCAATGGACAGCGCCGTCAAGCCGGCGATGGACTGCTCGCCATGCGCGGTGGAGGCCAACCGCACCGCCAAGATTTCCGGCTTCAGCCGAGTACCGTCACAAGCGTTACACGGCACACGGCGGGTGTACTGGAGCAAGCGATCCTTCTGCGACTCGGAATCCGCCTGATCGAGCTTGCGCTCCAAGAAGCCAATAGCTCCCTCGAAGGGCGCGGACCAGTTGCGCTGGCGGCCATAGCGGTTCTTGTAGCGCACGCTGACTTCCACATCCGTGCCATAAACCAGCGCGTGGCGCTGCTCCTTGCTCAGCTCGGAAACCGGAGTGTGGGGATCAAAGTCCAGGGCTTTCGCTAGGCCTTCGACGAGCTTGACAAAGTACCGCGCATTGGGGCTCGACGTCCACGGTTGGATGGCTTCGACCGCCGGGGCATCCGGATCCGGGATCAACAGA
The DNA here is from genome assembly GCF_902489365.1 of uncultured Corynebacterium sp. GTDB lineage: Bacteria > Actinomycetota > Actinomycetes > Mycobacteriales > Mycobacteriaceae > Corynebacterium. The sequence goes on along the minus strand of NZ_CABTZR010000011.1, from coordinate 19,492 downwards.
TCCACATCCACCTCAAGACGCGTGCCCAAGCCATCACACACCGGGCAGGAACCGAAAGGCGCGTTGAACGAGAACGCGCGGGGCTCGTATTCCTCAATGGTCAGCGTGTGGCCGTTGGGGCAGGCCGCTTTCTCCGAGTAGGTGTGCGTAAGCTCTTCGTGGTCTACGAAATCCAAGGTGACTAGGCCGTCTGCCAAGCGCAGCGCCGTCTCGACAGAATCCGTCAGCCGCTGCTTTTGGGAAGCTTTCACCTGCAGGCGGTCCACGACGACATCAATGTCGTGCTTGATCTGCTTCTTCAGCTTCGGCGGGTCACTGAGCTGGTAAAGCTCCCCATCCACCCGAACACGGGAGTAACCCTGGGCCGCGAGGTCCGCGAAGAGGTCAACGAACTCGCCCTTACGTCGGCGAACGACCGGTGCGAGGACCTGGAATTTCAGCTTTTCCTCGTGGCTTAAGACTTCATCAACAATCTGCTGCGGGGTTTGGCGCTCAATGACGGCATCACACTCAGGACAGTGCGCAGTGCCCGCGCGGGAGAAGAGCAAACGCAGGTAGTCATAGATTTCGGTGATGGTTCCCACCGTCGAGCGCGGGTTGTGGTTGGTGGACTTTTGGTCAATGGACACCGCTGGGGATAGACCGTCGATGAACTCGACGTCCGGCTTATCCATTTGGCCAAGGAACATGCGCGCATAGGAGCTCAAAGACTCCACGTAGCGCCGCTGGCCCTCGGCGAAGATGGTGTCAAAGGCGAGTGAGGACTTGCCTGAGCCCGATAGGCCGGTAAACACCACCAGGTTATCGCGCGGAATATCGATGTCCACGCCCTTAAGGTTGTGCTCACGCGCACCACGTACGACCAAACGATCAGCCACTAGTTGTTGCCTTCCTACACAAAAGAATGTGTGTTCAGAGAGTTCTCACTCAGAATGTACCCGTATGGTTGGATCTATGAACAACGCCCTCAAGCTTCATAAAATTTCCGTGTCCGAGATGGACAACAATTGCTACCTGCTGTGCGCCGGTGACGAGGCGCTGCTTATCGACGCCTCCGCTGACGCCCCTGCACTGCTCTCCTTGGCCGCCGACCACGGAGTAAAGATCACCGCGGTGCTGACCACACACCGCCACTGGGATCACGTACGTGCACTCAAGGAAGTCTTGAATGAAACCGGTGCCGTTCACTATTCCTCTTTCCTGGACGCCCCTGCTTTGCCCGCGCCCGTCGACGTGGAGCTGGAGCACGGCGATACGCTTCCTTTCGCCGGTTACGATCTGCCCGTCATCATCCTGCGCGGGCACACCCCGGGCGGTGCAGCCATTGCAGCGGACATCGACGGGGTGACCAACATTTTCGTCGGCGATTCCCTCTTCCCCGGTGGTGTGGGCAAGACCACCTCGGAAGGTGACTTCGTGCGTCTGTACAAGGATGTCACGCAGCGACTCTTTGATGTCTACCCGGACGAAGCAATCGTCCGCCCTGGGCACGGCGCACCCACCACGCTCGGCGCAGAGCGCCCGCACATGGACGAATGGTGGGAGCGGCGTTGGTAACTACTTATTAACTGCTGCACTGACAGCGGCACTTGTTTAACCCGCGTACTATGGTGTGACGAACGTCTTTACAGATCTATTGAATGGAGCACGTTATGATTCGTAAATTTGCCCGTCCTATGCTGGCCTCCGTGTTTGTCTGGGATGGTGTGGATACGCTCCGCAACACCTCGGAGCACGTCGCGGACACAGAGTCCGTGCTCAAGCGCCTGCGCAAGGTGCTGCCCCGCGAATATGCAGGCTACATCCCCAATGACCCAGAGCTCGTTACCCGCGCACTCGGCGGTGCGAAGACCGCTGCAGGTACCACCTTGGCACTGGGTAAAGCCCCGCGAACCTCGGCTGCAGTGCTCGCGCTGACGCACGTCCCTAACCTGGTGGGCAACGCTTTCTGGACCGCTGATTCCAAGAAGGAGAAGGAAACTCAGCGCAACAGCTTCCTCACCAACACTGCCCTACTTGGTGCCCTGGCCATTGTTACGCAGGACACCGAGGGCAAGCCCTCCGTGCGTTGGCGTGCTGCCAAGGCCTCGGAGCGTGCCAACAAGAAGATCCAGCAGGCACTGCCAGGCAAGTCCGAGCAGCAGAAGTTCGCAGAAGACTTCTCCAACCGCGCCAACGAGATTTCTTCTGATGTGACCACTAAGGCTAATGACTGGTTCGAAACCGCCAAGGACTACGTCGAGGACAACCGCGATGATTGGGAGTCCGCTGGCCGGGACTTCATCGACTCCGCGCGTTCCTTCGTCGAGGACACCGCTGAGACGGCACGCGAGTTCTTTGAGGACAACAAGGATGACTGGCTTGACGCGGCCCGTGACAACACCGAAACCGCCCGCAAGGGTCTGGTAAAGGCAGCCGGCAAGGCACAGGACCGCGCTGACGAGGCCCTAGCCAAGGCAGACTCGCTCGACGGAAAGCGCGCCCAGAAGAAGGCTCGCAAGCGCGCCGAGAAGCTCCAGAAGGAAGCCTCCAAGAAGCTGGATAAGGCTTTCAAGAAGTTCGGTGACCGCTTCTAAGCTCTCCGTCCTACGCTGCGGAAAGCACCGCAACGCACCGCGATAATCACCGCGGTGGAGAGAACAACGGCTCAGCTAGTATGCTGGGCCGTTGTTCTTTTTCCTGTCCACTCTTCCCTAGCTCTCTTACTTCCCGTCTGTCCACGAGAAGCCTTCATACGCACCCAAGGAGCCTTGTGTCTGAATCTTCACCCGCGACTCACACCGGGAACCCCGGCGCCCACGCGAACGAGCAGTGCGCTGAAATAGCTAATGAACAAGCATATGTCGATGGCCTCTTCGAGCGTTTGGACAACGAGGTCCAAGCGGCCAACGAGCGTTTGAACGAGGTGCAAGCTGCCGTCGATCCGCATACCCCGGATGCCGATGCACTCGTTCGGCGAGAGACCGAGTACCACGGCCTGCAGGCCAAATTGGATCGCCTCAACGTCGCCCAACTCGGCTTAGTTTTTGGGCGCATCGACATCGATGCACCCGGCGATAACCCCACCCCGGAAGGCCTGGACCGGCGCTACATCGGCCGCATGGGGCTCGACGCCAGGGAGGAGAATTACCGGACGCTCCTTCTGGATTGGCGTGCGCCGATGGCGCGGCCCTTCTACCTCGCCACTACAGCGCACCCTGAAGGCGTCCATGTCCGCCGGCATATCCGGACCACCGGACGCACGGTTACTGGAATCAGCGACGAGGTCTTGGAGGGAGAGTCCTCTGCTGACAGCAGCGATGTCGCAAGCGAGTCCGCCCTCCACCACGTGATGCAGCGCGCGCGCACTGGGCACATGCCCTCCATCGTGGAAACCATTCAGCGCGAGCAGGATGAAATCATCCGTGACAGCACGCGCGGTGTCATGGTGGTTGAAGGCGGGCCAGGAACCGGCAAGACCGCTGTTGCGCTGCACCGCGTGGCCTACCTGCTCTACACCTACCGCGAACAATTAGCCGCCACAGGCGTGCTCATCGTCGGCCCCAATTCCACCTTCCTGGAATACATTTCCCGAGTGCTCCCGGAACTTGGTGAGACCGGCGTTGTGCTCTCCACCATTTCTTCTCTCTTCCCCGGCATCGAGGCCACGCACTCAGAGTCCTTGCTCGCCCGCGAGATCAAGGGCTCCGCTGCCATGGTGGAGATCCTCGGCAACGCGGTCAAGGATTATCAGCGCCTACCGGAGCAGCCGCAAACACTGGAGATCGTTCAGCTCGAGATCACCGTCACCCCAGCTATGGTCAAGGCGGCGCGTACCCGCGCGCGGCGCTCACGCAAGCCGCACAACGACGCTCAAACGGCGTTTGCGGAACACCTCATCGAGTCTCTGGCCCAACAGATGGCCGAACGCATCGGTTCTGACCCGCTGGGAGGTGCCAACCTGCTCTCCCGTGCGGACGTGGATCAACTCCACGATGATCTCGCCGAAGAACCGCAGGTCACAGAACTCATCGACGAGTTCTGGCCCCACCTCACGCCTACCGAGGTACTCGCCAATCTCCTGAGTAGTACCGAGCGAATCGATGCGGCGGCCAACGCTTATGATGACGAAACCCGCGGTGCCCTCTACCGCGAAGACGGTACGTCATGGGCGGCCTCCGACGCCGCGCTTCTCGACGAGCTCGCGGTCCTCATCGGCATGCCCGACCCCGAAGCAGAGCGCGCCGCCGAGGAAAAGGAATGGCGCGAACAGGTCGCGGAGGCAGAAGATGCCCTCGATATCCTGAGTTCCTCTGATTCCACCGACAACGATGATGACATGTTCGAAGCCGAGATTCTCTCTGCGCACGACGTCATCGACGCCGAGCACCTCGCTCGACGCCACGAAGTTCGGGATTCCCGTACCACCGCTCAACGTGCCCGCGAGGACTACACGTGGGCTTACGGGCACGTCATCGTCGATGAAGCCCAGGAGCTGACCCCGATGGAGTGGCGCATGATTTTCCGGCGCAGCCCTTCCCGGTGGATGACGGTCGTCGGCGATACCTCCCAGACTGGAGCGCCCGCCGGTGTGGATGACTGGGGCGAGACGCTCGAGCCTTTTGTCGGAGAGCGTTTTCGGCTTCACGGGTTAAGCGTCAACTACCGCACCCCGCGCCCAATTACCGAATTGGCCAATCAACTCTTGGAATCCATCAACCCCGAAGCGACGCCAGGTATCGCTGTACGCGACGGCGTGGACGTCATCTGGCGCGAAGATACGAACAACCTTAAGCCTGCTACCTTCCAGGATGATGAAGGGCGCCTGCACGCTGTGATTACGGCGGCCAACGTTGAGCACACCAAGGGGCTAGAGTTTGACCACGTCACCGTAGTCAACCCGGATGACATCGTGGCAGCATCACCGCAAGGTTTGCACAACCTCTACGTAGCTCTCACGCGCGCGACGCAGTCTTTGACCATCGCCGGCCGTTACGCGGAGGTTTTCGGTTAGTCTGGTGCGCATGGCACTTTCCGATATCGCCCGCAAAGTCGAATTCACCGCGAACACATTCTCGCTTAAGCACTCCGCACGCAAAGGCTGGCAACCGAGCATTACTGGCTATGCCGGCTACGGCAACGAAGATTTTGTCCACGTGCTGGGCCGCGTACTCATGCACGATCCCAAGGCTGAGGAACGCGATACATGGACCCAACGCGGATACCGCCAATTCTTCACCATCCAGGTCACGCACCACGAGGTCGAAGTAACTGTTGGTGGGAAGACGGTGCCGGGCACCACGAACCACAACGGCTATATCGATGTCCTCGTCCATGACCACGGGCTAGAACCCGGCTGGCACGACGTCACCATCCGCGCCAAAGGCGCAGACGAGGTGCGCGCAGAAGTCCTCATCGTGGACAAAGACACGACATTCGGCGTGGTCAGCGATATCGATGACACCATCATGGTGACCTGGCTGCCGCGAGCCATGATTGCGGCGTGGAATTCCTGGGTAAAGCGCACCAATACGCGAACCCCCGTCGAAGGCATGGCCAGCTTCTATCGGGAGATCTCTCAACAGCACCCAGAGGTTCCCTTCGTCTACCTCTCCACCGGTGCGTGGAATACCTATGACACCTTGGTCAATTTCATGGCGGAGAACGGCTTCCCTCGTGGCCCGCTGTTGCTCACCGACTGGGGCCCAACGCCCACCGGCCTTTTCCGCAATGGACAAGAACACAAGCGCGTCCAGCTCCGCAACCTTTTCATTGCTTTCCCCAAATTGCGCTGGCTTCTCATCGGTGATGATGGGCAGCACGATCCGCTGACTTATGCCGACGCTGCAGCGGAGCATCCCAACCGTGTGGCAGCGGTAGCAATACGCAACCTCACACCACAAGAGCAGCTGCTCTCCCATGGCTCGCTTGCTCCCTTGGTCAAGGTCAACGAAGAGTCTTCTTTCCATATCCCGCTTATTCAAGGCGCTGACGGCAACGCACTCGTCCGCGCCTACCGCGAGCTTAACCTCTAATCCAGAATTCGCATGCCTTTATTATCTAGTTTCTAGAAAGGCAGTTGAACGCCGTACCTGTTGAGGATCTCCTTGATCTGCTGAGCGTTTGCCATAGCAACACCAGCGGTGATCACCAGTGCACCGATGACTGCCGCAACAACTCCCCAAACGCCGGCTTGTGAAGAAAAGAACTCAGCAGATGTGGATGGCTGGGTGCTGTGGTCGCCGCCTTCTCCGATGCGAGCTTTAGAGTGATCCGACGTTGCTCCTAACGGCAAACAAGCGGCAAGCTCATCAATGGTGTAAAAGGTCGATCCTTCTGAGATCGGCTCACAGCCTTCATTGAACGGCACTTCTTTTTCGTTGTAGAGCATGCGCACAAGGGTGTCGCCTCGTTCGTTTTGGAACGCATCCCATTGGATATTAGCTCCCATCGGGGCTACTTGGTCGCCTCTCCATGCGGAATTCTCCCACGTATAAAGCTCACCACGTGGAGTTGCTGTTTCAGATCCTGGGAGCTTTAGGAGGGCGGCCAACGGGATGATGGTCTCGGCATGCCCAAACCGATATTCGGCAGCTACATTGCCACCAGCAGCGCGGTCCTGGACGCCTTGAATCATATGCTCCAGAAGCGGCTCGTAGTTGTCATAAGAGACAGTCTGCCCTTCAACGGCTGGCCCCTTTTGGTAGTAATCCTCAACATCTAAGAGGTAAGCAAAGGTTGGTCCGCTGGCTTCGTCCATGTAGTGGTCAAAGATCCAGCCCTCCGCTGGTGTCTTTTCTTCATGAGCCAAGGCTGGAGCAATGATGTACAGGTTGTAGAACTGCAAGGCGGCATCCACAATGCCTTCAACCGTCTTGTCATCCTTCTCACGGCCGACAAAAGAAATGGATCCATCCTCTAGGCCTGTGATGAAGTCCTCAGTGAAGATCTTGCTCAGGAGGCTGCGCGCGGCAGTCTGTGATGCAGGTTTGGCATAAGCCTCTTCAACCTTCGCGTTGAGAACCTCCGAGTCTTTCCACTCGGAATACTCCTTATAGGACGGAGATTCTTTGTCCTTGTGTGCATACATGAGATCGGTACGCGATTCGATACTCACATGGCCATCTTTCATGCCGTCAATCAGGTTATCCGCCAACTCGGGCTTTTCCGCGAGCCATGCTTTAGCAAAGTTCCATCCGGAATCATTAGCGCGATCCTCACCGGAGGAAATGTACTTGACTTTGAGGTCATTCTCTTCGATGGTGTCCATTAACGTAGCGTTGCGCTGCGCATTGCGCTGGCCGATTCCTTGCAGCTCCTCGCGGCCCACGACCGTAAGGTTACCGTATCCGGCTTCTTGGCCGATTCCGCCAGCCAGTTCCTCATTCACGGCAATCATGGCCTCGACCTGTGGGATGAGGTCCTCCCCCAGCTCCGTGAGTTGGTCGTGTTCTTTGGCGTACTCCAGCATCTGCTGAGCTAGGTCGTCATATTTAAAGCTCGAAAGCCCCCGCGACCCATGGCGGTTCACGGTGGACGTGTAGATCGGGTGAAAACCAGCGGGTGCTTCAGAGTAGCTGGCCCCCTGGGGCTCATAGTGCTGCTTTGTGGAGTAATAGGTCGCAGCATCCGCAGCCAAAGCCGGAACCGGTGTCATTGAACAAGCGACAGCAGTGACAAGTGCAAGGGTACGAGAACGCATGAGATTGTTCCTTCGAGAGTTAGTGAATACGGAGACTTAACTAACCTAAATCGAGAACATGACTCCAAAGAGACTGGCAGGCAAACTGCAAGTTAAGAATCTCTTCTCCCTATGGGTACACAAGTGCCCGACCGGCTCCATGCCGGTCGGGCACTTTGTCTGCTGCTTTAATCCCGGACTTCCTGCCCAAAACAGCGTCGGTCAAGCGTCTTAGTTCACAGTGTGGACGATCATGACGTCACAATCAGACTGACGCGCGACATCCGCCGGTACCGAACCAAGCAGACGGCCGGTCAAAGAATTAATTCCGCGGTTACCAACGATGAGCAGGTCTGCTTTGTTGTCATTGACGATCGACATCAGGGCTTGGACCGGGGTGCCCGGGCGCACAGCGGTTTCCACCTTCGACACACCGAACTTCTCTGCGTGCTCCTTGCCGGAGGCGAGGTTGGCCTGGGCCTTCTCATCACCGAGAATCGTTACGGAATCCTGGCGCAGGGTCTTGGAAGCCTGCTCCTGGTTCTCGTAGTAGGCGCAACCGATGATGAGGGTGGCATCGAAGGCTGCGGCGATCTTGGCGGCGCGCTCCACTGCGAGCAAGGAGGACTTGGAACCGTCGGTACCGACCACGATCTTGTTGTAATCGCTCATGATGACCTTTCTTCGCTGGGCCCCAACCGTGAGGCCACCGCTAAACAAAATTCTAAAAGCTTTTGCGCACCCGCTAGTCTAACAACGCTGGCGTGTTCGCGTCGATCAGCGCGTGTGCTGTACGCCCGACTGGAGCCCGGCGCTTACTCAGTGGTGTTGACCACCACGACGTCAGCGTGGGCCTTGCGCGTGAGCTCCGTCGCTACGGAACCAAACACGCGACCGCGCACTGAGTGAATTCCCTTGTTGCCCACGACGAACATATCGACGTCGTAATCCTTGCCCACCTCGAGGAGTGAATTCACAGGGTCACCGGACTTAGCAATGATTTCAATGCGCTTCGCGCCCTCGCCGTGCGCGATCTCCGCGGCATTGTTGAGGAAGCTTTCCGACATCTCTTCGCTCACCACCGGTACTCGGGCGTCCTCTGAGTTGGGGGCGCCAAGCATCGAACCAGAGTGGTTGTAGAAAGCGGACACGATAATCAGCGTCGCGTCATAGGCGCGCGCCATGGATGCGGCAGAACGGACAGCTCGCATGGAAGTCTGAGAGCCATCGGTTCCGACGGCGATGACGTTGTAGCTCAGCATGATTCTCCTTATAAGTAGCGATTAATCCTTAACAGTATGACACGGTCTTCTACGCAGAGACGGGTATTACCCGCACATTGAGTTGTTAAATTTCAGCACTGGGCGCGCCATTAGATCCCGGCCTCCTTAAGACCGCGTTGCTCCTTTTTCAGATCAGCGATCTCATCGCGCAGACGCCCCGCCAACTCGAACTTGAGTTCTCGGGCGGCCTCACGCATTTGGGTCGTCAGGTCGTCGATAAGCGCCTGCACCTCGTCGGCTGCCATGGAGGACACATCTGGCTTGTCGACGATTGCCGTGGGATCCGCGTCCTGCCCTTGCTCATCGGCGTTTTCATAGACCTGATCCAAAATATCGGCGATCTTTTTGCGCAGAGGCTGCGGGTCGATGCCGTGCTCCTTGTTATACGCAATCTGCTTCTCACGGCGGCGCTCAGTCTCCTCAATCGCCTCCTGCATCGAGTCCGTGATCTTATCCGCGTACATGATGACCTCACCGGAGACGTTTCGGGCGGCGCGGCCAATCGTCTGAATGAGCGAGGTGGTGGAGCGCAGGAAGCCTTCCTTATCGGCGTCCAAGATGGCGACGAGCGACACCTCGGGAAGATCGAGTCCCTCACGCAGCAGGTTGATGCCCACGAGAACATCGAACTCACCCAAGCGCAGCTGCCGCAGCAGCTCCACGCGTTGCAGGGTGTCGATATCCGAGTGGAGGTAGCGCACCTTGATGCCGTGTTCGAGCAGATAGTCAGTGAGGTCCTCCGCCATACGTTTGGTCAAGGTTGTAACTAGGACACGCTCCTGCTTCGCGGTGCGGGCACGGACTTCATCGATGAGGTCATCGATCTGGCCCTTAGTAGGTTTGACCGTCACCCTCGGGTCTACAAGGCCGGTGGGGCGAATGACCTGTTCGACGAACTCGCCGCCGGAGGCCGTCATTTCGAAATCACCCGGGGTGGCCGACATGTAGACGGTTTGGCCCACGCGCTCCTCAAACTCATCGAAAGTGAGCGGACGGTTATCCACGGCGGAAGGAAGACGGAATCCAAACTCCACGAGGTTGCGCTTGCGCGCCATATCGCCCTCAAACATGCCGCCGATCTGCGGGACGGTCACGTGAGACTCGTCGATGATGGTGAGGAAGTCTTCTGGGAAATAGTCCAAGAGCGTCGCCGGCGCGGACCCAGCGGGACGTCCGTCAACGTGGCGCGAATAGTTCTCGATGCCGGAGCAAAAGCCCACCTGTTCGATCATCTCAAGGTCATATTCGGTGCGCATGCGCAGGCGTTGTGCTTCGAGCAGCTTGCCGCGGTTCTCCAGCTCGGCGAGGCGCTCCGCGAGTTCCGCCTTGATGTCCTCGATGGCACGAGCCATGCGCTCTGGGCCTGCTACGTAGTGGGTTGCGGGAAAGATCCGCACCTCATCGACCCGCTCGAGCACATCACCCGTAAGCGGGTGGATGTAATAGAGCTCGTCCACGTCATCGCCGAAGAACTCGATGCGCACCGCGCGCTCTTCATAGGCTGGGATAATATCCACGGTATCGCCCTTGACGCGGAAGGTTCCGCGCGTAAAGCCCACGTCATTGCGCTCATACTGAATATCGACGAGCAGACGCAGGAAGCGATCGCGGTCAATCTCCTCCCCTTCCTCGAGCACAACCGAGCGATCAAGATAGGACTGCGGCGTGCCCAGGCCATAGATGCAGGATACAGAGGAGACGACGACGACATCACGACGCGAGAGCAGCGCCGACGTCGCGGAGTGGCGCAGACGCTCCACGTCCTCGTTGATAGAGGAGTCCTTCTCAATGTAAGTATCGGTCTGCGCGATATAGGCTTCCGGTTGGTAGTAGTCATAATAAGAAACGAAATACTCAACCGCGTTGTGTGGCAGGAGTTGGCGCAGCTCATTCGCCAGCTGTGCTGCCAGCGTTTTATTCGGCGCCATCACCAGTGTCGGGCGCTGCTGCTGCTCAATGAGCCACGCGGCGGTCGCTGACTTACCAGTGCCCGTGGCACCCATAAGGACCACGTCGCGCTCTCCGCGGTTGAGGCGTTCGTTGAGTTCCGCGATAGCCGCAGGTTGGTCACCGGCGGGCTGGTACTCGGACTCAACACGAAACTCGGCCGATCGGCGCTCAACTTCGCCGACGGGGCGGTGTTCAGAGACCGGCAGGATAGGGTGTTCAGCAGCAAAAGCCATGGCGACCAGTCTAACGCGGCGCGACCGAAACCTGCTAGGACCGCGGCTTAGGGCAGCGCCGCACGCGTGGTGCGCAGCCACAGCTCGAGCTCACCGGTGGTCTCCCAGAGCGCATAGATTGGGGATTTATCCGGCTCCATCGCCGTGTTGATCCGCTTGCGCAACCACGCCCGGGTCTGCGGTGTGCGCAGCGCCTTGACAGCGTCAGCGCTGATCCCCGGGGGCAGCTTATCCGCCGGCGCCGTGGCCAGCGCTCCCAAGGCGATGACAATCTCGGCGTCGTCGATGTCAATGGGCGAATCCACGCAGCTCTTTTTGAATGCATCGAGGTCGAAGGAACCATCACGAATATCCGCGAGCACTTCGCACGCGGCATGATTATCAAAAGGCCCAACGTCCCAGGTTCCCATGAAGGGGAAGAGTAAACCGCATACATGAACGGGATGGGAGCAGCAGGTAAATTTTGCCCGCCATATCCTTTAAAAGTTCCTGCTTTCCTTTAGAATCGGCTGGCATGAAGTTCCGTTCCCTTGCCAGCACCCTGACGATTGCCGGGCTGCTCCCCCTCGCCGTTCTTACCCAGACGCCTTCGGCCTTCGCCGCGCCGTGTACCCCCTACTCAAAGTCTGGTAGTTTTACCTCCACTCCCAAGGCTTCCGGTCCCGCCGGAGGTTCCTCTCTCGGTGGGCTCGATGCGCTCTTCAGCAGCTCCTCCCGATCGGAAAAGCCGGGAGAGTCTGCGGATGGGCAGCGCAGCAACTATAACCAGCGCCAAATTACCGGTGGGCCGACCCAGATCATGCAGCTGATCACCGGTTCCGGTTCACCCAACCGCACGGATCAAAAGTTTGGTATCTCCGGGACCGATCTGGGCATCGCCTACTCTGATAACGCAGGTCATTCCTACTACGTCTTCGGTGACTCCATGGACTGCGTCGGCGAAGGCGATGGCTGGCGCTCCAACCTTCTGTTGCGCACGACAGACGATGATTATGGCGATGGCCTGCGCCTCGAGGAAGCGCTGACTTCTGGCGGCTGGTCCACCAATGGCCGGGCAAAGGAATTCATTCCTTCGCAGAAGGTTGGGGATGCCGATACCAACGGTGAGCGCACGACGATCCCCACCGCGGGCATCGTTGTTGACGGCGTGCATTACGTTGACTATATGTCCGTGCGCTCGTGGCACGACCCGAACACCGGCTGGTCCACCAACTATGCCGCGACGGTGAAGTCCACTGATGGCGGAGTCACGTGGCGCGCGGTACCGGAGGCAACACGTACCAACGCTAGCCACGGTGTGAACGCGCCAATCCCTGGCGGCGCCAACTATCGCGCCGGTTTTGAGAAACTGCAGCAATCGGCCTTTGTCGAGCACGGGGACTATGTCTACCGCTTCACCACGGGCAACGGCCGCCGCGGCCCCGCTTACCTGGCGCGCGCGCTGAAATCGGAATTCCCCAACGAACGTGCCTTGAGCTATTACTCTGATGGCTCCTGGGTAAAGGATCCGGCACGAGCTAGCGAAGTGCTTGACGGTAAGGTCTCAGAGCTCTCCGTCGCCTATAACCAGTACTTGGGCAAGTTCGTCACCATGTACGGGGTGGAGGGCGAGGGCATCGTCATGCGTACCGCGGATAGCCCGGAGGGTCCGTGGTCGCCACGCCGCATGGTGGTTAGCGCTGAGACCACCAAGGTCGTCAGCGGCGAACCGCTGAACGACACCTACGCGCCCTTCGTGCTGCCGAACCAGGATGATCAGCACCTGTATTACACGCTAACGTCGTGGCGCGACTACAACACCATGCTTATGCGCACGGACCTAGATTTTGTGGGCGATGACATGGAAAACAATGACCACATCGCCGTCTCAGACGTCGTAGCAACGCGCTAGCCTAGGCGGGCACGTAGTTTCCCGGCCACCTCCGCGACCTGCGCATCGAGCTTGTCGCGGGGTCCATTATTGTCGATCACAAAATCAGCGGCAGCACGGCGTACATCGTCGGGGATCTGCGCGGCTATCCGGCGGCGCGCATCGCTTTCCTCCAGGCCGCGGTACTCAACAAGTCGGCGCACTCGCTCCTCCACATCAACGTCGACGACGATGGTGGCGTCCATGTCGTTGTGAAGCCCTTTATCGACGAGGAGCGGCATGTCATAAACAACGAAGTCGGCACCACCTTGGCGCGCTGCTTCGAAGCGCGCTTGGGTTTCCTCTTGGATGCGCGGGTGGGTAATGGAATTGAGGAGATCGGTTTTCTCGCGGCTGGTGAAAGCGCGGGAAGCCAGTAACCCACGATCGAGGGTTCCATCGGCTTGAAGGATATCCTCCCCGAAAGCGTCCGCTAACTCAGCGAGCGCTGGCTGCCCCGGTTCAACGATGTCACGGGCGATGCGATCTGCGTCCACCAGCACCCAGCCTTCCTGCACGAGGAGCTGGGCCACGGTGGATTTTCCGCTGCCGATTCCGCCGGTAAGTCCAATAATCTTCATACCGGTTTAGGATACGCGAAAGGCCGCCTCTCCCCAGTGGGGAAAGACGGCCTTTACGAAAACCAGACCTACTCGGCCTAGGCGGTAGAACCTAACCTAAAGGTTAGTTCTGCTCTTAGTTGCCAGCGAGCTTGTCGCGCAGAGCAGCGAGCTGCTCGTCAGATGCGAGGGAGCCACCAACCTCTGCCTGAGAATCGGATGCCGGAGCTGCATCCTGAGACTCGGAAGAGTAGTTGGAGTTGGCAGCGGACTCAGCAGCCTCAGCAGCTGCAGCACGGTTGCGCTCGATCTGAGCGGTGTGCAGGTTGAAGCGACGCTCGGACTCGGCGTAGCGAGCCTCCCAAGCCTGACGCTGCTCGTCGTAGCCCTCGAGCCACTCGTTGGTCTCCGGATCGAAGCCCTCCGGGAACACGTAGTTGCCCTGCTCGTCGTAGGAGTCAGCCATGCCGTACTTGGACGGATCGAACTCGTCGGTGTAGTCCTCGTCTGCCTGCTTAACAGACAGGGAGATGCGGCGACGCTCGAGATCGATGTCGATGACCTTGACCATGACTTCCTGGCCAACGTTGACAACCTGGTCCGGAACCTCCACGTGGCGCTGAGCCAGCTCGGAGATGTGGACGAGGCCCTCGATGCCCTCCTCGACGCGAACGAAGGCGCCGAACGGAACGAGCTTGGTGACCTTGCCCGGGACGATCTGGCCCACAGCGTGGGTGCGGGCGAAGACGCGCCACGGATCCTCCTGGGTTGCCTTCAGGGACAGGGACACGCGCTCGCGGTCCAGGTCAACGTCGAGAACCTCGACGGTGACCTCGTCGCCCACGGTGACAACCTCAGACGGGTGGTCGATGTGCTTCCAGGACAGCTCGGAGACGTGAACCAGGCCGTCGACACCGCCGAGATCGACGAAGGCGCCGAAGTTGACGATGGAGGAGACAACGCCCTTGCGGACCTGGCCCTTCTGCAGCTGGTGCAGGAACTCGGAGCGGACCTCGGACTGGGTCTGCTCGAGGTATGCGCGGCGGGACAGAACAACGTTGTTGCGCTGCTTGTCCAGCTCGATGATCTTGGCCTCGAGCTCCTGGCCGATGTACGGCTCCAAGTCGCGGACGCGGCGCATCTCAACGAGGGATGCCGGAAGGAAGCCACGGAGGCCGATGTCCAGGATGAGACCACCCTTGACAACCTCGATGACGGTACCGGTGACCGGCTCTTCCTTGGCGTGCAGCTCCTCGACGGCGCCCCAAGCACGCTCGTACTGTGCGCGCTTCTTGGACAGGATCAGACGGCCTTCCTTGTCCTCCTTGGTGAGAACAAGTGCGTCGATCTCGTCGCCGACCTCGACAACCTCATCCGGGTTGACGTCGTGCTTGATGGAGAGCTCGCGGGACGGGATGACGCCCTCGGTCTTGTAACCGATGTCGAGCAGGACCTCGTCGTGGTCAACCTTGACCACGGTGCCCTCGACGATGTCACCATCGTTGAAGTACTTGATGGTGGCGTCGACAGCTGCGAGGAAGTCCTCTGCGGTTCCGATGTCGTTGATCGCAACCTGAGGGGTGTTAGAAGTTGGCATGTAGTTATGCTCCGAATAAACGTAGGAGATCGTAATTGGACAGTTACGCGTCTCTTGAAAAGCGTCATTAAGCAGCGCAGATGCGCAAGGCTTAAGATGGATTTCAATCCCGACTCGCAGCCGTGCCGAGCTCTCCTACAGTAGCCCAGCGCGTCCCGAGTCATAGACACGCCCGTACAACCCTACATCCCCGCAGCTAAAACGGCAAATACGACATGGAAAAGAATTTAGGAAAGTAACAATGTCTTCAGCATCGTTTTCTGCATCCGCAGCCAACCGTGATTTTTGGGACGATGACGCCGACTCCTACCACGCGGAACACCCCGAGTATCTATCCTCTTTCTACTGGTGCCCAGAGATGCTGCATGAAGATGAGGCGCAGCTGCTTGGCGACGTCTCCTCCGCCACCGTTCTCGAGCTCGGCTGCGGCTCCGCGCCTTGTACGCAGTGGCTGCAAGGACGCGCGCGCTTTGCCACGGGCTTCGATCTCTCGTCTGGAATGCTTTCCCATGCCGAGAGTGGCCTACCGCTCGTTCAGGCTGATGCCCTAGCACTTCCCTATCGTGACGGATCCTTCGACGTCGTCTTCTCCGCCTTTGGCGCACTGCCCTTCGTCGCCGACCTTGACCAGGCACTGCGTGAAGTCCACCGTGTTCTGCGCCCTCATGGCCGCTTCGTCTTTTCTGTGCCACACCCCATGCGTTGGGTTTTCCCTGATGATCCACAGAACCTCACCGCGGAGCTGCCCTATTTTGAGCGCGCCTACCTTGAGCAGGATGACAGTGGTGAGCTCAGCTACGCCGAGTTCCACCGCACGATGGGTGATTGGGTGCGAGCACTACAGGTGCGCGGTTCTTTCGAGATCTGCAACCTCATTGAACCCGACTGGCCAGAGGGCCTCGACATCACCTGGGGCCAGTGGTCACCCGAGCGGGGAGCCATTTTCCCCGGTACCGCCATCTTCGTCTGCGAAGCGCGCTAGGCCGGCACCGCCCACCCTGTTGCCGAGTCTGCTGGCCGCAGCGAACTAAGCTGGCAGCCATGCTTTTAGAACGCCTCGGGATTTTTCTGCGCCGCACGGTGGCGTGGTGGATCGACGCCTTCCTCGCCGCCGCCGTCATTGTGCTACTCAAATGGCTTGTCGACCTCAGCACCGATGGCGTGCTCACAGGCAGGGCGGGTGCAATTTATGACATTGTTGCTCTGGCCCTCGTGTTCTACGTCTATCGGGTGTGGGTAGAGGCCACAAAGCAGACTTCTCTGGGCAAGTGGTCGCTGAAGCTGGAGGTCATCGCTGAGCGCCCCGGCATCGCCAGCGCGGCGATCCGCAACAGCTGGCTGCTTCTCACTTTGCTCGCACTGACGGGGCTTCCCTACGTGGAGCCAACGGTATTGAGCATCCTCGGACTCAGCGTCCTCCTGCTCGGCCAAACTCCCTTCGATCTCCTCGCCGGATGCTTGGTGGAGCGCCGCACGCCCACCGAAGACGAGCGTGCGGTGGGCTTGTCCTGAATCCCTAGTGCGCTGCAGCGTCCCAGTTCTTCCCCTCCCCCACGGAAACCTCGAGGGGCACGGTCAACTCGATAGCCTTGTCCATCTCGCGTTCTAGGATGCTCTGGACTTCCTCGGTTTCACCTGGAGCTACCTCCACAACGAGTTCGTCGTGAACTTGGAGGAGCACGCGTGAAGCCATGCCTTCCAAAGCCTTGTCCACGCGGATCATGGCGACCTTGATGATGTCTGCCGCCGTGCCCTGGATGGGGGCGTTGAGGGCCGCACGCTCGGCGTTTTCGCGCGCCACGCGGTTGTCGGAGTTGAGCTCCGGCAAGTAGCGCCGACGCCCAAAGACCGTGGAGGTGTAGCCATCCTTGCGGGCCTGCACGACAACCTCATCGAGATAGCGCTTCACGCCACCGAAACGTTCGAAGTAGCTCTCCATGATCTCCTTGGCTTCGCGTGCCGGGATACCTAGCTGCTGTGACAGACCATAAGCGGAGAGACCATACACAAGGCCATAGGACATGGCCTTGACGCGGCGGCGCAGCTCCGGTGTGACCTCATCCACCGGAACGTCAAAGACCTTGGAGCCGACGTAGTTGTGCAGATCCTCGCCCTCGCGGTAGGCCTCGATGAGGCCGGGGTCAGCGGAGAGATGAGCCATGACGCGCATCTCGATCTGCGAGTAGTCCGCCGTAATCAGGGTTTCATAGCCTTCCCCCACCACGAAGGCCGAGCGGATCTGGCGCCCCGCCTCCGTGCGCACCGGAATGTTTTGCAGGTTCGGCTCCGTGGAGGACAACCGGCCTGTTGAAGTCACAGTCTGGTTGAACGTGGTGTGGATGCGGCCATCCGGCTGGATGGTCTTGATGAGCCCCTCCAGCGTCGTTTTCATCTTCTGGTACTCGCGGTGCGCCAGCAGGTGATCCAAGAAGGGGTGCGGGTGGGTAGCAGCGAGCTGCTCGATTTCCTTAGCCGCGGTGGAATAGCCCGTCTTGGTCTTCTTCGTCTTTGGCATATCGAAGGTCTCAAACAGCACTGCCTGCAGCTGCTTCGGGGAGTTCAGGTTGAGGGAATCGTCACCAGCGAGCTCGCGGGCAGCGCGCTCTTGCTCGTTAACCTGCTCGATGAAGGCATCGCGCTGCGTCTCTAAGACGTCTCGGTCCACTGCGATGCCAGCGGCTTCCATGCGCGCCAGGATGCTCACCAGAGGCAGCTCAAGGTCGGTATAAAGCTCGAAGGAATCAATCTCCTGCAGTTGACTCGTCAACTCTGCCGCCAGCTCCATGATGGCGCCGGCCTGTTCCACAAGCTGATTGTCATCCAAGAGGGAGAGCTGCTCCGTGGCGGCCCCGAGGGACTTCTGCAGGTGGCGCTGGTACACATCCGTCAACGCATACGTGCGCTGGCCCGGACGCAAGAGGTAGGCGGCAAGGGCGGTGTCATGGGCAATTCCGTGCAGCTCAATCCCCCGGCCGGCCAGCATGTGCCAGGCGGCCTTTGCCTCGTGGAGGTACTTCGGCGCATCCGATTCCAACCAGGCGGCCAGTGCGGCGTCGTCGGCCGCGCCCAAGTCCCCCAATTCAATCTGGAGTCCTTCAAAGGAGGAATCGACGAGTGCTAGTGCTGCGGCATCACCCGCGCCCGGTGTTCCGTCGCCTTGCACGAAGACCGCTACGTGTTCTTTGTCCTCGAGCCACTCAGTCAGCGGAGTGTCCACCACGGTCACGGTCACTTCCGGGGTGTCCTCTGCGGCGGCAGCATCGGCGGCGTCGTGCGGGACGGCGTTGAGGACCCGCTCGCGCAGGTTGGTGCCGAATTCCAACTCGTCGAAGCGAGCTGCCACCTCGCTAGCCACAGCTCCCTTAAAGCCGAGGTCCGCCGGGCCAACCTCCAGGTCCATGTCCGTCACCATTTGGGTGAGCTTCCGGTTGAGCTTGACCTGTTCGATGCGGTCGCGGAAGTTCTGCCCCGCCACACCCTTTATCTCTTCGGCATGCTCGATGAGGCCATCCAAAGAGCCGTACTGCGTGATCCACTTCGTGGCGGTCTTCTCCCCCACCTTCGGGACAGACGGCAGGTTATCGGAGGGGTCCCCGCGCAGGGCTGCGAAATCTGGGTACTGCTCGGGGCTCAGGCCATACTTCTCTTCTACTGCCTCCGGGGTAAAGCGATGCAGCTTGGATACCCCTCGCATGGGATAGAGGACGGTCGTGGAGTCGTCGACAAGCTGCAAATAGTCGCGGTCACCGGTGACCAGGAAGGTCTCATAATCCGCGCCGGCCTGAGTGGACAACGTGGCCACGATGTCGTCAGCTTCGAAGTTATCGCGCGACAACGTGGTGATACCGAGGGTGTCCAAGACCTCTCGGATGAGCTCGACCTGGCCGCGGAACTCTTCTGGAGCGGCCTCACGCTGCGCCTTGTACTCCGGGAACATCTCCGTGCGGAAGGTCTTTCGCCCCACATCAAAGGCCACTGCGACGAAGTCCGGCTTTTCCTCAGTCAGAATGTTCGCCAACATGGAAAGAAAGCCATACACCGCATTGGTGTGCTGTCCGCCCGAGGTGGAGAAGTTCTCTGCGGGCAGTGCATAAAATGCGCGAAAGGCCATGGAGTGGCCGTCAATGAGCAGGAGTCGAGGCTGAGAAGTAGTCACCCGGCCCATCCTAACGTGTTGCGCTCAATGACACCGTCGAGGGCCACAGGCAGGCAATTAGGTTCGAATTGGTCCGCTGCGCTAGTATCGTTGCTTGTGCGCCCCTGTAGCCCAATTGGCAGAGGCAACGGATTCAAAACCCGT